>NZ_CAUQJB010000002.1:0-323449 GCF_963518325.1 uncultured Vagococcus sp. | reverse complement strand
AGTTGATTTTTTAGAACAACAACAAAATCGGATGAAAAAGCGAATGATTGAAGTGATTGTAATGAGTGACTCAAAATAGGATAACGAAATTAAAAATGAAAAACAGGGATGAGAGAAGAAATCATCCATGGGTCTGATTGTCATAAAAAAAGAAGGAATATGATAGTAAGTAGTTATAAAATGAGTGAGAAATTCAGCCATCAGTTGTGGCGTTGAGTTTTTTAATAACTAAAAAGTCAGCTTGTCCCTAAATAATTGCCCTTAGTCTAAAATAAATTGGTTACAATCAACTATTTGCCTAATTTGGATAGTTGATTGTGGCTTTTTTTTTGTGTATGAAAGAAAATTAAAAAATTGCAGAAAATATTCAAAATGCTTGCATTAGAGATAAAAAAAATCTATAATGGATTTTATAAGTAGAGGAATCGGAGATATGTTATTTATTTAGTTATATTAAAGGAGTTGAATCATATGAAATTGACTAACGCAACGGAACAAGCATTGGCGATTATGGCTATGCTGTCCATTCAACAAAAAAATGTACCCGTCTCATCAGAAAGTATTTATACAAAATTATCGGTCTCTCAGTCCTATATTAAAAAGTTGTTACGAAAGCTGGTTGTGTCTAAATTAATCGGCGGTGTATCAGGGAATAATGGCGGCTTTTATTTGGAAAAAGAAACGTCAGAGATCTCACTTTTAGAAATTGTGGAAGCCATTGAAGGCCCCTTAGAAACCTTTCCAGATATAGGGGTCTTACAACGGGCGTTCTCAGAATTCGACGAGTATGCTCAAAATGGTCACAATATTGTCTCCTCATTTTTCTCAGAAGCAGATCGCCTCTGGGAGGAGCGGTTACGCCAAGTTTCCGTCAGAGAAGTACTGGAAAAAGTATTTGAAAAAGAAGTGGAAATTCCAACACGAGATTGGAATCAGATTTAAGTGAAGGAAGATGGTAGGAAATGAAAAAGAGTCTCAAACAGACAGGTGAATTATTTAAATTAGATTGGCAGCGAATATTTCATAATAAGCTAACGTTGCTATTAATTATTGCCCTCATGATTATTCCATCATTATATGCGTGGTTTAACATAGCGGCACTTTGGGACCCCTATTCGAATACGAAAGACATTTCAATTGCCGTCTATTCAGAAGATAAAACCGTCACTGTATTGGATAAAAAAGTCAACATTGGCGATCAGATAGTAACAAACCTCAAAAAAAATAAAACAGTTGGTTGGCGTTTTGTTGGTTCTAAAGCAGAATTAGATAAAGGGGTAAAAAGTGGGAAGTTTTATGGGGGGATTTATCTGCCTGAAAATTTCTCGGAAAATTTAGTGAGCTTTATCGATGGTGATATTCAAAAACCAGAAATCAAGTACAGTGTTAACCAAAAAATCAATGCGATTGCGCCTAAAATTACCGACAAAGGGGCCAATACCATTAAAGATACGATCAGTAAAGAGTTTGTTGGAACCGTTAGTGAAACTTTGTTGAAAACTTTCAATGAATTAGGTTATGACCTAGATTCCAATATGGCGAGTATTAATAAAATTACTAGTAAGGTGATTTTACTGGATGATAATTTAGATAAAATTGATGGTTATACAAAAGAAGTGGTCGAGCTAAATAAAAAAATGCCAGAGTACAAAGAAAAGCTGGAAAAAGCCAATGAATTTATCGCGTATATTCCTGAAGTAAATAAGATGGGCGATAAATTAATTGAAGTGAATAAAATGATGCCTCAAATTAAAGAATCAGGCAAAATGATTTTAACCTTACAAGAAAAAATTCCTGAGATTGAAAATGCTGGTCGTCAAATCAAAATGATTGATGAGGACTTTGATGATTTAGTTGAGATTATGAATGATGCTATTGGTGAAGCAAAAAAAGGGGTTGAAATCGTTGAGAAAGCTCAGACAGTCTTGCCTGATGTCGAAAAATTAGCAGAAACTGCTAATCAAATGATTCCAGAAGTCTCAGCCAGTATTGGTGAAGTCCAAAATGCTTTGCCGCAAATAGCTGATGGTGTGGGGACTGGCTTTCAAATTATTTCCGCCATCGCTCGTGATGTCCAAATCAGTTCCCAAAAAATAGCGGAATTGTTGAGGGACAATGAACTAACACCGGAACGTAAAGTAGAAATTAAAGCAGCTCTGAGCAGTTTGAATTCAAGTTTAAGCGCATTGGATCAAATGATCAGCTCGACTGTTGGAATGTTACAACAAATTCAGGAATTAACTGGTAGTACGGATTTGCAACCTATTATTGATACCTTAGTTGGGGCCCAAGGTCGAATTCCACAATTACAAAGTGATATTAATTACGTGATCGCTAATATTGACGGATGGTCTTCAGCTGAATTGCAACAACACCTAACAACTATTAGTCAGGAAGCTAGAACTTTGGCCGACGCGTTGAGTACCATTACACCAGAAGCGATTAAAGCCAAAGTGGCACCACTTTTAGCTCAATTACAAGAACTTCTTGGTTCTGCTAAAAATATTACAGGGAAAGTGGTTGATGAACAGTTAATTAGTCAATTAGACGCACTTTTAACTAATACGACCCAAACTGTTACACAGGCTATTGCGTTTTTAGAGAAATATCAAGCTGAATTGCCAGCTGTCAAACAAGAGATTCATTCTGCTAATGAAATTCTTAATGGCAATATGACCACGATTGTCAGTGGTATTAATAAAGCAGCTGATTTGTATCAAAATGATTTACCCGAATTGGCAACAAAACTCACTAAAGCCGCAACCTTTGTTGAAAATGATTTACCTAAAATTGAAGCTGATTTGACGAAAACCATGAAGATGGTTAATCAAAAAATGCCACAAGTGGAGGAAGCACTTAGCATGGCAACAACGATGATTCAAGATGACTGGCCTAATATTCGCAGTGGTGTTCACAAGGCAGCCGGATTGATTCGTAAAGGTCAAAAAGATGTGGATTTAAAAGAAATCGTTAAATTATTAAAATCAGATGCTAATGCTGAGAGTGATTTCATTTCAAATCCGGTAACAATTAATCAAAAAGATGTCTACCCAGTTCCTAATAACGGCTCGGCTAGTGCACCGTTCTATACCGCCCTTTGTCTTTGGGTAGGGGCTGTTCTATTTTCAAGTATTGCCTCAACGGAGTTTCAACTATCCGATGAACAGAAAAAGAAATACTCAAAACGTCAACAGTTTTTAGCGAGAATGGCGACTTACTTAGTCGTTGGTTTTTTCCAAGCGTTAATCGTAAGTGTGGGAAATCACTGGCTACTGGGCACTTATGCAGTCAGTCCATTTTATACCATTTTGTTTGCTTTACTAGTAGGTTTTACCTTTATGATGATGGTCTATGTTCTAGTGGCGATCTTTGGTAATTTAGGGAAAGGAGCAGCGATTATTATTCTGGTTCTGTCCATTTCAGGTGGAGGGGGGAATTACCCCATTCAGATGTCCGGAAAATTCTTCCAATTTATCAATCCGCTACTACCCTTTACTCATGCAGTCAATCTTTTAAGAGAACCGGTTGGAGGGATTTACTGGCCAAATGCTTGGAAGGCAATCATTATTTTAGTCCTAATTACAGTGGGATTTTTTGTGCTAGGAGTGTGGGTCTATCCAAAACTTCGCCCATTCTTTAAAAAATTAAATGAGAATCTTCATGAAGGTAAAATATTACACTAGATTATTGGCAACGACTTAAGTTAAAATAGCTTGAGTCGTTGTTTTTTGTAGTGTACTATTTAGATAAATAAAATAAGTAAGGAGGCCATCATGAATTATTTAAAAAAGTTCAACAACAATGTTGCGATGGTCAAAGATAATGAGGATAAAGAATGGATTGTCATTGGTAAAGGGATCAGTTTTGGGAAGCAACCAGGTGATAAAATTGTGACCAGTGAAATCGAACGGCGGTTTCTTGCTGAACCTTCTCAAGATTTTTCTTATATCGTCCAAACTATTTTTAGCATGGATGCTGAATTAATTGAAGCGGTTAACGAAATGATTCAAGATGCAGAGATGGTTATTGGGGTTAAATTAAAAGACAAAAATTATATCACTTTACTGGATCATATTAATTTTGCTTTAAAACGAACGAGTGAAGGCATTGAATATTCAGCTCCCTTAAAGTGGGAGACGAAGCGCCTGTATCCCAAAGAATACCAAGCGGCGATTCAATCGATTGGCTATTTGAATCAACGATTGGGAGTGACTTTACCGAAAAGTGAAGAGACGTTTATTACCATGCACTATGTTAATGCCCAGGATGGCAAGGAGAAGTTGGAGCAGTCAGACCGGATTAATATGATTGTACGGATGATTATGACCTTTGTCAGTGATGAGTACGACCTTGAACTAGATGAGGAATCAACCAATTATATCCGCTTTGTGACTCATTTAAGATATTTTATCATTCGGCAAATCAATAATGAAAGTTTGAAAGATAGCTCTTTAGATAGAGACTTGATGAAAATAATTAAAGCTAAATATCAACGAGCTTACGAAGTGGCCCTTGGAGTGGGTGAGAAAGTTAGACGTGAGGAGGGCTGGGAAATCACAAGCAATGAAGTTCTTTATTTGACGATTCATATATGGCGTGTGACAAATAATGAAGAAGAATAAAAGAAAAGGTTTACATTGTCGTTTGTTTTTGATAGAATGAACTTGTCAGAAATAGGACTGTTACCATAAGAGGGCATAACCTAAACTGACATAAGTACAGAGAGAGTCTCTCTATATTTATGTCGGTTTAGGTTTTTTTGTTTTTTTATGAGACATGTCTTAAAAAGAGTTTAGGGAGGATACGGGTATGGAATACGAAGGATTGGCCAAGGAAATTATTGAAGGGGTGGGAGGCGAGGAGAATATCAAAAGTGTCTTTCATTGTGTGACTCGTTTACGCTTTAAACTGAGAGATGAAAGCAAGGCACAGACTGACAAATTAAAGAGTATTGATGGGATTGTCACGGTGATGCAAAGTGGTGGACAATATCAAGTTGTTATTGGCAATCATGTCCCCGAAGTTTTTGCGGCAGTGGTTAAAGTTGGCAATATTAAGACAGAGTCTATGGATATTTCAGATGCAGACGAATCAAGTGGTAATTTATTTGATCGCTTTATTGACATGATTTCTGGAATTTTTACACCTACTTTAGGTGTCTTGGCTTCAGCTGGTATGATTAAAGGGTTTGTTGCATTATTTGAAACACTCAGTTGGATTGAAAAATCATCTGGCACTTATATTATTTTGCAATCAGCTGGAGATGCTATGTTTCATGCATTGCCGATATTTTTAGGGTATACAGCTGCGAAAAAATTTAAATCTAATCCCTTTATTGCCATGGTGGTTGGGGCGGCAATGATTTATCCGATGATTACCGCTCAAGCACCATTAGCAGTCGCGAATAATGAGGCATTTCCTGTATTGTATACCCTTTTTGGTGGAACTATTTTTGAAGCGCCCATTCGTATCACTTTTATGGGAATTCCTATTATTATGATGAGTTATGCTTCGTCGGTGATTCCAATTATATTATCCACCTTTGTTTCAGCGAAAGTTGAACGCTTTTTTACAAAAGTGATTCCGAGCATCGTCAGAACATTTTTGGTCCCTTTTTGTACGATGGTTGTTATTATCCCGTTAACTTTTTTGGTAATAGGACCTATTGCCACTTGGGCAGGTGACTTGATTGGTGCGGCAACTGGTGCCTTGTACGGCTTAAGTCCAGTTTTAACTGGTATTGCGTTAGGGGCATTCTGGCAAGTATTTGTTATTTTTGGTTTACATTGGGGAATTGTTCCGATTGCCTTAATTAGTTTTGCAATGGGGAAACCCGATACGATTTTAGTATTATCATTCGCTTGTTCATTTGCTCAAACAGGTGCTGTGGCAGCCGTATTATTAAAAACAAAAAATCCAAAGTTAAAATCTTTGTCAATTCCAGCAATTATTTCGGGGATCTTTGGTGTAACTGAACCCGCAATCTATGGTATTACATTACCCTTGAAGAAACCATTTTTTGCAAGTTGTGTAGCAGGCGCTGTTGGCGGTGGTATCTTAGGATTCTTTGGCTCAAAAGCGTATACTTCTGGGGGGCTTGGTGTCTTTGGGTTTCCAAGTAAGATTAATCCAGAAGGAATTGATATGGGATTCTGGGGAACCGTTATTGCGACATCTGTAGCGCTTGTACTTGGTTTCATCTTTACCTATGTGATTGGATTTAAAGAAGAACCAGTGGTAGTTATGGCAACCCCAATTGATGATCAGGTTGTTCCAAAGAAGACTCAATCGATTAAAACAGACATCACTATTTTGAGCCCCCTAAAAGGCCAGGTTACAAGTTTGGCCGAAATCAAAGATGAAGTGTTTTCCTCTGGCGCTATGGGGCGAGGGATTGCCATTATGCCATCGAACGGTGAGCTGCGAGCACCTGTTGATGGACGTGTCATGACGGTTTTTCCAACAGGTCATGCTGTTGGTTTAATCTCTGAAGATGGCGTGGAAGTCCTCCTTCATATTGGCATGGATACGGTAGAATTGAAAGGGGAAGGCTTCGACGTTTTTGTGGAAAGTGGTGAACTTGTAAAAGCCGGGGATTTACTAGTGCGTTTTGATATCAATAAAATTACAAGTGCAGGTTATAGTGTCATCACACCAGTCGTCGTAACGAATACCAAAGATTTTACGCAATTAACCTTTACTAATAAACCACAGATTGAAAGTGGTGCTCCTTTGATAGAGCTCAAACGATAAAAAAACAGGCATCTCACATATATGTGAGGCGCCTGTTTTGGCTTATTTAACGAAATATGTACAAACACATTCAGGTGCATAAACATCTTTTTGAATCAATGTTAATTGGCCTGTTTCAGAATCACGGCTGAATAGAGTTAAGTTATCAGATTCTTGATGGGCAACAACGACAAATTCGTCTGTGCTGTTCAAAGCGAAGTCACGTGGAATGTGGCCTTCTGAAGAAATTAATTGGACTAATTCTAAGGCTTTGCCTCCGTCGATTGTTTTGAAAACAGCAATCGAGTCATGACCGCGGTTTGATGCGTAGACGAATTTGCCATCTTGGGAGATGCGAATCGCTGCGCCACCGTTAAAGTCAGTGAAATCAGCAGGAATTGTTGAAATAGTTTGCAAGGTTTCGAATTTACCTGTTGTAGCATCGTAGCTTAATGTGACGACTGTGTTAGCCAATTCACCAAAGAGGTAAGCAATTTCTCCATTTGGATGGAAGACTAAGTGGCGAGGACCAGTTCCTGGTGTCGCCTGATAAACTGCGACTTCTGTCAGTTTGCCATCAGCAGCGATGTCGTAAGTATAAACACCATCTGTACCTAAATCACAGGCAACGAGGCGTTTATCAGGTGTTAAATCCGTGTAATGAGCATGTGGTCCTTTTTGATTGTCATGAGGGCCACTGCCTTCGTGTTGGATTTTATCCACTAATTGAATTGTGCCATCTTCTTGGACTCTATAAGCTAAGACTTGGCCTTTATGGTAATTAGCACCGAAGACTAAGCGTTTGTCGTTATCGATTCCTACGTAACAAGGAGGCGCACCTTCTTCAGTTACGGCATTTAATAAGCTGTAACCACCATTTGGTTCAGGCTTATAAGCCGCCATTCCGCCATTGCCGTCAACGATTGTCATTGAATATAAGTGATTATCACTGGCAATCCCAACATAAGTAGGATTTGTTTCAGTAATAACAGGTTTAAAGTTTACAAGTTCCTTCTTTTCAGTATCAAGAGAAATTTCATAAATTCCTTTACTTTCTCTTTTAGTGTAAGTGCCTAACAAGATTTTTTCTAACATAAACGCCATCCTCTCAATCATTATAACCAAAGTATAGCATAAAGATTTTTCGATTAACACGCTAAAGCAATTTGCCTGAGGGATTATCTCGTTTTTTATTTAATAACTTGTTTTTTATTTTAATTTGTCATCAAAGGATGTTGGATAATTCCCCCCAAACTAATCGCTATTATTTTAAGAAAAGCAAAGAATCCCGAAACTTCGACTCTTGAACCACCTCACATTAATCTGTTTGTGGTACAATTAAAGAGGAGTGAAGTGGGACTTTTGCTACAGATTAGAAAAAAGTGACCCTTCCCATAGAAAAAATAGATTAGGAGCAGACAGATGACACAAGGAATTGTTAGACATATCGGTTCGCAAGCAATCGATGCTAAGGACAAGATGTTAATTTTATTTGGCGATGACGCCACCGAGGAATTAAAAAAAGTATCGATTATTCAAGAACTTAAAACAGCCGGTCAACCGATTGAATTAAAAGAAGGTGGAAAGATTTCTTTTGGTAAGCAGGATTATACGATTACTCATGTTGGTCACCTTGCGATTAATCACTTAAATACGATTGGTCATGTGACTGTCGTCTTCAAGGATGCTCCCGCAGAAGATAGTTTAGTTAATGCTATTTACGTGACACCTTTTGAGATGCCCGTCATTACTGAAGGGTCCCTTATTACCTATCACTAATTATTAGGAGGTCGCTATGGAAAAAAAAGAAAGTGAGCGCAGTAAGGTTTCCTGGTTTTGGAAATGGTTTTTAAATAATCAGGTTGTCACTGGGCTTCTCGTCATCTTATTGTGTCTCTTGATTATTTTACTCTTTACAAAAGTGTCCTATTTATTTACACCTGTTTGGCAATTTTTTGGGATTGTCGGTTTTCCGATTGTCTTTGCGGGAATTCTTTATTATTTCCTGAATCCTTTGGTGAATATTTTGGAAAATAGAGGAATTAAGCGTGTCTGGGCGATTACGATAATTTTTATTGGGATTATCGCGTTAATGGCTTGGGGGATTATTATCCTCGTGCCGAAAATCCAAGAACAGACCTTAAGCTTCCTAAATAACTGGCCGAGTTACTGGAAAACGATAGAAGGCAAAACAACGGAATGGCTTGGCCATCCGATGTTTGATCAATATGTGGACCAACTGGAAAAAATTAGTGAAAGTTTGTTCGATAGTGTTGGTAACATTGTTAAAAATCTGTCCAAGACGACATTCGAAGGAATTGGCAGTTTTATTGGGACTGTTGCTAATGTGTTTATTACGGTCATTACAACCCCTTTTATTTTGTTTTATTTGTTAAAAGATGGCAAGGATATGATGTCATATTTTATTAATTTCCTACCAACTAAAGCACGTAAACCAACGACCAAGGTCTTAATTGACATTAATAATCAAGTCTCTCAGTACATACGCGGCCAATTAACGGTAGCTTTTGCTGTGGCGGTTATGTTTGTGATAGGCTTTAGTCTAATTGGTTTGGATTACAGCATTACCTTGGGAATTTTAGCTGGCTTCTTGAATTTGATTCCCTATCTGGGATCGTTCTTGGCGACCATTCCTGCGCTGATTTTAGGGCTGGTAATCGGACCTTCGATGCTTATTAAGGTCGTTATCGTCTTTATTATTGAGCAAGTTATTGAAGGACGTTTTGTGTCGCCTTTAGTATTAGGTAGCCAATTAAAGATTCACCCGATTACGATTATCTTTGTCTTGTTGACGGCGGGTAAATTATTTGGCGTCGTTGGGGTGATTGTCGGAATTCCAGGGTATGCGGCGATTAAAGTGGTAGTTACCCATTTCTTTGAATGGTATCGCGACAAATCAAGTTTATATGAAGAGGAAACAACAGTGATTGAAGTACCAGATGAATAGCCAAAAGACAACGCGCCTTCGGGTATGGCGTTGTTTTTTTTTTGCACAACTAATCAAAAATGTAATAAATTCAAAATTTGACTACCATTTCTTCTTAATTTTGAGGTATGATAATATGTGGAACTTTTATTTTAATAACTCTTGTTAGAGTTCGTTTGATTAACGGTTGGTTATTAACAATATCAAAATAAACTAAACCAAGTTCTGGGTTAAAGGAGGGATAGAAAAAGTGAGTATTTTTGTGGTGTTTTTAGAAGTTCTTCTTTGGTTTGCCCTCTATCCGGCGATTTGGTGGTTTGTCTTAAATTATGTATTAGAAGAATACCCAGGTTTAAATTTCTTGAAATTATTAAGTGTGCCACTACTAATTGCCTTATTCATTTTACTGTTTATGATTTTGCGAGACAGCACTCGTTTTATCATTGTGTTCCTGATTGAGGGGCCAAACGAAGCAGAGTGGTTGGCGGAACAAGGACCGAAGATTGGCCAATTATTATTTTGGAGTTGGTTATTGTTGCCTCTAACGGTTAGATTAATTTCTTTAACAAACAGTCGTGATTATAAGGTGTTAAAAAGGCATGTCCAAAAAGTAAGTAAAAAGGTCAGCGTAAAATTCCAACCTGAACCGAGCCAGTCTCAATCTAAAAAACGAAAAAGCAAAAGGTCTCATCGCTCTTCAACTAGTAAAAAAAGAGACTAACTAAAGTCTTTACTATTTATAACTAATTCGAACTCGACTTAAAAAAGTTGAGTTTTTTTGTCGCTTTTTGAGAGTTAGAAAGGTATTAAGAGTATAAGCAAACTAAAGGGGCAGCAAGCCTCTTTTGTCAACTGATGACATCCAGAACTCCAATCTGTTTCAAGACTTAGGTTTGCCAGCGTTGTCTGCTGTAATAATAGTATTTTTTGTTGGTGCGACGTTTCATTTGGGCCACTTAGCATCAAAGAGGAAGGTGGGGGAGAAGATATCCTGGTAGGCATCGACACTATTCGACCGGGAATAAGAAGGCTAGTTCGGCAATTTGATTAGTCGTCGCTCGAGTCGTGGTTCATGTCTAGGCAGGGCCGCTCGGGGGGGGGAAGTAGTAAAAAATCTAAGAAAAAAGCAATTTCAAATTATCTGAAATTGCTTTTTTAACTATAATAAACATTAAAATCGATGTCTTGGTCGTGGTTACCAAAGCCTTTGCCAAAGAGTGTGCAGCCCCCTACATTTTTAGCGTCATTCTTGACTTCAATTTTAAAAGTCCATGTTTCTGAAGCAAAATCAATGTCGGTTGTTCTGATAGCCGATAGTGGGTCACCATCCATATAACAACCGTGGTTGGTTATTCTGATGGTTTTCAGTAGGCCGTACTGGTTATTTTTATCGGGATACCAGTCTGGAGTAAACTTTCCTCGAGTGTCAGCAAAGTCACCAGGGCTTGTCCAGGTCCCAAGCTCACAACCATTTAGTGAAAACGAAATGTCAGAGGGCCAAACATCATTGGCAAAAGGGAATTCAGAACAGAGTTCTAAAGAGATGTCGATCATCTCTAAGGTATCACTGGTTGATAAAAAGTTAGGTGTGCGATATTCGACAAAACCTTTGGTGAACCAAAGGATGCGGGCATCCATGCGACGGGGGTCCATAAAGTATTTGGGCTCATCGACTTTACCAATAAATTCATCGGCAGAAGCTAGTCCGCAAGTTGGTTCTACCAGATAATCCGTATAGTGGCCCACTGGGATTGAGGAGTGATAGGTGTCGAAGGCTTTGAAAATCTTTTTTGGAAAACTGATTTCAATATTATCTACCTTTAGGCTAGATATTTTATTTTGTTTTACTTTTTCAGTTTTGATAATCCCAGCTTCTTCCAGTTTTTTGATGTGCATGGTAATAATTGGGCTACTTAAGTCAAGTTCTTCGGCAATTTCTTTAATATTCATTTTGCTGGTGGCGAGAAGCCTGATAATGGCCAATCTAACATCACTAGCTAGGGCTTCATAAACTTTTAAAGAATCATTTGTTATATCTAGCTGCATAAGGCATTCTCCTGTCGTTTGATATTAATTGTATATTAACATTTATATTCATATATGTAAATAGCGTCTTTTTTTTGCGAAAGATATTAATAAATGTGTTAATTAACGTTTTTATAAATGTAGATAATTAATATATTTGCTATTGACAGCGATTGCATTAGATATTATAATTCGTATTATCATTACTGAGGAGGTATTGCATGAAATCAAAAGTAACGGTATCGAAAGATTTTATCGTGTCGAAAGTTGATCCGAGAGTTTATGGGTCATTTGTGGAGCATATGGGAAGGTGTGTTTATGAAGGGATATACGAACCAGGTCATTCATCTAGCACTAACGGCTTTAGAGAAGATGTCAAAGCATTAGTAAGTGAGTTGAATGTTCCATTAATTAGATACCCAGGCGGTAATTTTCTTTCTGGTTACAACTGGGAAGATGGAATCGGCGAAGTGTCTAACCGGCCTAAACGATTGGATTTAGCCTGGCGGACTGTTGAAACCAATGAAATCGGTATTCATGAGTTTATGGGATGGGCAAAAACAGTGGGTGCAGAAGTTAATATGGCCGTTAATTTAGGTACAAGAGGAGTTGATGCTGCCAGAAATTTAGTGGAATATTGTAATTTTGAGGGAGATTCCCAGTGGAGTAATCTAAGGAGGACCAATGGACAAGAGGAACCTTTCAGGATTAAAACGTGGTGTTTGGGAAATGAGATGGATGGTCCTTGGCAAATCGGTCATAAAACCGCCGAAGAATATGGTCGTTTAGCAGAAGAAACGGCCAAAGCTATGAAACTGGTGGATGACTCGATTGAGTTAGTCGTCTGTGGCAGCTCCAACAGCAAGATGCCGACCTTTGCCTCTTGGGAAGCAGAAGTGCTGGAACATACTTATGATCATGTAGATTATTTATCCTTGCATCAGTATTATGGCAACCATGAGGACGATATCGAAAATTACTTGGCTCAATCAATTGACATGGATCAGTATATTAAAAGTGTGACAGCGATTTGTGATTATGTCAAAGCGAAGAAGAGAAGTGAGAAGCAACTGAATCTGTCTTTTGATGAGTGGAATATTTGGTATCATTCAAATGAAAAAGACGAAAGTAATGAACCTTGGCAAGTGGCGCCTCATATTCTTGAAGATGTTTACAATTTTGAAGACGCTTTAGTATTGGGGTGTATGTTAATCACTCTTGTAAAAAATGCGGATCGAGTAAAAATAGCTTGTCTGGCTCAATTAGTCAATGTGATTGCGCCAATTATGACGGAAAAAGACGGGCCTGCTTGGAAACAAACTATTTTCCATCCCTTTATGCAACTATCGAAATACGGCAGAGGAAATGTTTTATTACCACAAATTGACTGCCCTACCTATTCCACAAGCCAATTTTCATCAGTGCCTTATTTAGAGTCAGTTATTATTCACAATGAAGAGGCCTCTGAATTAGTCATTTTTGGGGTAAATCGATCTCTCAATGAGAGTTTAACCTTGTCAGTGGATGCTCGAGATTTTGAGATTGGGGAAGTCATTGAGTTTAGTCAAATGGCAGGATTTGATTGTAAGGAGGTAAATACGAAAGACAAACAAGATGTCAAACCAAGTACTAGCAACGATTATCAAATAACTAAAAATGTAGTAGAAGCCGTTTTAGCGCCACTTTCTTGGAATGTTATTAGATGTAAAGTCAAATAATGGAGGATGGACATGACTAAAAAAATTAAAGTTATTGTAAGCGTATTAGTCTTATTGTTATTGGTAGGCGGGTGTGGCAAGAAAAAGGAAAGTGCCAAAACCAGCGATGGTAAAACGAAACTGGAGATGTGGACCTTTGTAGAGCAACACGCCAAATTTTTTAATGATGCGGCAGCTTCTTGGAATAAGGAAAATCCAGATGAACAGATTGAACTGAAAACAAATGTCTTAGCGTATGATCAAATGCATCAAAAATTACAAGTAGCTTTAACCTCAGGTTCAGGTGCTCCGGATATTTCAGATATTGAAATCGGTAAGTTTTCATCGATGACAAAGGGGAATAAAGTGCCACTTGAATCCTTTAATGAGGAAATAGCGGATATTAAAGATGTGCTTGTTAAATCAAGATTAGATAATTTTACTGTTGATGGCAATGTCTTGGGACTGGATTATCATGTTGGCTCATCAGTAGTCTTTTACAACATGGATATTATGAACCAGGCAGGGGTTAACCCCGATGATATTAAAACATGGGCTGAATTTGAAGAAGCCGGTAAAATTGTCAAAGAGAAGACTGGTAAGCCGATTACCGATTTGAATACAACCAATGCGACACAGTATTATTTAATGGTCACCCAACAACACTCTGACATTATTAAAGATGGCAAATCTGATTTAACTAATGAAGCCAGTGTTCGCGCTATGGATTATTTACAAGGTCTTATTTATGACAGTAAAGTGGCTGGAAAGTCGGCTGGTGGGTTTAATGATACTGAAGAGTTTTTCCCGACCTTTAATGATGGTCAGTCTGCTGCTGTTGTGTATCCTATTTGGTATATGAGTAGGATGGTGGATTACATGCCGGATTTAAGTGGCAAGATTAAAATTACGCCACTGCCAATCTTTAATGAAGGGGATGATCGTTCGGCTGGAATTGGCGGAACTGCCACAGTTGTAACGAATCAAGCTAGCAATAAAGACTTGGCCAAGAAGTTTATTGTCTATGCCAAAGCCAGCAAAGAAGGAGCCATTAATATTTGGAATGATTTAGGTTTTGATCCAATTAGAACTGATGTCTGGGAATCAGACGAGTTGCGTGCTGAAAATAAATTTACCAATTATTTTGGAACGAATATCTTCGATGTACTATCTGAGGTCAGTGATGAAATCGGCACTATTAGCTGGACGGATCCACTTTATGCGACTGTCTCAGATAAAATTGGGACAGATGTGTTCCCTAATACATTAGAGGAACACAAAGAAACACCAAAAGAGGCCTTAGCCAAAGTGGATAAAGCCGTAAATGCCAAGTAGCGGTAAGGGAAAAGAGGCCTAAACATGAGAGGATGAAAGGTAAAGCAGTCCTAAGTAACGTAGGCGTATTTAGTTGCTCTGCTTTCAGAGGCACAGCTTGCCTTTCTCTTTTTGAAGAAGCCCAAGTATTGGCCATCAATGAATCAGTTCGTAAGTGAGAGGAGAGTACGATGAGCAAAAAAGTCATGAATAAACAAAAAATTGCGCCTTATCTATTCGTTGCCCCATTTATACTAATCTTTATCTTTTTTTCAATGTATCCTTTATTCGATGCCTTTAAAATGAGTTTTCAGGAAGTGAATGGGTTTGATGATGTGACGATGATTGGCCTGGATAATTACAAGCGCTTAATCAAAGATCCAGTCTTTTACAAGGCCTTGTGGAATGTCCTGCGTTACACATTTTGGACGTGTTTGATTTTAATCCCGTTTCCAATGTTAGTCGCAATTGTCATGAATCATAAGGGAACGCCCTTTAAATCATTCTTTAGATCGCTTTATTTTATGCCGGTCTTAACATCATCGGTAATTATCGGGATTGTCTTTAAGTTTGCATTTAGTAAACAACCAACTGGAGTCTTTAATACTTTTTTAGGTCATTTTGGAGTGGAACCAATAAATTGGTTAAATGGATCAGGCACAGGGATGTTTGCTCTGATTATTATTTGTGTGTGGCGTTGGTTAGGGGTTAATATGATTTATTTTCTCTCTGGGTTACAGGGAATTCCTATAGAATTATATGAATCAGCAGATGTTGATGGCGCTAGTACCTTTCAAAAGTTTAAGAATATTACGGTTCCTCTATTAAAGCCAATCACGGTTTATGTTCTCACGATTTCAATCTTAGCTGGTTTCTCATTATTTAATGAATCCTATGTCTATTGGGGGACAGCATCTCCGAATAATATTGGTACGACCTTAGTGACGATGATTTATAAATTTGCCTTTGAGCAAGGGGATTACGGTTATGCTTGTGCCTTAGGTGTTGTGATGTTTTTAATAGTGGTGACGTTTAACACGGTTCAAATCAAATTAACTGGACTTTTTAAGGAGGATAACTAATGAAGAGACAACGTCGTTTCAGTGGGATTGGACTAGTTACGCTGCTCTTTTTACTGGTTGTAGGCCTACTTGTGTTTATTCCTTTTATGTTTTTAATTATTTCGTCTCTCCAAGATGCCTCGATGATTTTTTCTAAGGGATTAACCTTGAAAATTGACTTTGGTGTGGCTGATTTGGATAACTATAAATTATTATTCACTCATAATGATGGTATCTACTGGGTCTGGTTTAAAAATAGTGTGGTGATTACTTTTATCCAAACGGTAGTGGTGTTGGTCTTGTGTTCAATGGTTGGCTACGGTTTGGCTCTGTATGATTTTAAGGGGCGTCAGTTTATCTTTGCCATGGTATTGGTCATGATGATGGTGCCAGGTGATATTTTATTGATTCCGTTGTATAAATTGATTACTAACCTAGGGTTGATGGATACGTATCTAGGTGTTATTTTACCGGGGATTGTGCCACCGGCAACGATCTTCTTTTTCCGGCAATATGCCATTGGTCTGTCAAAGGAGTATGCTGATGCTGCTCGAATTGACGGCTGTGGTGAGTTTCGAATTTTTTGGAATATATATGCACCAATGATGAAGCCGGCTTTTGGTGCTATGGCGATTTTGACTTCCATGAATGTTTGGAATAACTATTTATGGCCGATGATTGTTCTACGATCGGACGAAAATCTGATGCTTCCAGCAGGGCTAATGACGTATATGACGCCTTATGGTAATAATTATGACATTGTTTTTGCTGGCTCTGTTATGTCAATTATTCCGATTATCATTGTCTTTATGTTGAATCAAAAACAATTTATTGCTGGCTTGACAGTCGGTGGTGTTAAGGGATAAGGAGGTTGTAAGATGAAAATGAATGTGATGAATCACTTTTTAAATACGGTCTGGTTATTGTTTGTATTAAACGTTTGTTTAATTGTGACCAATCCGTTGATTGTCACTGCTTTTTTCATTACAGGGAGTCTCAAGTTAGTCTGTTTAGGCATCGGGGGATTATTAGTTGCTCCGTCCTTAAACGCCAGCTTGTTTATGCTGAATAATCCTGTAGAGGAAAAGATATTGGGTACTTTTTTTAGCCGTTATGGGCGGGACTTTAAAGAAGCCTTTATTTTAGGGGTGCCTAATAGTGTCTGTCTAATTGTCTTGATGGTGGACTTGTTTGGGCTAACCCTAGTTCCAAAATTTCAAAGCATGAGTCCTTTTTTCTTGATATTACTAGTATTGGGCGTATTGTTCTATTTTTATCAAATGTTATTTTTTGCTAATTTTGATGTGACGGTTAAGGCCTCCTTCAAATTTGCTCTTCATCTTTTCTTAAATAAAATGGCGATTAATGGTGGTGTGATTGTGGTGCAATTCATGGCTGTGTTTATCGCCCAGCGCTATATGAATTATTTTGTTTTAATTGGTTTTTCAGGAACCTTGTTCCTGATGAACTTGATGGTTAAAGGCGTGATTACTAATATGAAACAAACAGTTAATTTGCATGAAGGAGGGATGACCTTTGAGCATTTCTAATCAAAGATATAACAACCCAATAGTGGTCGAACGAGCGGACCCATGGGTTTATAAACACACGGATGGTTATTATTATTTTACAGGCTCGGTGCCAGGGTATCAGGAAATTGAAGTGCGGCGCAGTAAAACTCTCAATGGCTTGGAGGATGGCGAACGTCAAAGCGTTTGGCGGGCTCACGACAGTGGTCCCATGAGTGCGTTAATCTGGGCGCCGGAAATTCATTTTATTCAAGGGAAATGGTATATCTATTTTGCTGCTGCAGCTACTGCTGAAACAAAAAATAATATGTTTCAGCATCGAATGTTTGCGATTGAATGTCAGGGGAATCCCCTGACAGGTCCTTGGATAGAGAAGGGGCAAATTAAAACCCATCAAGAAAGTTTTAGCTTAGATGCTACAGTTTTTGAGCATAGGGAGACCTTATACTATGTTTGGGCTCAGAAAGAACCAGCAATTCCTGGAAATTCTAATTTGTATTTATCTGAAATGAGTAATCCATGGACTTTACGAGGAACACCAACATTATTGAGCATTCCTGAGTTTCCTTGGGAAAAAGTAGGGTTTCAGGTGAACGAAGGAGCTGCGGTTTTAAAGAGGCAGGGCAAAATTTTTATTACCTACTCAGGGAGTGCCACCGACGAAAACTATAAGATGGGACTTTTGTGGGCAGAGGAAGAGGCCAATTTACTAGACGGCTATGCCTGGCATAAGAGTCCGGAACCGGTTTTCGAGACGTCTGAAAGAAACGCTCAGTTTGGACCAGGTCATAATTCATTTACTCTATCGGAGGATGATCAGGAGGATGTGTTGATTTACCATGCCCGACCTGAGAAAAATAAAGTAGGAGATCCTTTGGATAATCCGAATCGTCATGCTCGTGCTCAAATTTTTGATTGGCGGGATGGCATGCCATTTTTTGGTGAACCACTTTAATTAAGTAAAGGAGATTACGGATGAAATTAACGATAGTAGCCGATAAAAAAGGACCGAAGATTAGCAAATATATTTATGGCCAATTTGCGGAGCATTTAGGTCGTTGTATTTATGAAGGAATTTGGGTAGGAAAAGACTCGGAGATTCCTAATGTTAATGGGATTCGCAGCGATGTGGTAGCAGCTTTGAAACAAATCAAGGTACCAGTTGTCAGATGGCCGGGAGGCTGTTTTGCTGATGAGTACCATTGGCAAGATGGGCTTGGTCCCAAAGAAAATCGCAAAAAGATAGTCAACACTCATTGGGGTGGAGTGACTGAAGATAATGCCTTTGGCACTCACGAATTTTTTGAATTAATTGAACAGCTAGGCTGCGAAGCCTATGTTAATGGCAATGTGGGCAGTGGGACCGTTTTGGAAATGCAAGAATGGGTGGATTATATCACCAATCCTGGAGAATCTCCTATGGCCAGTTTAAGACAGGCAAATCAGCGTCAAGCACCTTGGAAGATGGCTTTTTTCGGTGTGGGAAATGAAAGCTGGGGGTGTGGAGGCAATATGCGACCTGAGTATTATGCCGATTTATACCGTCAGTACCAAACCTATGTCAGGCAATATGGCCCGGAAAAGACTTATAAAATTGCCTGCGGGCCTAATATTGATGATTACCATTGGATGGAGGTTCTGATGAGGGAGGCGACTCCTTTTATGGATGGCATCAGCCTTCACCATTACGCACTAACAGGCCCTTGGGAAGACAAAGGACCAGCTCTGAATTTTCCTGAAAGCCAGTGGAACTCTTTATTGGAGAGCGCGAAAAAGATGGACGAGTTAATTACCAAACATTCACGTATCATGGATCAATATGATCCTGAAAAGCGGGTCGGCTTAATTGTGGATGAATGGGGCTCATGGTTATCGGTGGAGCCAGGGACTAATCCTGGATTCTTGTATCAACAAAATACCATCCGTGACGCCATGGTGGCGGCTGTTACTCTAAATATTTTCCATAAACACGCTTATCGGGTTCAGATGGCGAATATTGCTCAAATGGTTAATGTCTTGCAAGCGATGATTTTAACCGATGGGGCGGAGATGTTAAAAACGCCTACTTACCATGTGTTTGATTTGTATCAAAATCATCAGGAGGCTGAATTAATCACAAGTTTCGGGGAAGAAAATCAGTCGGTGAGTCACACGATTTCGAAAAAAGAGGGGCGCTTAACCCTCACTTTATGCAATACGTCGGTCCAACAGGACATTAGCGTTGAATTAACGAAAACAGGCGGCTATCAAGAACTTGAAGGGCATTATATTGCGGCAAGGGAAATGGATGCTCACAATAGTTTTGCTCAGCCTGAGGCAATTAAGGTAATGCCTTTTGCAGGCTTTGAGGTGTTAGGCGACCAGTTAAGGATTAGTCTACCACCAATGAGTGTGGTTACCATAGCCGAAGTTAGCGATGGGTTGTAGAAACTGTGATAACCAGCAGGGGCTTACGCTCGTAGAGGTTGATCAATTAGTGGCAGAACAGCTGGCTGTTGAAAGTGAGTTGGCCCCAGAGGAACAGCGTCTGGAACGTTTGCAGATTTGTTTGTCATGCCCTTTTTTAACACAACATACGTGCATGAAGTGCGGCTGTTTTGTTAAGTTTAGAGGGGCACTGCGTCTTAAAGCATGCCCAGTTAACAAATGGTAATGATATTTCCAGTAGTTAAAACTAGCTATGGAGGGAATCGAATGAAAGCGAAGTGGTTATTGTGTGGCATGTTATTTGTATCCACGATTGGATTGATGGCATGTATGGAAAGTAAGGCAACAGAAAAAGAGTGGGAAACTGTTGAACAGGAACGGGTTTCCATTCACGATCCCTCCATTTTGAGTCTAAAGGATCGGGATGGGCGACAACTGTATTATCTTTTTGGTAGCCATCTCGCTCAAGCCAAGTCGAAGGATTTACTAACATGGCAAGTTCCATTTACTAGCGAATATGAAAATATGAGGGATAATTTAATCTTTGCTGACACGGATAAGACACTTAAAGAAAGCTTTAAGTGGGCAGGTCATAACGATGCCGATTCAGCTGGTGGCTATAGTATTTGGGCACCTGACGTTTTTTGGAATGAGGCTTATCAGTGGCAGGATGGCAGTTTAGGAGCGTATATGTATTATTATTCAGCAACTTCAACTTGGCGTCGTTCCTGTATCGGGTTTGTTGTGTCAAAAGAACTTGAAGGGAAATTCCAATATGGTGGAACGATTGTTTATTCTGGCTTCACTCAAAAAGATGCTACAGATGGTAGTGAGCGGAACACCAATTACCATAAGACGCATTTAAAACAACTGATTAAAGAGGGAACCCTTTCATCTTTCTCAAACAATTGGGCAAGGGATGGCGTAACTTATAACACAGATTATGCACCAAATGCTATTGATCCTGCTTTTTTCACTGATAAAGCAGGTAAATTATGGATGACCTATGGCTCCTGGTCAGGGGGGATTTTTCTATTGGAAATAAATCCGGCAACGGGAGAACCGCTCTATCCCGGAAAAGATGGAAAAACAACTGATGGCCGGATAATCGATCGTTATTTTGGCACAAAATTGGCGGGTGGTTATCACCAATCGATGGAAGGGCCTTATATTGTCTACGATCAGAAGGCGAGCTATTACTATTTATTTGCTACTTATGGAAGTTTACAAGCTGACGGTGGTTATAACATGCGTCTATTTCGTTCCAAAGAGGTTACTGGCCCTTATGTCGATGCTAAAGGGCAGTCACCTATTTTTGGTAAAACAGATAAAAATGAGCAATTTGGGGTCAAACTCATGGGTAATTATCAGTTTAACGGGATGGATAAAGCTTATAAGTCCGGTGGCCATAACTCGGCATTTATAGCTGATGATGGGCAGTGGTACTTGATTTATCACACCCGTTTTAGCGGTAGTGAGGCACATCAGGTAAGAGTTCATCAAATGGTCATGAACGAAGAGGGCTGGCCTTTGGCGACGCCATATGAGTATCGGGAACCACTGGTCAAAGGTCCGTTTAAGAAAACTGAGATAGTTGGTCGATATGAGGTAATAAAACACGGTACGGATAACAGTCCCGTTGTCAATAAGTCACTAAAGGTAAGCCTTGAGACAAATGGTCAATTAGCTGGTGAGCTAGAGGGGACTTGGGAACTGTCTACAAAAACTTTGGAAATTAAAAGTGAGGGTGTAACGTATCGTGGTGTATTAGCTAAGCAGCCAGAGGAATGCAATCAGCATCAAAAGGTTCTAACTTTTTCTCTACTTGGGGATAATAATGAGGTTATCTGGGGAAGTCAAATAACTCCTTAGAAAAAGCGGTGTGATTGTTACTCATCACACCGCTTTTTCGTTTAGTATGGGAAAACGCTAAAAGATAGAGGGTTTTGTTGTCCTTTGTTTACGAGCAAATCTATAGTAGAATTAATTGAAGGATAGATAAACGTAGGTAGGACTATCTTTCATTGGGCTGTGGTTTGTATAAAAATGAACTGAATGTTTAGGCTTTAAGACGAATATCGAGTTTAAACTCGATTTAGCTATAAATATGGGGCATAAGGAGAGTAATTATGGGCGATTTATTATTTAATGTAGGCGATACAAATTTTTTGTGTTTGGTCAATAAAGAGACGTATCAATCTTTTATTAAAGAAGATTGGGACTTAATTAAAAATCTTATTCCTCATGTCAAAGCTCAGCAACAATTAGGGAATCTCTTGATGTACCAAATGACAGAAGAAGGAATAGAGGATGATTGGGCAATTGCTTATTATGTCAATGAAGAGTATTCTGAAAGTTATCTTAAGAAAGCTGAAAATTATATAGAAGTGACTAATAACTGGCTACATCTAATTGATTATACGTGTTTGACTATGGCAGCCCAGTTTCTAGATGATTTGATTCCTGACAAAGAATGTGAGCCATTTAGTATTAGTATTGAAAATGGATATTATTTGGTTAATACGCTGCTTTATAAAGACGTGGATCGGGGAGTGAAAAGTGGTAATCAAGAAGATTTGGCTTTTTATTTTAAGAAAGTAGAGAAACCGAAAAATAAGTTAAATAAAGGTATAATTTGGTCTGGATTGTAAGCGTTATTGAGGTGTTTTCTGCTCAGGTGGACTCCTAATCGAGCCAAAATAAACTGCTTTCAAGTAAGCTTTTAACTTGGAGACAGTAATCCTTTGAGTTTCTGAGGTTTATGTCTAACCTTAAAAAATATTAGGAAAGCTTATAAAGGCTAGGGGATAATTAAGTAAACGGTAATCTGCAATAAGTAAAACTTATGTGTTTAATGCTGAATAATCGTTCAAAGTCAAAATAAGGAGTTAGTATAGTGAATAGAAAAATGTCTTATTTCAATATAGTCTTAATAACCTTCATAAGCATGTTATTAATTGGTTGTACTTATACTGACGATGTAAATAAGACTGTGGATCAGTTACCAGAAGAGATAAAAAAACTGATACACTGAATTCTAAAGAAGGTTCAATAAATGTGGCTAATACCATGTAAGATCCGCAATTTGATGAGATGACTCAATAGTTTTATGATAATAATTTGTCTGCTTATTATGTTGGGGCCCTTGGTGTTTATGATTGTCGTAATAATGATTTCCCAAAGATTAGTGCCATTGATTTGGTGGATTGTTTAACTGTTTTTAGAGAAGGGGGATGGCAAGGTGGATACAGCGTTAATTCTAAAAAAGAAAGTTAGACAGGGCGAAAAACTATCGGATCAGCAGATCGATAGTTTATTAAGAGAATCTCAAATTATTGAAAGTCTTCTGTTGGCAGATTACCAAATTGATAAGTTTACAGGACTTAGAAAATTAGAGTTTCTGTTACTGGAGTTGTCTGAAATCCCATATACGATTAGACTAGAAAAGACTAAAACCATGTTAACAGACTTGATTAAAGGGACTAAACAGGTCGAAGGTTTTTCGCTTTCCAATGGAGAAAATGGCATTCTCGCTTGCCATCAGGCAATGATGACATTGATTATGATTCGATTTGAAGAAAAGGAATTAGCGGAACACGGGCTAAACTGGATTATGAGGTACCAGATTACTAAAAAAGGGGAAGTCTGCCACTGGCATGGGTGTGATTTATATCAACGTTTTGGTTGTGTTGGCAAGACGCCTTGTTATGATGGCTTGGCAAAATCAATGAAGGCCCTATCTGAGTTTCAGTTTCGATATGGTCAAGAGGAACGGATTCAGCAAAAGTTGAGTGAAGGGATCGCCTATATTTTAGAACACGAAGTCTATAAAACAATGGATCGGTCAGTAACTTTAGGGGGAGATATTACTAAATTGTTCTATCCCTATCCTTATCGGACTAATCTAATCGAATTGTTAACTCTATTAAAAAGTGAAAAGGTCCTGTCTGATATCAGGACAACAGATGCAAAAGCAATCATTCTAAATAAACAAAATTCGGATGGTAGCTTTAATCCTGAGAAAACCTTTATGAAAACTTCATGGGTGGTCTTCGACGAAATGAAAAAAAGCGGTGAATGGATTAGTGATGAAATAGAGCAACTATTTATCTAATGAATGATTTGATACAGGGATCGTATTTAGACGAAAGGATAAGATCATATGGAAAAATTAGAACAGAGAATTCGTCAACTGGAGATTGAACTTATTGGAGAAAAAGTTAAAAATGGGTTGTTGTTTGATAAGTTTGGTGTAACAATAGAAGAATTGAGAGCGTATGCTCACACCAATTTGATTGACTTCCCAGAATCAGAGAAAAATGGTGATATGTATCATTTTTTAACTGGCTTAGTCAAAGGTGAAGCCATGGTTGAGAAGTCTCTTAATGATGAGTGATGGTAGTTAAAATGGACAGACAAGTCGATAAAAGAAAATCTTTCGAGGAAAGACCTTTTGACTATAGCGTGACCAAAGATAACAAACTGATGATTTATTGGCATCGAAAACACGTGAAAACAGTCGTAGGTAAAGAATTTTTGAAACTTAAAAAGAAATTGGATGCTAGTAATAGCTTGGAAGAGCAACTATTGTTAGCGAAAGTTACTGGTAATTTTAAAAGAGGGAATGAAAAAATAAGTGGGGAAAGTTTGTGTTAGTAGCAAACTAAGAGGACCATTGGAGGCATAAATTAATGAAAGAATATATTTTGGATGGGACAGATGTTAAGATTCGCTATCATGATTTTCCAGGTAGGGATACACCGATAATATTTATCCATGGCTTAGGCTGTGCTGGATCTTTTGATTATCCTGACGTCGCTTCGCAACCAGAACTTCACAATCATAGATGTATTTTAATTGATCTTTTAGGTGCAGGTTATAGCGATAAACCGATTGAGTTTAATTACACCATACAAGAGCATGCCCACTATCTCTTAGAGTTTATTAATGACTTGAGAATAGAGACATTTATTTTGTTTGGTCATAGCTTAGGCGGATCAGTAGCATTATCCCTAGCCAGTTTATGTGAAGAAAAGATTAGTCATCTCATCCTTACTGAAGCCAACTTAGACAGCGGAGGCGGCTTCACAACAAAAGTAATTGCCTCGTATAGTCAAACTAAGTTTGTGACTACAGGGTTTAGCGACATGATTAAAGAAAACCGACTTAATTCCAATGAAATGTGGGCCTCTTCTTTTTCTCTATGGTTACCGCAAGCTGCTTATCAAGTTTCACAATCTGCGGTTAAGGGACAAACCCCATCATGGAGACAGATTCTGTATTCACTCAATTGCCCAAAAACATTTATTTTTGGCGAGTACAATTTGGATGATCCAGATGTAATGGTTTTAAGCGATAATAATATTCGAGTTGATAACATAAAAAATGCTGGCCACTCAATGGCCTGGGAAAATCCTCGTGATTTAGCAAGAGCGATTAAGGACAGCATTGTACAGTAGTTTAGAAGAGTGCGGAATTAGTAAATGAGACCAGGGGAAAATAAGCGAAGAGGCTTAAAAATATGTTACGGATTGGCGCGTTTAGTGGAATAAAAGATAATTGTCTGGTTGAAAAGACATCGAATTTGATAGAGAGACTAAATAAGACAATAAAGTAAGTCGGCTAATCAATGAATGTGCGGACCATACCAATCGATAGGGGGCGTCAATAATGACGATAATGAGAGTAGGTAGCTATAATGTAGCGGCTGGTTTGCTGCCATCACCAGAAGTGATTCGACAGAGTATTGAAGAGCATCAGCTGGAAATTGTTGGGCTACAAGAAGTAGATAGTCAAACTAAGCGGACGCCTTATAATATGTTAAATGAAATAGCTAGTGAAGCATTTAGGCACAGGGTGTTTAACTCTAACCTGTTATTTGAAGGCGGCCAATATGGAAATGGGATAATTTCAAAATGGCCATTTATAAGTGAAGCATATGGTTATTTTAAGAATCGCAAGGATTTGGGACAATTGGAACGACGGGGGTATCAGCATGTCATCATTGAAAAGGCAGGAAAGAGGGTCAGTTTTTTTAACACCCATCTTTCATTTGAAAATCAGCAATTGCGCCAAAGCCAGTTCAATGAGTTGCTAGTTGAATTAAAAAATGACCAGACGGAATACCAAGTTGTGGTTGGGGATTTTAATACGGATCAAAGGATAGAGGAGTTTGACTTGATTAAGACTTGTTATAAAGGCGTAAATGGTGCCGAGGGAATATGGCGGGAGACCTTTAACCGAGGGGATATTGGAATGCGGACAAGATGTATTGACAATATTTTTTTTAGTTGCAATATCAAATTAATCAGCTGGGATGTCGAGGAATCGCTGGTCTCAGATCATTATTTGTTGTACGCTGTTTTGGAGTTAGATTAAATAACGAAAAAATACATAATTATAGAGAGAAAAGATATATTTCATCAAAAAAATTTCATTTTTCAATAACGATATAGTAACATTTTCTTCAATAATTACTGGTAATATATAGATATTAGCTAGTTATGTATTTCTGAACGGCTAATAGACCAAGCATTCCCAGTAGCTAGCTAATGAGTGGCTGCCGACAGGAACGGTGGTCACTTTTGAAATAGTAGAAAAGGAGGGATAAGAGATGACATATAGAGATGGATATGGCGAATACCGGCTGTCTCTTGATTTGGAAACGCAATTGTTCAAAGTGTATTTACCTGATAATCCACAAATTTGTGGCTATGGCACAACGATTGAAAAGGCGCTTCAAGAATTAAGTAGACAAAAGGAGCCAGTATAGATGAGTGATCTGGAATTGGATTCACGATAAGAGGTGTATTGTAAGTTAGTTTACAGTACACCTTTTTAGTGTGCTCATTTCTTAGTAGGAATTAAACATTTAGTAAAGACTTCTAAACAGACTTTACTATTTTTTTTGCTTGTGGTTTAATTATCATAGTATTGAGAAAGTGCGGGGTGACATATGTCTACAGGAAAAAAAGTGTTTTTGAGTATTTTAGCTATTATGCTTGTGATTATTATAGGGATTGGTGGTTATGCGGCTAAGGTCTATTTTGATGTTAAGGGAACAGCAAATGAGATTCATCAACCGACAACGCGGAAACAATCGGAAAAACGTGAACAACCAGTTAGTATAGATGCTGGAGAGCCTTTTTCTGTCTTATTACTTGGGTTGGATACAGGGGACTTAGGGCGTGACGAACAAGGTCGTTCTGATACGATGCTAGTTGCAACTATTAATCCGAAAAATAATCAAACGACCCTTGTCAGTATTGCTCGTGATACGTACACGGAAATTGTGGGCAATGGCACGATGGATAAAATAAACCATGCCTACGCTTTTGGTGGTGTTGACATGGCCATGGATACCGTTGAGAATCTCTTGGATATTCCGTTGGATCATTATGTGACCATCAACATGAAGGGGCTTAAAGAGCTTGTTGATGCTGTTGGTGGGATAAATGTTGAAAATACGCTGGAGTTTAGCCAAGATGGAACGGATTTTCCTTTAGGGACAATTAAATTAAATGGTGAGGAAGCTTTGTCTTATTCACGGATGCGTTACGAAGATCCGAAAGGCGATTATGGACGTCAGGATCGCCAGCGTAAAATTATCACTGCGATTGTTAAAAAGTCTTTAAGTCTCTCAACCATTACTGGCTATAAATCAATTTTGGATACCATTGGTTCTAATATGAAGACTGACTTATCATGGGAAGACATGGTAGATTTACAAAGTAAATATAAGAATGCCTTTGGTAATATCAAGCAAGATACCTTACAAGGACAGGGTGTTATGCGTGATGGCGTTTCTTATCAAGATATTGCGCCAGAAGAACTAGCCCGAGTTCAAGGGATCTTAAAAGCTCAATTGGAAAAATAAACTATTCGTGATAAAGTTATTGCCACGAAAACAATCCCCGACAAGTATATGGCTTGTCGGGGTTATTTTATAATGGGTGTTTTTTCCATTTGCAAATTTTAGTTCTAAAGCTTTTAAAAGGTGCAACGGTATTGAGGTGCACCCATTTCCAAACAGGCTACATAGCGTTTGTGGTTGCCCACTTTCGTTGTCCTGACTCGAATAAGTCTTTAGTGGGCATAGTTTCAACCCAATCACATAGGTTGTTTACGGCTATTTTGAGTTGGTCTTTTTGTTCCAGAAGGGATGAGCGGCCAGTCTCATAAAAAGACTGATACAACCCTCCGAGATTATTCCACTTATTGTCGGGCGAGGGGACGTCTAATCCATTTTGTTCATCTTGTTCCCACTGCAGCAATAAATTGACCCAACCGAGTTGATAGGACAATATTTCTGAGGGGTTCTGTCTACTTCGATTATTCGTTTGTCTTTTAATGCTTCGGGAACAGTATCAAAATCAGCCACTAGTTTTTGCAAACTGTGTCTGATTTTGTTTGTTAATTCTTGGCTACTTGAATAGATTATCATGAAGGTTCTCCTTTTTATGAAAAATAGTAAGACATATGTTCATTAGTGATGGGCTTTAATAAAGTGTAAGCTCTGACACAAGAGTCAAGCGAGAAATGATTAATAAAAGAGTGAGGGCTTTTAAGTAGTCACTAAGGAAATAAGGCTAACCTTTATAAAGGCAGCCTTATTTTATTATGCCAATAACTTGAAGATTTCTTTTGTCAGATTGGCATTCGCTGACTTAGGGTAGATATAGTTGCTAAATGTTATGATGCCAGTGCTACCATCTGGGGAGAACGCGAGGGTGGGTTCAAATCCAACAAGAACACCATGTCCGTTTATTGATTGTTCATTATGATAAAAACCAGCAGCGTAAGTGTAGTCAAAAGCCAATTTTGGACGGGTCCAGAGTTCGGTTAAACTATTTTTGGTGATCAGTTTGCCATCTAGCAAGGCTTGGATAAAGGTAAACATGTCTCCTGTTGAGGAGTAAGCATTGCCAGTGCCTGTTTCGGAGGCAAAGGTACTGTCTGCTGTTTTAATTGGGTTAAGGTATGGGTCGCTTTTACTGTCAGATGAAACCGCATGTTTAGGATTGGCATAAAAATTTTGATAAAATCCAGTCTGTTGCAGGTTCAATTTAGTGATTATTTGGGAAGTGAAATAATCCTGATAGGATTGCCCCGAAAGTTGCCGAATAATACCTGCTAATAAGGTGTAATTGACTGGTGAATAATTCCATTTTGTTAAAGGTGAGTACGTGGCATTATTAAGGGCGTAGTTTATTGTATCTTCTTCTGATCCGCTTTGAGAATTGAATCCTTTGATCTGAAGTCCAGAGGTCATATTTAGTAATGACTTAATTGTAATCTGATTGCTGTTAGGAATATTTGGATAAAAATTAGAAAGGGGGGTATCCATCGTGAGCAACCCATTTTCAATCAAGGTCATAATCAAAACGGCAGTATAAGCTTTTTGGACAGAGGCAATCATAAATTCAGTAGTGGGATCATTTAATCGTTCCTCAGATTTATCGGCATAGCCGTAACCTTTTTCTAAGACAATCTGATTATTTTTGATGACGAGAACTGAACCAATAAAACCTGTGTCACTAATTTTACGTTCAATTTGTTTTGTTAAGTCAGGAAATTGGTCACCCTTGTTGGTTTGTCCGAAAACCATTCGAGGTTTTTTTTTCTCTTCTTCTTGGAGCTGTTGGGTATTTAAATCAATTTTTTTTTGTAAGTCTGTATTCTGTTCGGTTAATATAGCGATTTGTTGTTCATACTTCGTGAGTTTTTTTTCAGTGGTTTTAGCTAATTGTGGTTCGTAGTAAAAGTGATAAAAACTGAAGACCGCTACACTGCCTAATAGGAGGCCGAAGAAGAAAAAGAAACGAATATATCGTCGTTGTCGTTTTCGTTGTAATTTCATTTGTTGTTTTCGCTTGTTTTCCATAAAAGCCCCCTGTAAAGCTAAAAATCTTTCTTTTAAAATAAAATTGAATGTCCGATAGCTAATTGGTGTGTTATAGATTAGTTATATCACTTCTGAGATTAAAGATAAACACTTTTCAGCTATCCTTACAAAGACGTAAGATTTGGGTGGATCAAGATTATCAGCTCATGTCTGGTGTTAATGGATTGTGTAATTTATTTAATAAATTTATCTAAAAAGAAAAACGAGATAACTTATCGTTCACTTTTAACAAATTAAGTGTTATTAAACTTAAAATGATTAATTTATGAATAAAATGATAATTCTATGTATTTATAAATGATAATGTGATATCATTAAAGGGGCCTTTTTAAAAGGTTAATAATAGAAAATGAGTGAATGGCTTATTATGAGTGAAAAAAATAATATAAAAATGTTTGGTTTTATTTGCATGATATGGATGATGATAAGTTTAGCTGGGTGTGCCAAGGAACAATCGGCGACTTATTTAATAGATGAAGAAGACATAAAAACTGAAGTGACACTTAAAGCTAAGGGGGATGAAGTTTATCAGCAAGTTGCTACTAGTCGCTTAACCTATGATAATTTAGCGGTGTTAGATGAAAAAGAGGCTAAATTAAAAATGGCTGAACGTTCTTCCTTATATAAAGGAGTGGCGGGTGTTGAATACGGAGTCAGCTATAGCAATGAAGTGGTAGTTGAAACGGTCACGATTGATTACCAAGAGGTGGAGTGGAGTGAGTTAGCTGAAGTAGAAGGTTTTTTTATTAGCTCAAGCGAAATAAAAAATGGTATCAGTTTTAAAGGAACTACGGAATTGTTGGAATCTTCGGGAGCTCAAAAAATAAAGAGTGATTCCTAGTAAAAGAGAGTGAAACAGAGGTTACTCTGTTCCACTCTCTTTTATGCTTTAAGGGTTAATTTAGCAACGACCTCTGCCCGGGCAGTTTGTGGAAACATATCCACGGATTGTAGATAGTCAACCGTATATTTTCGTGTTAGTTTGACTAAATCACGAGCCAAGGTAGAAGGGTTACAGGAAACGTAAACTAGTTTTTTACTTGGATAACGTAAAAGAGCTTGGATGAGGGTTTCATCTAAACCTGTTCGTGGTGGATCAACGACGATGCCGTCAGGTTTAAAGCCATTTGTGAACCAGTGTGGCAATAGCTCTTCAGCGGTGCCTACTTCATAGCGACTGTTTGTGATGCCTAAACGTTCGGCATTGCGACGAGCATCGTCGATAGCTGCTGGAATGGTATCCATACCACGAACTCGGCTAACTTGCTTGGCTAGGCTTAAGCCGATGGTACCGACGCCGCAATAAGCATCAACAATCGTATCCGTTGGCTGCACATCAAGGGCTTTTCGTGCTTCTTCATAAAGAATAGCGGTTTGTTCAGGGTTTAGTTGGAAGAAGGCTCTTGGTGACAGGTCGAAAACTAAATCACCTAAGTGTTCCTCAATGCTTTCTTTTCCCCAAAGGTGTAGGGTCTCGTCTCCCATGACAAGAGAAGTCTTTTTTTGTTGAATATTTTGCATAATGGAGACAACTTCTGGTATGGCTTCGGTCAATTCAGCGATCAAGGCCTGTTTTTTTGGTAGTTTAGGGCTATTGGTGATAAAAACAAGTTGCACTTCTTTGGTGGCGATGCCCACACGAATCATGATTGTTTTAACAATCCCACTATTTTTTTGTTCGTCATAGATCGGTATGCCATATTTATTTAGTAAGGCGACTATTTTATTGAGGGTGGTCATGGTTGCGGGTTGTTGAACCAAACAGTCGTCAATGGCAACTAATTGATGAGAGTCTGCTTGATACAGGCCCGCTTCAGTTGTTCCCTCATGATTTTGGCGTACTTGGAACTGTAATTTGTTTCGGTAATGCCAGGGAGTTTCCATACCAAGGGTAGGCAATAGTGTGTAGTCTTGATAATCAGCTGGTTTGTATTTAGCCATAGCTTGTTTAACTACGTCTTTTTTGAAATCCAACTGCGACTCATACTCTAAGTGTTGCAACTGGCAACCACCACATTCGTCGTAAACTCGACATGGCGGAGTGACACGATCTGGCGCTGCTTTGTTTATTTGGATTAGACTAGCTTCAACGAAACGAGGCATCACCTTCGTGACCTCTGCTGTGATGGTTTCGCTTGGCAAGGCACCAGGGACAAAGACGATGGTTTTTTTGAAATAACCAATGCCTTCACCGTTAATGCCTAAACGTTTGATTGGCAAGGTCAGTGTTTGCCCTAGTTGGATATTATGATTTGTTTCCATTTGGATCACCTTTTTCATTATTGTTTCAGCTTATTTATTTTAGCACAGAATCAGCTGAAAAGCTGTTGAAGTTGAAGAAGGCATGATTTTCTGAGACATTCCTAAGAGTTGTTTAGGATTAAACTTGAGAAATATGTTAAACTGTGAAGAGAACGTTTGTTTGTTTTAGTGGCAGTCCAGTTATTCTTAGCAAGGGATTAATTCTTGTTAGTCAATTGTTTGTAGAGAGAAAACCACTAGTTAAAATAGAAGCTGTATAATAAATAAGGGGTTGAAGACGATGGAAACCATCAAAAGTATTTCGAAAGAAAAAAATAATCAGTATAAGGTCTGGCTTGAAGCAGGTGGCTCTTTTTATGTGTCAGAGGATGTGTTAGTACGACAACGGCTCTTAAAGGGAATGGAAATTAGCGACGAAGTGATAGCTACAGCTAAAAAAGAAAGCCAGTTGGATCATGGTTATCAAATGGCGTTAAACTATTTGAGTTATCAATTGCGCTCGCAAAAGGAACTGGAAGATTATTTAAAGGGGCGTGAAATTGATTGGCAGAGTATTACTGAAATCATTAAGCGCCTTGAAGATCTTAAACTCATCGATGATGTGATGTATGGGGAAAGTTATGTTAGAACCCAGATGAGAACGTCTGATAAAGGACCTAGTGTGGTACGTCAGCAATTGAAACGCCGTGGTATTAAAGAGGACGTCATTGAAGAAGTTCAGCAACTATATACCGAGGAAGAGCAGATTAGAGTAGCCCTTGAAGTGGCTACAAAAGCTGCTAGGAAATATGCGCGAAACAGTCATTATGAGCGTCTGCAAAAAATCAGACAATACTTGATGACAAAAGGCTTTAACGGGGACATTATCACGGCGACACTGGAAACTTTATCGATCGAAAAAGATGAAGAAGAGGAAGAAAATCTTTTAGAAATTCAGGGGGATAAGTTATGGCGAAAAAATCAGCGTTTTGATGCCAAGAAACGGAAACAAAAAGTAACACAGTCCTTGTACCAAAAAGGCTTCAGTTTTGATATAATTAATGCCTATATTAGTCAGAAAGAGATGGAAGATGAAGAGTAAAAGTGAGATACCAGATGTTCGCTTGAAGCAGCTGGTTGTTAAATGGAATGAAAAAAAGATTGCTGATTTTCAAGCAGATTTTTTGAATTGGTATGAACAGGAACGCCGTTTGTTACCTTGGCGGGAGAATCAAAATCCTTACCGAATTTGGGTGTCGGAAATCATGTTGCAACAAACTCAGGTAGTCACAGTGATTCCTTTCTTTTATCGGTTTATGGAATGGTTTCCAACTATTAAAGCCTTGGCAGAGGCGCCAGAGGAACGCTTGTTAAAAGCTTGGGAAGGTCTAGGCTACTATTCACGGGTTCGCAATATGCAAGTTGCGGCGCAACAGGTCATGGAAAATTTTGATGGCGAGATGCCTAAAACGATTGAAGAGATTAGCACGTTAAAAGGGATTGGGCCATATACGGCAGGTGCGATTGCTAGCATTGCCTTTGATTTGCCAGAACCGGCGATTGATGGTAATGTGATGCGAGTTTTTAGTCGATTGTTTGAACTGGATGATGATATTGCCAAACCAGCTAGTCGGAAAACCTTTGATTATGTAGTTCGCAAGGTGATTTCCCATAAAGATCCCAGCAGTTTTAATCAGGCAATTATGGATTTGGGGTCAGGAACTTGTACGCCAACTAGTCCTAAATGTGAGAGTTGTCCCCTTAAAGTCTATTGCGGAGCCTATCAAGCAGGGACTATGACGAACTATCCGGTAAAAAGCAAAAAAGTTAAGAGCCGTCCTGTTTATTATTTAGCGCAGGTTGTACGCAATCAGTCTGGGGCTTATTTGGTAGGTCAACGTCCAGACAAAGGTCTTTTAGCTAATTTATGGACGTTTCCGTTAGTGGAAGTTTCAGGAGACGAATACGGAGAGATGCGTGGTCAATGGCAAGATTATCAACAAAGCCAGGAGTCTCAAGTTCGCTTGGATCTAGTGGCTGAAGATTCCCTTGATTTAAGGCAATGGGTCGAAAATAACCGTCAAGATACTGATGTCATTTGGCAAAAACAACCTTTAGGCGAGGTAACCCATGTCTTTAGTCATTTAAAGTGGCATATTTTAGTTACTTATGGGGTGACGAAAGGCTCTGCTTATGAACTAAAGGACAAAGAGCGCTGGTTGATGCCTGAGGAGTTCAAGGAGTACGCTTTTCCGAAGCCACAGCAAAAAATAGTGGAGCTGCTTGAAGGTCACAATTATTTGTAGCATAAAATCGATGCGAGGAGATGTCAACAATGAAAACCATTGGATTAATTGGAGGGATGAGCTGGGAAAGTACCGTTGATTATTATCGATTGGTAAACGAAGTGATAAGAAGAGAACTGGGCGGTCTTCATTCGGCTAAAGTAGTGCTTGTCAGTGTTGATTTTCAAGAGATTGAAACCTATCAGTTTGCGGGAGAATGGGATAAAAGTGCTCAAGTTTTGATCGAGGCTGCTAAAGGGCTTGAGGCAGCTGGGGCTGATTTTGTTTTGATTTGCACGAATACGATGCATAAGATTGCCAACCAGGTGGCGTCAGCGATTAGTATCCCCTTATTACATATTGCCAAGGTGACAGGGGAGGCGTTAGAAGAGCGGAAGATAAAAAAAGTCGGGTTACTGGGGACTGTTTTTACTATGGAGCAAACTTTTTATCGTCAGGAAATTGAGGCAAAAGGCATTGAGGTAATTGTTCCAAATCAGGTGGACCGTGACGTTGTCAGCCAAGTGATTTACGAGGAGCTTTGCTTAGGAACTCTTAGTGAGGACTCTCGTCGGACTTATTTGCGTATTATTGCTGAATTGGCGGCTGAAGGAGCTGAGGGCATTATTTTAGGCTGTACGGAGATTGGTTTGTTGGTTAACCAAAATGATACCGTAGTTCCATTGTTTGATACAACGAGAATTCATGCGGAAAGGGCCGCATTAAAATCATTGGAGTAACCCTCGTAAATTTGCATTATTTTCTGGACTCAGCTATTATTTAGGTATTTTATTCTAGCTATCAGCCTTATTTATGATATAATAATTCTGATGCCGGTGTAATGAACACCCTAACGAAATGGCTGAATCATTTCACAGAAAGTAGGGTACCTATGCGTGTTCCTAGAGAAGGGGAATTCATCACCATTCAAAGCTATAAACACGACGGCAATTTGCATCGAACATGGCGTGATACCATGGTATTAAAAACGAGTGAGCATTCGCTCATAGGGGTCAATGACCATACTTTAGTGACGGAGTCTGATGGGCGTAGATGGGTAACGCGGGAGCCTGCTATTGTGTATTTTCACAATAAATATTGGTTCAATGTAATTGCGATGATTAGAGAAAAAGGTGTCTCTTATTACTGCAATTTAGCCTCACCTTACCTCATGGACGAAGAAGCTTTAAAGTATATTGATTATGACTTGGACATTAAAGTCTTTCCTGATGGCGAAAAGCGCTTGTTAGACGTAGATGAGTATGAAGAGCACCGTAGACAAATGAACTATCCCGCTGAGATTGACTTTATCTTAAAGGAAAATGTCAAAATTCTCGTCGATTGGATTAATAATGGTTATGGTCCTTTTTCTCAAGAATATGTTGAACTATGGTATGACCGCTACCAGCAATTGTCACGTAAGTAGCAAGAAGTTAGATGAATTCTAACATAAGCAAAAGGTTAGAACTAAAATGCGTTATGACGTGAGCGACTTCCAAGGAAGCTACGCAAGCAACGTTACTGCTTAAGTAGGTTACAAGAAGTTGCAATGTCAGCATTTTTTCTACCAATTAATGAACTGTCAGCTGGTTTAGTGGCAGTTCTCTTTTTAATGAATTGTTCATGTAAGGAGGATAATGATGAAAGTTGTTTTTTCGGATGTTGATGGCACGTTTCAAGAGTTGGGAAAGCCCATTCCTCACGTAAATATAGAAGCGGTGAATGCCTTGCAAGAGGCGGGGCATCGTTTTGTTTTTGTGAGTGGGCGAAATTACCAGCAAATCAAGATGGTTTTAACTGAAAGTAATCTTGATTGTGATCTTATTTTCAGTAATGGGGCTGGCTTTAAGCTAAGAGGGGAAGACCCTCGTTTTACTAAAACATTAACTTTGGATCAGTTTAAGTTTATTGTTAAGATCTTAGAGGAGAATCAGATGTTTTATCATGTTCATACCAGTGTTGAAACTTACTTGAAACCGATTCATCACTACACGGACCACCTCAAACAGCTTAGACTAGACTTGGCTTTTATGGGGCAGCAGGGGATTGAAGCGATGGATTTTAAGGAAGATTATTTTACCAATGTCTGCGAGCATCATGAAGACTTGGTCAGTTATTTTGAGAAGCATCCTGAGATTAAATTGTTAAAGGTCGAGTTGATGGAAGGGAACGATCAGAATCGTGATCGTCTAAAAGGAATTTTTGAAGAAGCAGGTTATTCGGCGTTTTCGACTTTTCCAACGGTGTTGGAAATTATCGATCCTCAAAGTAATAAAGGCGCTGCAATCGAAGGCTATATTCAACAGTTTGATAAGGTGACTTCATACGGAATTGGGGATGGAGATAACGATCTTTCGATGTTTGCAGCGGTTGACGTTTCGGTGGCTGTTGGCAATGCGCCCCAAGCCATTCAAGAGAAGTGTGACTTAGTGGTTCGGGACTGTAAGGATGGTGGCGTTGGGCATTTTATTTTTGAGCAGATTATCGATTAATGGAATAACGTGCCATTTCATAGTGGCACGTTATTTTTGTTACAGTTCTTTTTTCATCATGTGATGGGGGATGTTGGCGTCTAAAAATTCTGGTCCATCAGTGTGATAGCCTAATTTTTCATAGAAGCCAATGGCGGTGTTTTGGGCACCAAGAATAATTTCTTTGAAGCCGTGTGCCGCGGCAATTTTTTCTGCTTCGCTCATTAATTGTTTGCCAAGTTGAAGACCGCGTCCTTCTTTTAGGACGGCCATTCGTTGCAATTTTGCTATGTGATGCTCTTTTTTTAGTAGGCGGCAAGTAGCCATTGGCTGAGTGTCACTGTATAGGACGAAGTGGAGACAGCCTTCTTCGCCGTCAATTTCAATCGCTTCAGAAACGCCTTGTTCTTTTATAAAAACCTCTCGCCGGATTGCTAAGGCATCTTGGTAAATCGCTGTGCTTAAATCTTCTGTATATCGAACGGTCATTAATAGTTCACCTCATAGTTTGATTTCTTTTTATGATAGTACAAACGAGTAGCATAAAGCAAGTTAAATAATCAGTCTTAAGTGGGATGTCAGGCCTTTAGATTTTCAGTTATAATGGAGATGTTCCGCTTTTAGAGGGCTATTTTTATCCCTTTGCGAGGAAAATAAGAGCATTTTAGGGGTAAATACTTTATACTAACAGAAGAACAGAATTATGGTGTCAGTCAAGTGCTTATGATAGCGCGTGATAATTGAAGGAGGAAATATCATTGTTTGATAAACTTAAACAATCTAAGTTAATGTTTTGGTCGGTGGAGTTGTTGGTCATCGCAACGTTTATTTTAGTTTCTTCGAAAATAAACTTTATGTTTAAACCGGTGGCAACGTTGTTTACAACTTTATTTGCCCCAATTTTAATAGCAGGCTTTTTTTATTACATGTTGAATCCCTTAGTCAAGTTGTTAATGGACAAAGCAAAGATGAAAAAGAATTTGGCTGTGGCTTTAGTATTCGTCTTGTTGTTAGGCGTTTTAGTTGTCTTTATTGGGGCTGTTATTCCTAATTTAGCGAAACAAATCGCTTCATTAGCCAGCAGTGTTCCGGATATTGTTAAAGGCATTGAATCGTGGGCCAATGAAATGATGAATCATCCGTTGTTAAAAAATGTGAATTACCAGGAATACATTGACAAACTTGATCTGTCATTTGGCGATATATTTAAAAATGTGGTCAATGGTTTATCTACTAGTTTGGGGTCAATTATTTCATCTGTGGCCAGTACGACGATGTTGATTGTAACGGTGCCATTAATTTTATTTTACATGTTAAAAGATGGGGAGAGATTTGTTCCATCCATTTCTAAGTATTTGCCAAAAGGCCATGCAGGTGAAATCAAAGAACTATTAAGCAAAATGAGTGACACGATTTCTGCTTATATTAGTGGACAAGCCTTAGAGTGTTTATTTGTGGCAGTGGCGACGATTATTGGTTATTGGGCAATTGGAGTCGAATATGCCTTTTTATTCGGTGTGATTGCAGGGATCACTAATATGATTCCTTACTTAGGTCCTTACATTGGCTTAGCGCCTGCGGTTTTAGTGACGGTCTTTGATTCACCGTTTAGAGCGGTTTTAGCCTGTGTGGTCGTCTTAGTTGTTCAACAAATTGATGGTAACTTTATCTACCCACTTGTGATTGGCAAAAGCTTGGACATTCATCCACTGACGATTATCTTAATTTTATTGGTCGCAGGAAATATTGCTGGCTTGGTTGGAATGATTTTAGGTGTTCCTTTCTACGCAGTCTGTAAAACGATTTTCATCTATGTTTTTGACATTATCCAACTCAATCGCAAAAAAGAATTGATGGATGGTTCCAGTAAACTAATTAAATAATTCTATATATTGATAAATCGTATCATTTATGATACGATTTTATCGTATATTATTAACATGAGATGATGAGCTAAGTGCCACGTCTATCATGATGGAAAATCCACTGATTGTTATGACTACATAATATAAAACAGTGGCTAAAAGGGATAGCGAGTTCCGAGACAAATGAGAAGTGAGCGGTATGGCATTTGCTCAGTGAGCTACCACCCTAAACAAAAGGAGAGAACAGCGTATGAATGCTGACCCGGAGAGTCAGTCGTTAATAGTACAACTTTTAATTTTAGTAGTATTAACATTGTTAAATGCTTTCTTTGCAGCTGCAGAGATTGCCGTCGTATCACTGAATAAAAATAGAATTCAACAGAAAGCCGATCAAGGGGACAAGAAAGCTGCCCGTTTATCTGCTTTGTTAGGGAATTCAAGTAACTTTTTATCGACGATTCAAGTCGGTATTACTTTAGTCAATATCTTGTCTGGTGCCTCTTTGGCAGATTCCCTTTCAAGAAAATTAGCACCACTTTTTGGTGACGTATCTTGGGCGACGCAACTATCGAAAGTCCTCGTATTAATGTTATTAACGTATATTTCAATTGTGTTTGGTGAGCTATATCCGAAACGGATTGCGCTTAATAAATCAGAAGAAGTCGCTCGCATAGCTGTTGGGCCGATCTTGGCAATTGGTGTTATCGCTAAACCCTTCGTTTGGTTATTGTCAGCTTCAACGGATCTATTAAGTAAGTTAACCCCAATGAAATTTGATGATGAAGATAATAAAATGACCCGTGATGAAATGCGGTACATGTTAGAAAAAGAAGGTATCCTGGAACTAGATGAGCTAGAAATGGTTCAAGGGGTCTTCTCCTTAGATACAACGGTAGCTCGTGAGGTGATGGTTCCTCGCACGGATTCATTTATGATTGATTTAAATGAGCCCATGGCGAATAACTTGGACTTGATTTTAGATAATACCTATTCTCGAGTACCGGTTTACGATAATGACAAAGACAAAGTAATCGGTGTGCTGCATTTGAAACGATTGCTAAAAGAAGCTCACGAAAAGGGTTTTGATAAAATTGATCTTCTGTCCATCTTACAAGAGCCTTTATTCGTTCCTGAGACGATTTTTACTGACGATCTGCTCTATGAGTTGAAACGGACACAAAACGCTATGGCGATCCTCTTAGATGAGTATGGCGGCATGGTTGGTATTGTTACCTTGGAAGACTTGCTAGAAGAGATTGTGGGCGAAATTGATGACGAGTCGGATCAAGTTGAAAAATTGTACACTCAAATTGAAGACAATGTGTATTATGTTCAAGGGAGAATGCCAATTGGCGAGTTTAACGAAGAGTTTAACACGAACTTAGACATGAAAGATGTGGACACCATGGCTGGCTATTTGATCACTGCTCTAGGGACAATTCCCGACAAAGATCAAAAACTGTCTTATAGTGTTGACAATCTTACATTGATTTCAGAAGAGATGGAAGGTTCTCGTGTTTTATTGCTAAAAGTTATTTTCCATGAACCTGTGGAAGAGGAACCTGAAGAAGAGAAAAAATTCTTTGGCAATGGCAACAAGAACAAGTCTAACGACGAGGAATAAGGGAACAGTCAGCCGGAAATTATGGGCTGGCTGTTTTTTATTAAATTGAAGATGAAATGAGGGGACTTAATGAGTAAGCGGCAATTGATTTTAAGGGCAGATGATGCTGGTTCCAGCACATCTGCCAATGAAGCGATGGTGAAGGTGATTGAAACAGGGATTGTTAAGAATGTTTCGCTGATGGCTGTGGGGCCTAAAATTGAAGAGGCGGCAGCCAAGTTAAAAGCATATGATTCGGTTTGTTTCGGGGTTCATCTAGTTTTGAATTCGGAATGGGACAAGGTTAAGTGGGGCCCTTTGACCGAATTAGAACTGGCTAGTGGCTTAGTGGATCAAGCTGGTTATTTTCTGGCAGATCCCAAACAGTTTCTTGAAACGACACCGTCTGTCTCAGTCATAATGGCGGAGTATGAAGCACAGTATCAACGGTTGCTTGACTTGGGATTTAAGATTAGTTACGCAGATTCTCATATGTTTCCTGAAAGTTTTATACCTGGGCTGCAAGCAGCAGTTGATCAATGGACAGTTGAAAAAGGCTTACTTAATCACGCTGACTATTATTCGGTTCCACCTAATGTGGACAAGTTGATTAACCGTGATATCCGCACGCTGGAGTTTTTGAAATCAGTGCCGGCTGGCCAGTATTTCTATGTGATTCATCCGGCCTTTGATTCAGCTGAGATGCGTCAAACAGGTAATAGTGGAGTTAGTGGTAATCAGATTGCAGAAGAGCGAGACAAAGAGGCGAAGCTTTTTTCCAAGAAAATGGTTAAGCTAACGCTAAAAGGACTTGGTGTAGAAACTATTCGTTACGATCAGGCGGTTAAAATGCCACGAATTGATTTAAGTTCATTCCTAAGTAAAAAAAAGTGAATCGCCCCTTGGCGATTCACTTTTTTACTCTGTAGTTTCAGCTGTTTCGTTTAAGTAAGTAGTGATGACCTCTAAGAAGGCATCGCCGTACTTATCGAGTTTGACTGTTCCGACACCGCTAATTGTGCCAAGCTGTGCGCTACTTTCTGGTAAGCGGGCAGACATCTCCCTTAAAGTTGCATCATTAAAGACAATATAAGCTGGCACTTTTTGCTCGTCAGCAAACTCACGTCGCAAGATTTGCAAGCGGGCAAAGAGCGCTGGATTGGCCACATCGTCTGTGACGGTGATTTTCTTTTTAGGTTCTTCGTCTTTAGCTAGGTTCATCATTAATTGGGCTTGAGGCGTTAATAGATCCTTCGCTCGAAAGCCCAATTGTAGAACGGGATATTGACCGTCACTGGTGATTAGGTAACCCTCGGCTAGCATAAATTCGACCATCTGCCGAATTTGTTTTTCACTTGTATCTTTCATAATTCCATAAGTGGAAACATTGTCAAGACGGAGTGTTTTAATCCGTTTTTGTTCACTGCCACGTAAGACGTCGATGACCATTTTGGTTCCAAAGTTTTCTCTCAAGCGTTTAACGCAGGAAATGATTTTTTGTGCGTGAACAGTCACATCAACTTTATCAAAATTAGTTAAACAATTGCTACAGTTGCCACAATAATTTCCAGAGGCTTCGCCAAAATAATTCAGAATATAATGGCGAAGACAATCTTGTGTAAAGCAATAGAAGGACATTCGTTTTAGCCGTTCCTGTTCATGCTTTTTAAAGGACTCACGCTCGGCTTCGGATAGTTGGTCATTTTCATTATCGTTGTCGATAAAAAATTGATTCATGACCACATCGCGACCACTGTATAGTAAGATACATTCGGCAGGCGTGCCATCACGACCAGCACGACCAGCTTCTTGATAATAGCTTTCCATGTTTTTAGGCATGTTGTAGTGAATGACAAAGGCTACATTGGATTTATCAATTCCCATACCGAAAGCATTGGTCGCAACCATTAGTTTCATTTTGTCAGTGACAAACAGTTCTTGATTGGCTTGGCGCTCATCGCTGGACAGGCCTGCGTGATAGCGTGTTGCCGCATGGCCAAGGTCTGATAAGCGTTGGCAAACCTCTTCGACATTTTTACGAGACTGGCAATAGATGATGCCGCTAATATCTTCTCGCTTGGCAATATAATCCTGAACGAATCGGAATTTATCTTTTGGTTTTTCAACGGCAAATGATAAGTTTTTGCGGTCAAAACCGGTGGTTAAGGTTAAAGGATCTCGTAATCTAAGGAGTTGGCTAATATCTTCTTTCACCAAGTTAGTAGCAGTTGCCGTAAAGGCGCCGACAATCGGGCGGTTTGGCAAAGCGTCCAAATAGTCATTGATTTGTAAATAACCTGGTCGAAAATCCTGCCCCCACTGTGAGACACAATGAGCCTCATCGACGCTGACAAAGGCCACATTAACGGTTCGGGAAAATTCCAAAAAGCGTGGTGTCGTTAGTTGCTCAGGGGCGACATAAATTAATTTATAGTGATTATTACGAGCATTCTGCATCATTCGACCTTGTTGGCTGGGCGTTAATGAGCTATTTAAAAAAGCGGCTGGAATCCCAACTTGATTAAGGGCCGTTACTTGGTCTTTCATCAAAGAAATCAGAGGGGAGACCACGATCGTTAGGCCGTCAAATAAAAGGGCGGGAACTTGATAACACAAAGATTTTCCTGCGCCAGTTGGCATGATGCCAAGTACGTCTTGTCCTGAGACGAGAGCATCGATGATTTCGGTTTGTCCTTCACGAAACTCTGAATAACCAAAATAGGTTTGGAGGACAGCATATTTATCTTGAATCATAAATGGGTTCTCCTTTCAGCGAGATTATGATTAAAAGTCAACTGTCATTATAACATATTATAGTGGGGGAATTGAGAAGGAGTTATTATTTAATTGATGAAATCTCATGAGCTGTGGAGTGGGAATTTCATTTAATTATCAAAAAAGTTAAATAAGTAAAAAAAGGCTGATTTAGCCTTAGCTAATCAGCCTTTTTATTAATTTATTGCATTGCGTTCAATGACTTCTTTCATCCAAAAGCTTGATTGTTTTGGATAACGCTTGAAGTTATCTTCGATGTCAACACGGTAAAAGCCATAACGGTTTTTATAAGCATTTAGCCATGACCAACAGTCGACGAATGTCCACAGGTGATAACCGAAGCAATTACTGCCATCTTCAATTGATTGATGTAAGAATTGAAGGTGATCTTCAATAAATTCAATTCGGTAATCGTCTTGGACAATGCCCTTTTCATCGATGAATTTTTCTTCACCTTCAACTCCCATCCCATTTTCCGAGATAAACCATGGCAAGTTACCATAGTCATTCTTGATGCGCATGGAAATATCATAAATCCCTTCAGGGTAAATTTCCCAACCACGGTGAGGGTTAATTCGTTTTTCTGGCCAATCATAGCCTTTAAAGAAGGAACTAGGCGTGATGGTTTCCAGATCGGGCTGATCTTGGTGTTGAACCCGTAGCGGCTGGTAGTAGTTAACGCCTAAGAAATCAATTTTATTGTTTGCGATAATTTTTAAATCGCCTTCGACAATTTCTGGCAGTAAATCGGCTTGTTTGCACAGAGCGATTAATTCTTCAGGAAACGTTCCTAGGACGATTGGGTCAAGTAAACTTCTGATTAATAACAAATCGGCTAGGCGACGAGCTTCCTGATCTTTTTCATCATCGCTTTTAGCGTAGACAGGGGAGAGGTTGAGAATACAAGAAATTTCGCCATCGTTGTTTTTATTTTTACGGAAGGCTTCAACGGCTTTGGCATGGGCCATCACGGTGTGGAAGCCAACTTGAATCGCACGTTTATAGTCATGGACCGCTGGGTAGTGGGCATCACCTAAATAACCGCATTCGATATGAACCATTGGCTCGTTAAAAGTTGCCCATTTTTTGACGATGTCGCCAAAAAGTGTGAAGGCCGTGTCAGCGTAAAAGGCAAAAGCGTCAACGGACTCACGATTTTCCCAGCCCCCTTTCTCCATTAACCACATTGGCATGTCGAAGTGGAATAAGTTCATAATCGGCTCGACGCCCTTGGCTTTTAATTCAGTGAAATAAGCACGGTAATAGTCAACAGCACTTTTGTTGATCGTTTTGCCATCAGGTAATAGACGGCTCCACGAGATAGAGGTCCGATATGAATTCAATGACATATCCTGCATCAGTTGAACATCTTCTTTGTACTGATAATAAACATTAGAGGTGTCTTGAGGTCCTACTTGGTTAAAGAATCGTTCGGGTTCTTTTTTGTACCAAAAGTCCCATGTTGATGGACTTTTACCATCGATTAGAGCTGCACCTTCTGTTTGTGGGGCTGAGGCTGCAGCACCCCAAAAGAAATTCTCTGGAAATTTTCTCATTTCTTGAATTCTCCTTTTTGGTCGGACAGGGTTCTAAAGAGCGCCTGTCCAACTTTTTTTAATCTTTCTTCCAAATTGTACTATGAATTTCCGCGGATGCCAAAGTATTTGTTAATTTTTTTTCACTTAGTGTTTCGATTAAAGTTGCTCGTTCTGGGGAGTAACCTTTGATTGTCAGCGCTAACGGATAGGAGACCGTGTTAGACAGGTTATACCCTCGAACGATAACCTCACTTTGATGTTCTTTGCGTTTCATGGTCGTTAGTAAATAACCTTCTGAATCAATACTTAAGAACTGATTGGTTGTTGCTAAAGCTCCACTGTGAACGGTTGTTTGAGTACTTGACACAGGTATTTGGAAATTTTGAGCGGCTTTAAATGTCTTGTTGTAATCATCTGAGCCATGGAAATCAACGGCAAAGGCCACTTGTTGTTGACCGATACACTGTGCTTCTGGAGTAGCGAAGAACCCCCAATCCCCTAGTTCACCAGTCCCTCGGAAAATCGTTAAGGCTAGAGTTGTATCCTCTTTAACTAATTCGTATTCATTGAGGCCGTAATTGGCCACAGTGACACCAGCTTTATCATCTCTGACATTGGCAAACGAATGTTGGTGTTGCGGGTTTGTGGGATTTTCCCACGAACTGCTAACACTGTTTGGTCGCTCTACGACTTCGTAAATGCTTTCAGCGTAGTGAACATCTGTCTGGATTTTCGTTGGGAAGAGCACCCGTAGACGGTGATTTTTCATTTGATTATTAAAGCTAGTAGTAAATTTCAATTGTGAACTGTTTTGATCCAAGCGAACAATCGTCGTAAGCTCCAATGGTGCTAATTCTTTGCTGCGACCAGCATTCCGATGTCTGAACTCCGTGACGGAAAACATCTCTTCGTTTAAGACCGTTTCATCAGCACTGACTGGAATCAGCATTCTTTGAGTCAGTGCGATTTCGGCTTGAAGGGGACTGTCGGTCACTACAGAGACGTCTAATGGGAAGTCGTGGGCGTAGATTGCTGTGTCATTTTTAGGTTGTTTAAAGATATATTCATTGGCAATATCACCGACATTTTCGTAAGTTAAGAAATTGTCATAAGTCGTCTTCGTCGTTTTATCAGTAATCGTTAAGCGACCGTCAGATTTGACGATGACTTTTAAGAAGGCATTTTCCAATAAGTGACCCTTGTCTTTAATTAAGCTGGTTGCTTGTTTTTGGCTGGCTTTTTCAACGAGAGCATAGCCTTTCCAAGACATTTCAGCCATCTTGCTGACCATTACTCGGACTTTAATATAGCGTGCCATAAAGGGAATTCTGAAACCATCTTTTGGCAAATCGTAACCGAAGCGAACTTCTGAGCTAATAACTTCAGCCTCAACTTCTTCACCTGTTTCATCAATGACGACTAATTCTGGAACGGCTTCATTTTTTAGTTTGGTATATTGAGCATTCGGCGCACCTTCTGAAAAAAGACCTCGTTTCCATTCAATTTCTGTTTCAACCACATCGGATTTTTGATTGCCACTAGTATTGAAAAGAACAAAAGGTTTGCTGCCTTCTGGAAAGCGACTGGTGTCAATGGCGTTGGTTAAGCTTTCTAGGGCTTCACTAGCTAGGAAGCGGCCGACCTCTAATGATTTGGCGAAACGCGTCATCATTTCTTGATGAACTTCATCGACGCTACAGCCACAAATGCTATCATGAGGGTGGTTTTGCAAGAGTAATTTCCAAGCATAACGCAATTCGTCATGGGGATATTTGCCAGTGACCTCGTAAGCCATAGTAGCTAAAGGTTCGGTAATGCTTTCTAATTGGCGCTGGACTTCTGTGTTTTTTTGCTTTAAGTAAATCCGTGATGAAGAGGTATTAGCCAGGGTGTACCACCCATCTGTTTCTTGGCTGGTTAGTTCACCTTCGACAGTGCTTAAGGTGTCAGGGGCATCTGCCATAACAGCTGTTAAGTATTCATCGAAACTGCTGTGAACAAATTCGTAATCTGGATAAAGCTCATTGGCTAGTTTAATAGCCTCGGTCACGTCTTTTTGTAAGGGTTGGTGATCACAGCCATTCATCATTAAAAGATGACCAGTTGAGGCATAAGCTTCGGCATCTGCTAATTTAGTGTCCCAGAAAGAGATGGCCGCTTCTTTTTCAGACGGAATTTCATTGCCATTACTGTACCAGTTGGCAAAGAGCACGCTGAAAATTTTGGAACCATCGGGACCTTGCCACCACATTTCTGAAAACTGTGAGGCATATTTTTCATCGTTAATGACCGCGTTATTAAAGCCTGTTGGTTTAACACCACGACCAAATGCTGCGACTTCGATACCGCCTTCTTGCATCATTTGAGGGGCTTGCCCCATATTGCCAAAGGTATCTGGGAAATAGCCAAGGAGGACAGGATCGCCCCATTTTTTACTTTCCTCTAAACCAATTAACATATTACGGGTATTGGATTCCGCACTGATTAAGAAGTCATCTTGCAAGATATAGAAGGGACCAATTTTTAACTTGCCATCAGCAATGGCTTGGCGAACTTCTTGTTCTTTTTGGGGACGAACTTCTAAATAATCATCCAGTGAAATCGTTTGTCCATCTAAGTGAAAACTATGAAAGTCCGGGTCGGTTTTAAAGGTTTCTAAAAGGTCGTCCATTAGGGCAACTAAGCGCATATGATGTTGTTCATAAGGCATGTACCATTCACGGTCCCAGTGACTATGGGAAATAATGTAGACTTTTTTCTTTGTCATGATGAGTCTCCTTGTAAAGAGCTAGTCTCTGAAAAGACTAGCCCCGATTAGTTTATTTTGTTGAAGCGTCATATCTTTTTATTCGTTGCCATCTGTTCTCAGACTTTATTTTTCAACGCGGATGTCGTAGTAGTCCATGACTAATTCGCAGAACATCATGTTGGCCCATGAGAACCATTCGCGAGTAAATTCCTCAGGGTTGTCGACGTTCACTCCTTCGTGCATTAAACCAGTCCCACCAGTTGTGGCGGCTAACATATCAAGGATTCGTTTTTTCTCTGATTTATCAGAAGTGGTCATTCCTTCAATGGAAACAGCGATTGGCCAAATGTAATTTTCTGGTGTATGTGAGCTGCCGATGCCTTTAGCGAACTTGCCTTCATAATAATAAGGATTTTCTTTGCTTAGCAAGGTTTTTCTAGTAGCTAAGTAAACCGGATCGGTATCCTCACAATAACCTAAGTATGGTGCGGCCATTAAACTTGGCACATTGGAATCGTCTTGTATAGAGAAATTGCCTAAGCCGTCAACTTCGTAAGCAAAAATCGTTTCGCCATTGGCGTTGTTAACTTGAGCGAACTTTTTGATGCCAGCATCGATTTCTTTTTTTAGCTGATTAGCACGACTGACAACAGCTGGTTGTGGCAGGATATCTGTGTAAATTTCTGCCAAATAATCCAGAACGACGACGGCAAACATATTGGAAGGAACTAAATAACCGTAAATACAACGGTCATCACTTGGACGGAAACCAGACCAGGTCATGCCGGTTTTACCAACAGGTGTTCCTTTGCCATCGTGAGTTAAGGTATCTTCTTCACGCCAAGTCTCACGTTCAAAGTTATAAGGAGATTGGCTATGATCTTGTTCAGTTTCCCAAACGGTTAATATCTTTTCCACACCATCTTGGAAATCTTGGTTAAAGTGGGCCGTGTCACCTGTTGCTTTGTAAAGTAAGTAAGCCAATTGAACTGGGTAGCACAATGAATCGATTTCATATTTACGTTCCCAAATCCAAGGAGTCATCACAGTGTGATCGTCTTGATGACCCGCATTGTTTGCTTCTTCATTAAAGGCATTGGCATATGGATCCATGTTAATATAGAAAAATTGACGTTTCACCAAACCGGCAATCATCTCTGCTAAATCAGGGTCCTTTTTTGCAATCGGTAAATAAGGGCGAACTTGAGCTGTAGAGTCTCTTAACCACATCGCAGGGATATCACCAGTTAGTAAGAATGTTGTGTTATCCTCTAAACGTTTAACCGTTGTCAAAAGAGTATTGGCGAAACAATTTGAGAAAAATTCTCCCCATTGTGGATTATCAGCTTGGGTTTTAGCACTAATTTCATCCATAAATTGTTGGACAGACGTTGGAACTTTTTCATAAGCCATTAAAATAGCCTCCTTTTTTTTTAGGTCTCTAGTCGAAGTTGCCTCAATTATTAGCGTTCAGGGACAATCTAGTAAAGCATTAATCGTAGAGATCCACTCTTTAAATGGTATACCATTTGTTTACAATTAAGATTATATGGTATATCATTAAATTTGTCTAGTGGAAATATAATAGAAAATACAGGACAGATTATAGGTCATCATTTCTGCTGTGAAAAATTGTTAAAATTATTTCGAGAGCATGCTTTAAGGGATGCGAATCGCTATAGCGAATGAGCTTTGATGGTCTGTCAGAGATTAGTATGGTAGAATATATAACAGAGAAATGGGGAGACCACCATGAAGAAACAACCATTATACCAAGTGATTTTAAATGATATAAAAAATGATATATTGACAGGTAAATATGAGACAGATGAACAAATCCCAACAGAACTGGAGTTGGCTGAGCGGTATCATGTGAGCCGCATAACGTCAAAACGGGCCTTAGCCGAATTAGAGAATCAAGGGTTTATTTATCGTTTACGAGGAAAGGGGAGCTTTGTTAAAGAGGCTGTTGCTCGTAAGGTATCAGGTAATAAAACGGATATTCTATTTATTATGCCCTTTCCTAAGGACATTGGTTTTGGCAATTATACTCAAGGGATTTTTCAGGCCATTGAAGGAACGCCTTATCGCTTAGTTGTTCAGTCACATGAAAGTTTGACTCAAGAAAGTCTTGCGGAGATTATTGAGCACTATGCAGGTATCATTTTTTATCCAATCAATCGGGGGGCAGATTTAGAAATGTTATACAGTTTGTATCTAAATCAAATGCCAACGGTGATTTTAGATAAGGAGTATGAGGGAATTGAATTTACGACAGTTGTCTCAGATAATCAGCAAGGTGGCTTTGAAGCCACAAACTTTTTACTAAGGACAGGCCTGAAAAAAGTGGCCTTTGTTAGTAGTCAGCCCATTATGGAAATTTCGACTGTTCGTGAGCGGTATTTGGGCTACTTAAAAGCCTTACATCTACAGAAAAATACGAGCAAAACATTATTTGAAGATTCTGGCCATGAGACCATGGGTAATTTTGTGGATGACGTTCTTGATCAATCGCTGAATGAAGGAATCGAAGGCCTTGTAGCTGAAAATGATTTAGTGGCGATTGCGTTAATTAATCAGATTAAACAGCGAGGAATTGCCATTCCAGAAGAATTGTCGATTGTCGGTTTTGACAATATTCAAGCAAGTGAACTATTAGAGCCAAAGTTAACGACAGTCGGTCAAAATTTTACTGAAATGGGATTATTAGCTTGCCAGAAATTAATTGAACAAATCGAGAGCCCTCTACCACTGTGCGAGACCATTGTTGTAGATGTCGATTTTATCGAACGGGAGACAACGAAAAAAATAAAAAGGTGAGTGTCAATGAAACAGCTATCGGTCTTGATTAAACCAGCATCCTCATTATGTAATTTACGCTGTCAGTATTGTTTTTATGCCAATATTAGTGATTTGCGAGATGTTCGTTCCTTTGGCCGGATGACATCAGTTGTTATGGAAAAAATGATTGATCAGATTTTTTTAGATTTGGAAGATGGCGATCAAATGTCATTTGCTTTTCAAGGAGGAGAACCTACCTTGGCTGGTTTAGCTTACTTTAAATCGTTTGTTGCTTATGTGAAGCAACAGACAAAACAGGTGACAGTTAAGTATGCCATTCAAACGAATGGGACGTTGATCAATGAGGAATGGTGTCAATTTTTAGCGGAGCAGCAGTTTTTAGTTGGTCTATCAATTGATGGAGGAATTAAGTTTCATGATGATAATCGTATGGATGCTAAGGGGCAAGGGTCTTTTAGCAATGTGATGGCAACTAAAAGATTGTTTGACCACTTTGAAATTGATTACAACGTATTATGTGTCTTAACGAATCAGAGTGCACGACACCCAAAGCAACTTTTTCATTTTATTACTAGCCATAAGGTTGACTATGTCCAGTTTATCCCTTGTTTGGACGATTTAGATGCAAAAATAACTTCTGACTATGCCTTAAGGCCAGAATCGTTTGCTAATTTCTACAAGGAGTTGTTTTTCTTGTGGGAACGTGACTATCACAATGGAAACTATTACAGCATTAATCTCTTTGATAATATTGCCAATTTATTGGGACATGGTCAAGTTAATGCCTGTGGTTTAGTCGGAAAATGTGCGGTACAATACGTGATTGAAGCGGATGGAAGTGTTTATCCCTGCGATTTTTATGTGTTAGATGACTATCGATTAGGCAACATTACGGAAAGTACCCTAAGAGAATTATTCTCAGTGAAAATCAGTCAAAGGTTTTTGCGAACGCCGCGGGATATGAGTGGGTTATGCGAGACCTGTCCTTACATCAATTACTGTGGTGGCGGGTGTAAACGGATGGAACAAGTTGTTTATAAAAACAAAGAAGGGACTTACTGTGGGTATCAGGATCTGTTAAAAACAGTCGCGGAACCCTTGTTCCAGATTAGTCGAAGTTAAAAATACGTAGGACATAGTAAACAATGACGATAATTATGCTACAATTTACTCAAGTAATAATGTTATAGTCGTAACACAATACCCAACCTATTCGGGAGATAGGTTGGGTTTATTTTTTCGAGCGGCAAGAGATGATGTTCGGGTTAATGGGTCAACCTGCTCTAATCATTGTCTATCCTATTCTTATCCAGCTTAACTATTTTTCCATTTTCTTTTAAGGTAAAACAATTTTCTAAGCTTCTAGGAATAACGGTCAGAGTAATGACATCTACCATCGTATAGTAACTCCTAATTTGGCAGGTAATCATACGATGGTAGTGCTTAAAAAAATTAGATTAGGTAATTGCTCAGAGTTGGTAATCAACAGAAGCTCTATTAAGTTGTTGAAATGAAGAGGTTATGCCCCAACAAGAGCCAAAATAAAAAAACCTCCAGCATCTACTGGAGGAAATAAGTTAATTAACATCGATCAACTTTAAACGGTATTTTAATAGTAAAACTCGAGTGACACTGGCATCAATTGTTTCTATTGTTATTTTTTTATCTTTAACGGCTTTTATCACAGCAGGAATTTGAGTCTGATAGCTGGAACTTAAAATTAAGTCGGCACTGCTACTAATGGCCAAGACAGCCGCTTCTTCTTGAGTTGTAAATTCTTTTAAGCCGGCCATATCGAAGTCGTCAGTCATAATAACGCCATTAAAGTCCAGATCTTTTCTCAAGTAGTCGTAAACACTTCGTGAGATGGAAGCTGGTTTTTTGTCGTCAAGTGCTTCTACAATATTATGAGTGATTAGAACAGAATCTGCCCCAGCTTCAATTCCTTTGATAAATGGTGGTAGCGCGTTTTTCTTTAGTTCTTCCAAGGTACGCTTGTCACGAACAATCTCTAAGTGAGAGTCTCTGTTATCGCCATACCCAGGGAAATGTTTTAAGGTGCTGCCGATGTTCAGTTCCTTCATCTCTTTGACGGCAGTTTCAATGAAGGCCGTAGTTTCGTTGACATTTTTACCAAGCGTTCGGTCGTAAATAAAGGCGTTAGGGTTAGTGGATACATCAGCTACTGGAGCCAAGCTCATGGAAATACCTAAATCATGTAGGATTCCAGCTTGATAAACCAGCTCTTTTTTAACTGCCTCTAGGCCGCCTATTTGATAGCTTTTTTGAGGAGAGGCAAAAGGGGGGTTAAGAAACCCTTTTTCATAGCTGAGTCGGGAGACTGATCCTCCTTCTTCATCAGAGGCTACAATTAGTGGCAGTTCCGCTGCCGCTTGATAATTGGCAATTTTCTTTTTAAGGGTTGATTGATTTTCTCCGGCGATATCACGGCTGAAAAGTAAGTAGCCGCCTAAATGATAGCTTTTTAAATCTTCTAATTGGTTTGTTTCAGGAACTCGTGCTAAAAAGAGTTGGCCGACTTTTTCTTCCAAGCTCATATGTGCAACTTGCTTTTTAAAGGCTTCTTCAGGGCTAATGTCTAAGTCAGTAGTTATATTGGGCTTCTTAATGAGCATTTTAGCGATTTTTTTTTGGGAATAACCTAGTTTTTTAGTAGGTAAGTCGGTCGGTTTAATTTGCTGATAAAATCCAACAAGAATGAGCGCACCGATGGTTATGATTGTTAGTTTTGTTTTTTTCTTCATGGGTATGGGTGTCTCCTTAATGATAGTGCCACATAAGTTAATGGCGAGTATGAGCAGATAATCTGAAAATTGATTACGTTCTATACTAGCATAGAGAGAGGGGCAGAACAATAGAACGAGCTGATATGGTGTAATCTTAAGGGATTTTCAATAAGATTGGGAAAAGGTTGATTGTTTTTTTAATGATATATCATATGTTTACAAAAACGATTAAATGGTATATCATATGGTTAAAATCAATTTTTTTTAAAAGGAGCGACATTATGTTAATTGAAAAAGACCTATTAGCAATTGATACACGCCAGGGGACCAATAACCAGCATTCTTATTCTAACGGAAATTGCTTGCCTTATACAGCAGTTCCCTTTGGAATGAATCACTATGTAGTTCAAACGACCGATCAAAAAGGCAGTTGGTATTTTAATCCTCATGACCGTGTTTTTCAAGGTTTTCGCTTAACTCATCAACCTAGTCCATGGATGGGCGATTTTTCAAGTTTGTTAATGACACCGATTTCTGGAGCAGTTAAGAATTCGGATTTGTTTACGATCCAAAGTAGCTATCGGCCGGAAGAAGCATGTTATGCGCCACATTATTTAAAAATAAAGCAAGAGCGCTATCAAATCACGTCGGAATTAGTTCCAACAACTTATGGGGCAGTGGTGAACAGTCATTATCGGGATGGGGAAAATGCTGGTTTTGTCTTAACTAGTAAAGGCTCATACAGTCTAAGGGTTGATGAAGAAAACAATCGTATATCAGGATTTGTTATTAATTATTCTGGGGTTGAAGATCCAGAGTTCAAAATGTATGTTGATTTTTCCTTTAGCCACCAGATTGATTTGAAGACCAGTAAGCTTAATAATGAAGCATTAAGTTCGACCAAATACTTGACTGGTGAAAATTTGAATTTATTGCTCCGATTCAATCAATGCGAGGACCTTGAAACGAAACTGGCTACTAGTTTTATATCATTGAAGCAAGCTAATTTAAATAAAGTATCCCTTGAACAACGGTCTTTTCTTCAATTGAAAGAAAAGGCGGCAGTGACCTGGCTGAATTATCTTAATCGAATTGAGGTTGAAGATACTAATCAGGAGGCGGTCAATACTTTTTATGGTTCACTTTATCGGACATGTCTCTTTCCTCAAAAGTTTTACGAGACAGATGAAAATGGTCAGGAAATTCATTACGATACATTAAGTAAAACAGTGAAACCAGGTAAGCTTTATACAAATAATGGCTTTTGGGATACCTATAAAACGGTTTATCCACTGTACTCTTTAATCGCAGTAGAGGAGTATCAGGAGATGTTGGAAGGGTTCTTAAATTCCTATCGCAATGCCGGGTTTTTACCAAAGTGGTTATCGCCAGATGAACGTGGTCTCATGCCAGGTACTTTAGTTGACGCGGTGATTGCCGATGCAGCTGTCAAAGGAATTGGCAAGAAATTAATGCCAGAATTACTTGAGGCGATGATTAAAGCAGCCACGGTTCAAAGTGAAAATGGTCATTATGGTCGTCGTGGAACGAATCAGTATAATGAAATTGGCTATGTGTCATCAGAATATGGTGAAAGTGTTAATCATACTCAAGATTATGCCTACTCTGATTTTTGTATTGCTCAAGTGGCAATCACCGAAGGTCAACGGGAATTAGCTCAAGATTATTTTGAGAGGTCTCATAATTACCGCCATATTTTTGACCCATCAGTTGGCTTTATGCGAGCCAAAGATCCGGAAGGGAAGTTTGTGGAAGAGTTTCATCCATTTAATTGGGGTAGAGATTACACAGAGGGATCAGCTTGGCAAAATAGTTTTGCTACCTATCATGATTTTGCTGATCTGATTGCCCTTCACGGTGGTCAGGAAGCATTTTTGGAAAAATTAATTGAGTTATGCAATACCTATCCAGAATTTAAAGATTTGGGATATGGGTTTGAAATTCATGAGATGAGTGAGATGGCTGCTGTCAATTTTGGCCAAATTGCCATGTCCAATCAACCAAGTTTCCATTTACCTTATTTATTTAATTATGTCAATCAGCCCTTGTATACTCAGTTGTTACTTAAAAACATTAAGGATAATCTCTTTAATACAGGATGGGATGGTTATCCAGGTGATGAAGATAATGGTAGTATGGCGGCTTGGTATGTCTTCTCCAGCTTAGGCTTTTATCCAGTTTGCCCTGGTTCAGGCGAATACACCATTGGCATTCCCAGCTTTGAGCGGGTAATCCTTCACTTGAGTAACGGGAAGGAACTTGAAATTCTTGCTGAAAATAAAAAAACAACGCATCATTTTGTTGAGCGAGTGAGATTGGGCAATGAGGTTGTTAACCCTCTTGCGATTCAACACGAGACGTTAATGAGTGGAGAACCCTTAACTTTTGATATGAGCTTAGTGCCGCCACTTCCTAAATCAGGTGTGACACTGCCGTACTCACTAAGTTAACTAGAGGCTCACGTTGACTAGGAAGTTAGCGTGAGCTTTTTGAGATATCTATAATTTCGACTCAAACCACTATAATTTGTTACTTTTCCTTGTTAAGGAATAGAGTAAAATAAAGACAGTAATAAGTCACCGCCAAAGATTAATAGTGTACGGACAATGAAGTGAAGAGCGGACCGATAAGTAAAGGAGGGGTAATGTGGAATCGTTACTAGAGAGATTAGCTCAGTATCAAGAGGTTTATACAAGAGGAGCCTATCAGTCTGTGGAAAAGCAGACACTTAAGGTGAAGTTTTATGGAAAGTTTTTTCGATTTGAAACGTATCAAGATGTTATTAAGACCGAGCAGTTTCCCAATATCGAATGGGTGAGCAGTGATGATCAACAACAGGTAGATTTGGCCTTTTATCATGAGTTTGATCGTCAGATGAAACCTGATAGTTTTTCTTTGGATATAAACGAACCTGGAAAGGTCGTCGTGGTTACTAAGAACTTAAGAGGGTTCAGGTATGGCTTAGAAGCCTTTGGTTTGGTTGTTGAGGCGGATGAAACGGGTGTGGCTTACCCGTTAATTAGTATTAAACATGACGTATCATTCCAAATGCGGGGGGTAATCGAAGGTTTTTACGGTATTCCCTGGAGTCATAGTGATCGCCTTGATGTATTGCACTACCTTGGGGAAGAGCGTATGAATACGTATATGTATGCGCCTAAAGATGACCAGTTTCAACGGAAATTGTGGCGAGAGTTGTATCCTGAGGAAGGATTGCTTAACTTTTCTGAATTAGTATCAGTTGCTGAGGAAGAAGAGATTGATTTTTATTATATGATTAGTCCGGGGAATGATATTGACTATACTTTAGAGTCAGAAGTGGCTGTATTAACCACCAAACTGCAACAGCTAATCAATGTGGGGATTCGCCATTTCGGGTTATTGTTGGACGACATAGATTATATCTTAAAAGGAAATGCTAAACGAAAATTTTCTTCTTCTGCGAGTGCCCATGCTTTTTTGATTTCGGCAATTGATTCATTTTTAAAGACACAATTAGCCGATTACAGTTTAGTGGCCTGTCCAACTGAATACGATAACCATCATGATTCCCTTTATTTGGAGATACTAAATCGGGAATTACCCAAACATATCCCCTTATTTTGGACAGGTCCATCGACACTTGCGTCTCAAATAAGCACAGTAGATATTGAGACGATGGCAAGGGCTTATGAGCGACCAATCGTAATCTGGGATAATATTCCCGTTAACGATTACCAAAAAGATGGTGAATTACTTTTCCTGAGTCCTTACGAAAATCGTTCTGGAAAATTAAACCAGGGGGCTTATCAAGTGGTCGGCATTGTGTCCAATCCGATGGCACAGTGGGAGTTATCTAAGCTAACCGTCCAAAATATGAGCCAGTACTTATGGAATTGTTCCAAGTTTGAGGTAGTAAGCGCTTGGGATAGGACGCTACTTGACTATGCTGGCAGTGAATTTTATGAAGCCTTGAAGACCTTCACTAAGTTTAATCCGAATAAATATACCCGTGAGGTTTATACTCGCAAGCAATTGCGAAAAATCGCTGAACAAGATCAGGCGTATATTTCTGATGAACTAGCTAAGTTACAGTTTGCCGCGAAAGTGCTAGCTAAATTCCCGAATCAGGCTTTTCAGGCTGAATGTGAACCGTGGCTAAAACGAATTGAAATGGACGTTGACTATTGGCAGGTTGTGCTAACAGGAAATCAGGCGACTATCAAGGCGAAGGCAAACGAATTGGCAGAATACCCTCACCGCTTAGGAACGGATTTAGTTAATAAGTATGTAACCTATTGGCAGTTATTGGATATCTAAATAGAAAAGAGCAGAGTGAGTTCTGCTCTTTTTTTGTTGGACATATTCGGATAAGCTAACCGATTGAGACATGTTTAAATGGAAATAGGAAATTAAGACAAAGAGCTATATCTATCATTTGTTTACTTGGAAAACCCGTAGTGACACTGATTAGAAGTGATTACCTATAATCTGTAGACAAAAATCAATGGTTTATTTCTTATTTTTATAGCGCTTTATTCGTATACTTAGAATGTGAAATTGATTAAATGAGTTAAACAGAGGTCATACAAACAAAAGGAGGTCCTATGGTTATTGCTTTGGCACTTACCGATAGTGGGCTTTCCGCTAGGCTCCAATCGTATCAATGTCTAAGTTCCTCTGGAACTTAGACATTGATGAGCGGACCTACAAGCAAAAGGAGGAGTAATATGAAGCAGTTAAAGAAAGCGATGAAGCACAAGGCGCTGTTATTAATGGCTTTGCCAGGGACTATCTGGTTGATTGTCTTTTTCTACATTCCAGTGCTGGGAAATGTAGTGGCTTTCAAGAATTTTAAGATTTCAGAAGGCGGTTTTATTAAAAGTCTGATTGACAGCCCGTGGGTGGGATTTAAGAATTTTGAGTTCTTATTTAAATCCTCTAATGCATACATCATCACTCGTAACACAGTGCTGTATAATGCCACATTTATTATATTGAATCTCTTGGTTGCCGTTATTTTCGCTGTTATTTTGAGCCAATTACGCTCGAAAAGATCTATTAAGGTGATTCAAACATCGATGTTATTACCTTACTTCTTATCTTGGGTTATTATTAATTTCTTTGTTAACTCATTCTTAAATCCAGAAAAGGGCTTGTTTAATGCTTTAATCACAGGAAATGGTGGCGAAGCGATTAGTTGGTATAATGAGCCGAAATATTGGCCTTTTATCATCATCTTTATGGGCGTCTGGAAGGGGATTGGCTATAACAGTATCATTTACTTTGCATCAATTATGGGGATTGATCCAACTTATTATGAGGCGGCGGAAGTTGATGGCGCTAGCAAGTGGCAACAAATTATTCACGTAACGATTCCCCAATTGATTCCTTTAATGACGGTCTTAACGATCTTAGCTGTCGGTAATATTTTTAGAGCCGACTTTGGCTTGTTCTATCAATTGCCTCGGGAATCAGGTGCACTATTTGATGTCACGAATGTACTAGATACTTACATTTTTAGGGGACTGATGAAGAGTGGTGACATCGGCATGGCGTCAGCAGCAGGATTATATCAATCAGTTGTCGGCTGTATTCTAGTCGTGGTTACCAATTTAATCGCTAGAAAATACGATGAAAACTCAGCATTATTCTAAGAGGGGAGACGAACATGAAAAAGAAAAAACAAATAGACTCAGTTAATATCAAAGGCTTTAGTAAACCAGTCAATGTTTTGTTTACTGCGTTAATGGCAATTGTTGCAATCGGATGCGTCTTTCCTTTTCTCTTTGTTATTGTCATCTCCTTTACGAGTGAGCAATCGATTGTCCAAAATGGTTATCAGCTGATTCCGTCTGGTTGGAGCTTGGACGGCTATCGTTATTTATTTGAAATGAAGGAGCAAATTTTACAAGCTCTGTTTATTACGGTGTTTGTTACCGTATTTGGAACATTAGTTAACGTTATTTTTACATCGACTTATGCCTATTCAATTTCAAGACAGAATTTTCCTTTCCGCCGCTTTTTCACCATGTTGGCCTTAGCCTCAATGTTGTTCAGTGCCGGAATGGTTCCTAATTATATTGTCATGACTAACTTATTAGGATTGAAAGATACGATCTGGGCGTTGATTTTACCAATGGCATTGTCACCTTTTAATATTATTGTCATGCGGACATTCTATCGCCGTTCAGTTCCCGATGCAATTATCGAAGCAGCCAGAATTGATGGTGCGGGGGAATTAAGAACCTTCCTGCAGATTGTTTTGCCATTGTCTGTTCCAGGAATTGCTACGATCAGTTTATTTGCGGCTTTGGCTTATTGGAATGATTGGTTTAATGCACTTCTTTATATACAAAGTGATAATCTAGTGCCTTTGCAATATTTGTTAATGAAGATTCAAGCAAACATTGATTTTATGATGCAAAATACCGCTTTAGGGGCTCAAGTAACAGGGGGCATCGGTATTCCAAAAGAGGCCACCCGAATGGCCATGGTCGTGATTTCAACACTGCCGATTGCGGCGACATATCCATTTTTCCAAAAGTACTTTGTTGGTGGCTTAACCATTGGCGGAGTCAAAGAATAGGTTATAATCCCGACAGAGCACGTGGTAGGCGCTGTTTGCGCCAATCATGACTCTGTCTGGTATAATAAAAATCTGAATTAGAAAATCGGAGGGAACGAACGTGAAAAAAACGTTTAAAAAGTTGGTGTTAGCTAGTATGGGCTTAGCTTTAGTTGGTACTTTAGCAGCTTGTGGTGGTTTAACAGGGGACAAACAAAAATCAAAGAAAAATGACAAGGCTAGTGGTGATACGACGACCTTGACTATGTATCGTGTGGGTGAAAAGCCTAAGAATTATGACGAATTAATGGAAGTTGTTAATAAACGCATGAAGGATGAAATTGGCGCTGAGTTAAATATTCAATACATTGGCTGGGGAGATTACCAAAATAAAATGTCTGTCATTACCTCTTCTGGTGAAGATTATGACATCGCTTTCGCTGACAGTTATGTTAATACTGCTCAAAAGGGTGCTTATAAAGATTTAACGGAGCTTGCGCCTAAGTATGCCAAGGAAACCTATGAAAATCTTAATCCAACTTATATTGAGGGAAATAAAGTGGATGGTAAATTATATGCGATTCCTGTTAACGCCAATGTCTTTGCTCAACGAGTGATGACCTTCGATAAAGAGTTGGTGGATAAGTATGACATGGATCTTTCAAAAGTGAAAACCATTGCCGATTTAGAACCTTTACTGAAAGTAATTAAGGAAAAAGAGCCAAATGTGTCGCCTTTCCCAGCAGGTAAAGATATTCGTATGGGACATTTCGATTACGTGTATGATGTTAATGTGCCATTAGGCATTGATATTGAGGGAGATAAAACTAAAATCATTAATCCTTATGCAGATTCACCACGGATGAAACGTGATTTGAACGATATGCATAACTTATTTACTCAAAAATATATCCCGCAAGATGCTGCAACAAGTGATGAGCTTTATCGCTTAGATGATAAAACATGGTTTGTTCGGGTCGAAACTCAAGGGCCTTATGATTATGGTGACACAATTTTAACACGAGCAGCTGGTCGTGAATTAGTTTCTGTCCCACTGACAACCCCATTAAAAGACAATGGTCAAATGTTCGTTGCTAACTGGGTGATTTCTAATACATCTAAAAATGCTGAAAAAGCCTTAGAAGCAATTAATTTAATTAACACTGATCAAGATTTATTAGCGACAATGGTCTTTGGTAAAGAGGGCGAAGGCTGGGAAAAAGTTGGCGACGATCGCATGAAGACTTTACCTGGTTATGATGCAAGTAATAAAGTTATTGGTGGTGCCTGGATGACAGGTGATAACAATAAGATTTATCTTGATGAAAAAATTACAGATGACATGGTGAAAGAACGAGATGAAAAAATCGAAGCGGCTGAGCAGTCACCGTTGTTAGGCTTCAATTTTAACGCTGAAGAAGTTAAGACAGAAATTACCAATTTATCAAACGTCACAGGGCAATATAAAGCAGGCTTAAGCACGGGGACACTTGATCCGGAAAAAGCTCTTCCAGAATTTAATGCAAAACTTGAAGAAGCTGGTTTGAAAAAAGTTCAAGAAGAGATGCAAAAACAATTCGATGATTTTATGAAAAATAAATAATAATGAGCTGCTAAGGACAAGACTAGTTTTGTTGCAGGCTGGATTGTTAGGCAGAGCAAGGTTATCTAATAGGATATAGGTTGATCGAATGAAGGGGGCAGAGGCAAATTTCTATAAGAGATTTGCCTTTGTTCTATTCACATATAAAGGTCCTGTTAAAGAATCACGCTTAACTATTAGACTTTCGACTAAAAAGGAGTTGAAAAATGCTATCTTTTACTCGAGATTATATTGATCAATCAATGGAACAATCGATTCGAATTATTTTACGGGATGTATCTATTTATGAAATTAATCATGAAAAATGTTATTATGTTAACGAAAGGTAGAGGTGAAACCCTTGATAGAGAGCGGCATTACAGAAGGTATTAATAAGTTCTTTTATATTTTGAAATTAAGTGTTTATTTTTGGGCAATGAGTTTGGTTGGAGCGGTGTTTTTAGGTGTTGGACCAGCATTTTTAGCGATTATGTCGATCTATCAGGAATTCGGCTGGGACTACAAAGAAATTACGTGGCAAGGGCTGTGGCCTCGTTTTAAAACTTATTTTATCTTAGGAAACAAGCTGCTTTATTCATATGGGCTAGCGAGTTTATTTCTTTTTTTAAGCTTATATACCTCGAGCCAATTAACGGGGATTATCTTTTTGATGATTGATTTTATGTTGGTAGTGTTGATGTTAATGGTGATGGTTGGAGGATTCTTCGCCTTTGCTTTAGTCTCTGTTTACGAGATATCTTTTAAAAACCTTCTTAAGTTATCTTTTATTTTAGTTTTTAAGGAATTAAAAGCGACTTTCTCCATTGTTATTTTTATGGTTATTGTGATGGTCGTGGGGTATAAAGCACCGGCGCTAATCTTTTTTGCTGGAATTGGAACGGTGGCTTTCTTTTTAAGTCGTCTTGGAAAAAAAATAGACGAAGGGTTAAGATTCGAGTAGTTCGGATGGATGCTGGGGGAGTCAGTGATGAAAATTAAAGGAAATTTGATGTACCGCTTGTTAAAAATATACTCGGTTACGTTATTGGTGATTATCACCATCTTTGCCATAGGGATTAGTTGGATTACTAATCGAGAAAGTTCCAAACGAGCGGAACGATTGGCGCAAAATTCATTGCTAAGAGTTTCAGCTTTTGTGGAAGAAAATCAGCAAAAAGCAGTTGAATTGGCAAATAATATTAGTGACAGTGAAATAGAATATCAAGGACTGACTAGATACTTTGCCATGACTGATGCAGAGTATCTCGATTATACGTTGACTCATAATTACGCAAAAAGTAATTTTACACATGTTATTCAACAATTATATCCTACAAATGATGAAATAGTCTCGGTTTCTGTTGATTTACTTAATAATAAAGAACGTTATTTGTCGGATGTTGATAGTCGATATGGACGTAAAGTGGAGCAACTTCCGCCAAATAGGGAAATCATGTTTAATGCGCCTCTAAAGGATGTCTGGGCTAAGCTGATTGGCAATCTGTACATGACCGTCAATAAGGAACCGTTAACTGAGATGCTAAAGCAATTATCAGCGGAGTACACGGCCGATGTTTTTTTAATTTCTGAAAGAAATCAGCTGGTCTATACGAATTCGCAAAATAAAGAATTAGTCGCTGAACTGGAGAAAAAGCTTGAAAAAGGCAATGGTATTGATACTAGTCAATATGAAACTGATAATATTGTGGCGGAAACTCAAGTGACCGTTCAAAAATATCAAATTCTATCCTTGGTCAATAAAGAACAAGTAAACCGAAGTTCACGACTATTTATGTTTTGGATGATATTTTTTAGTTTAATTATCGATGGAGTTCTTTTATTCTTATTGTACCGGTTATTTAATGGTTACGTCTTTCAAATTGGTGATATTTTAGAGACTATCAAGCAAGTGTCAACTGGCAATCGAGGGACTCGAATCCCTACAGAGAATAAAAAGGCGGAATTAAAAGATATTTCTCAGGGAATTAATGAGATGTTGGAAAGCTTGGATAATTTTATTAAAGAAAATTACGAATTGGAGCTACGGCAAAAGGACGCTGATTTTAGGGCCTTACAAGCTCAGATTAACCCTCATTTTATGTATAATACGTTAGAGTATATCCGAATGTATGCCCTAAGTGAAGGGATGGATGAATTATCCGAGGTCGTCTTTTCATTTGCGTCAATTTTACGGAACAACATCTCTCAGAAAAAAATGATTACGTTGGAAAATGAACTTAAATTTGTCGAGCAGTATGTCTATCTCTATCAAATGCGTTATCCAAAAAGCATTGCCTATTCCTTCAAAATTGATCAAAGTTTAAGAGGATTTGAAATACCCAAATTTTGTTTGCAGCCTCTCGTGGAGAACTATTTTGCTCACGGCATTGATTTTACTCGTTTGGATAATGTGATCAGCGTTTATGCTCGTGAAGATGAAGGGGGAATCGAGATAGAAATTCGCGATAATGGAAAGGGGATTGCCTCTGAAACCCTGACAAAAATCAATGAGTATTTAGTTTACAATAAAGCTTATGAAAGCCAATCAATCGGCATTCAAAATGTTAATGAACGATTAAAAATTATTTTTGGTGAGCATTATCTAATGAATTATGAAGAAACACCTGGTGGTGGTACAACGGTTCGTATAAGAATTAGGCGAAATTAGTGGTGAAATATGAGGGGGAGAAATGATGTGCAAAGTTCTATTAGTCGATGATGAATACATGATTTTAGCAGGGCTTAAGCATTTGATTCCTTGGAATGAACTGGGGATAGAATTGGTTGGCACCGCGACTAATGGTAGAGAAGCCCTAGATTTTGTTTTGCGAGAGCAGGTGGATATCGTCTTGTCTGACATTACGATGCCTCTGTTGTCGGGAATTGATTTTTTAAGAGAGGCTAAAAAGCAGCAGGTGAACATTAAGACAATCTTTTTATCTGGTTATCAGGAGTTTGAATTTGTTAAGGAAGGCATGTCATTAGGTGCTGTTGATTATTTGGTTAAGCCAGTGGATCGAAATGAATTAGTTTTAGCCTTAAAAAAAGCAATCGCTTTTGTGCAAGAAGAATCAAATAAGCATGACTTTGAACAGTTGAAATTCCAACAACGTTTGAAGGAATGGGTCTTTGGTGAACCGGAACAGATGTTGATCGATGAGCTAGGGTTACTCAATCGTCAGTCCGTTAATGTCTTTGTTGGCCAATATGAAGAGACAAGTTTCAAAGAATACTTGGACAAACTGGCTAATTGTTACTATTTTTCAGTGGGAGAAAAGCAAGTAGTTGGTATTTTCTTGGATTATAAAAAAAATGAATTGGGGCAGTTGTACCGTCAAATGGCAGAAAGATTCCCTAAAGACGTTTTTGTTTTTGCTGGAACTCTTAAGGATACTTACTTGGAAATAAAAAAAAGTTATCGTGTGGCGATCTCTTTAAGAGATAGTTATTACTTTTATAATTTGGTCCAAGATGGCTGTATTTGGCTGGAATTAACCAACCAATTGGAAGAAATCTATTACAATAGTACAGATGATTTACCTTTTATTTCTAAAAGTGAAAGAGAATTAAGTTTACATGAGAAAATTTTGCAAATTATTCATTATTTTGAACGAACACCGATTCCGCCAAACCATGCGCGTTATTTTATGTTGCTGATTCTTTCTGATGCAAGAGCTCATTATGACTTGGAATTAAAAGGCAGCTATCAAGAAGAAATTGACCAAATTCGTAATATTAATAACATAAATGAAATTACAGCCACCTTCCTTCAGCTTGAAGAGGAAATTAAAGGGTTGCTTTCTCAACGATCCTACAGTGAGTTAACTCAAAAAGCAATCGATCTGGTCCATCGCGATTATCAACATGATCTGATACTAAAGGAAATAGCCGAGGCCCTATATGTTAACCCCATGTATCTAGGACAGTTGATCCGCAAGGAAACAGGTCAGACCTTTGCCCAATATTTGAATAGTTACCGGATCAAAAAGGCGGAGGAAATGTTGATTAAATCGGCTAAAACCGTCAATGAAATAGCCCATGCCGTGGGATATTCAAGCACTGGTTATTTCCATAAGAACTTCAAAGAAATTTACGGCATCACGCCGAAAGAGTTTCGCGAGAAAAATTTATCCATATAAGGGATAGAGGGCTAGCGAAGGCTAGTCCTCTAAGGGTCTTTTGGGGGATTAAGTAGCTATTACCGGGACCAGAAAGTTTGTCCTTGGGGAAAGTCCAAATCTCCCCACTCTAAGGCAGTTTTTTTGAGGGCGATTTTGAGTTCCGCCACTAGTGAGCCGTATGAGGGAAGCTGAGACAAGTCATGGGATTCACAGGGATCATCTTTAAGGTCGAACAGTTGGGTATAGTTGCCAAATTGAGTGCGGTATTCGATTAGTTTGTAGCGATCTTTCTTGTAACTGCGTATTTTGTCTCTAAAGGCACCAAAGAGGCTCTCTCGGACACTCTCTTGGTTTTCGATGATAGGTCTTAAGGATTTTCCGGCAAGGTCCTTAGGTGGTAAAATACCGACTAATTCGCAGATTGTTGGGAAAATATCCATCAAATAAACATATTGTTGGCGTTTTTCACCTTGAGGTAGACCAGGTCCGGCCATAATTAAGGGCACTCTAACACTATGTTCATAAAGATTTTGTTTCCCCATTAAGCCGTGTTGGCCAATTGCAATCCCATTGTCACCACTAAAGATAATAATTGTCTCATCAAACAGACCTTCTGCTTTTAAAGTAGTGATAATTTGGCCGATGGCATCATCGAGGTGGCTAATCATGGCGTAATAGTCTGCTAGATGCTGTTTAATAGCTTGGGACTGACGGGGGTACTTTTCCAAGGACTCATCTCGCTGCTCTCTAATATCGAATTCAAATGAATGTTCAGGTAAAAAGTTCTCAGGCAGCGGCAAGTTATCTGCCTGATACATCTGTTGGTATTTTTCCGGCATGGTTCGTGGATCGTGTGGGGCCAGGAAAGACGTGTACATAAAAAATGGTTGCTCTTTGATGGCAGGTTGTGTTAAAAAGCGAATCGTTTCCTCCGTAAATAAATCAGTGGAATGCTTGCCAAGCTCAATCTGTTGAGAGGGTAATTCTATGACGGTGTTGCTAGAAAATGGATTGTGGGTAAATTTATGGGTATCATCATAAGCGCCCTTTTTGTCATATGGGTAAGTTGGCACATTCCAATGATCCCACATGCCACCAAAAAAGATTTGATTACCACCAGTGAAACTGCGAGCGTAAGAATCAGTGCCATTGTGCCACTTGCCAATCCCATATGTCTGATAGCCCGCTCTTTTTAATGTTTCCCCCAGCAGCGGGTGGTTCTTTGGAATGGTCTCACCACAGTTCTCCAGTTTAAAAAGTGATTGGGAACTGTGAATCATGGCACGGCTGGGCATACAAATAGCGCCACTCGTCCCACCAGGGATATGGGCTTGTTCAAAACTAATTCCAGAGGCCACCAGTTCATCTAAATGAGGCGTTTGAATGTCTGGATTCCCAAGTGCATGAATTGTGTCAAAACGTTGATCATCGGTTAAAATAAAGACGATATTTTTGTTGGTCATGGTTATCCTCCTAGCTGGATGTTAAGTCTTAGCCTTATTTTAACAGTGAGAATGGGTGTAATTAAAGCGTGAAATGATAGTAGAAATGATACTAATCATAGGTAAGCATAGATTAATCTATAAAAGATGATAAAAGACCTATAGTTTATTGGTTAATATTGAGAACGGTTACTTGTATAATGGTGAATAGGGGACAGCAATATCTAGCGAAAATAATTTATAGGGATTGTTCCGCAGAATGCTCCACAGATCATAAGTAACGTGGGCAGTGAATAATTTAACAGGAACGATCGAAGGAAGGACATTAGCCGATGACAAAACAACCGAATATTTTATTTATATTAACGGATCAACAGCGAAAGGATACGCTGACAACATATGGGGATCTAATATCTGAGACTCCTGTCCTTGACCAATTAGCGGAAGACAGTACTGTTTTTGAAAATGCTTATGCCAGTTGTCCGATTTGTGCACCTGCCCGAGCTACGATTCAAACAGGACTTTACCCGATGCATCATGGGATGCTGACCAATTCTTATAATTATGGAAACATGATTCAAGAATTGCCGAATTCTGCTGAGTTATTGAGTAATCGCTTGAAAGAGCAAGGTTATCAACTTGGATACACTGGGAAGTGGCATCTTGGATCAGGAGTAGATAATATTAAGGCGGACGATTATATTCAAACATATATGGGGGAGATGCATTTCCCGGAAATTACCTTTGATTATTCCGCTACCCCAGAAGAAATAGGGTATCAAGGTGATTACTTTCCAGGCCATGGCTATGGCGGGCATCATTATCCAGAGTTTAAGCGCTACTTGAAAGAACGAGGCCTAGTTCACCAGGTTGAGGGACTTATAACTGGAAATTATGGCGGGCATCAGGCTGGTGAGGTGATCTCTGGTATCGAATCAACGATTGAACACTTTTTAGTGGAGCGGACGAAAGAGCTGCTGTCAGGATTTTCAAAGGAGGCTCCCTGGTATTTTCAATTGAATTTTTGGGGGCCTCATGAACCCTATTTCGCTCCCACGGAATTTTTGGAAGGTTATCGTCAACGTGATATGCCAAAATGGGAAAATTATCAAGGAGATAGTGATAACAAACCACGGATTCATGATTTAAAAAGAGCTAATGACCCTGCTTGGTCGGCATTGGAGCCTTATATACAACATTATTTTGCCAATACTAGCCATATCGATTATCAGATTGGTCGGTTGTTGGCCTATCTTAAAGAACGAGACCTTTACGATGAGACGATCATTATCTTTAGTAGCGATCACGGAGAGTCACTGGGCATTCATAATGGGTTATGTGACAAAGCTATTTTTATGTATGAGGAAACCTGCAGTATCCCTTTACTAATCAAAGGTGTTAATCAACAAAAGAGGGGCCGTGTGAAAGAGCTCGTTAGTAGTTGCGATTTATATTCAACTATTTTAGAATTTGCAGGTTGGGAACGAGAAAGGGTTCAACGAGATGGCTCATCTCTGGTGCCATTAGTCACCCATGAAACTTGTTCGTGGCGCGAAGCGGTTGTCACCGAATGTTCTGGGATTGGGAGCGTCATGTTTTCGCAACGGATGATTCGTAAAGGCGAAATGAAATATGTTTTCAATTGTGGAGACATAGATGAACTATATGATCTGGAGACTGACCCCTATGAGAAAATTAATTTAATCGATAGGGAAGAGTATCGAGTAGCTCTCCTTGATATGAGAGGAGAACTGGAAGCCTGGATGTTAGCTCATAATGATAATTTGATTTTTGATTACCGATATTTAAGAATGAGAGAGTGAGAATAAGGATGAAAGGACTGGGAAAAATTCCTAGTCTTTTTCTATGTCTAGATCTAACGCCTACTCAATTAATTAAGAGGTCAGAGGCAAGCCAAATCCTTAGCTTTTTGCTAAATCAGTCGTTTAAACAAAGGAAAAGACCTGTTATACTGGAAATGTCGTGAAAGGAGCATTTGTGTGTCGCAATTATTTCAAATTAAAGAGCTGGCTTACGAAGTCAGGGATAAAGAGATTCTTAAAGAGATTAATTTAGTGGTTGAGAAAGGTGAGGATTTAGTCGTCTCCGGTCCGTCTGGTAGTGGCAAAAGCACGTTGTTGAAATTGCTCGGGTCATTATTAACACCGACTTCGGGGCAATTGCTTTTCGAAGGTCGCCCCGTCAGTGACAGAGAGCCAACCGAGTATCGAAAAGAGGTCTCTTATTGTTTTCAAAGTCCTCAATTATTTGGCGAAACGGTTAGCGATAACTTAAGATTTCCTTACGAGATTCGTCAGCAACGATTTAACGAAGAGCGTAGTCGAGAATTATTGATGCAAGTGGGGTTGGCCGAGACCTTTTTGACTAAGTCTATCAATGACCTTTCAGGAGGCGAGAAGCAACGTGTGGCCTTAATTCGTCATTTACAATTTATGCCAAAAGTGTTGTTATTAGATGAGGTAACCAGTGCCTTGGATCGCCAAAGTAGCTTGCAGATTAGAGGTTTTTTAAAACAGATTCAAGCGGAATATCAATTGACGTTAATTCGAGTGACTCATGTGGAAGAAGAAATTAAGCAGGCCAGTCGTTTAGTAAATGTTATTGAGGGGAGAATAGTGAAATGAACACATTGGCGATTAACAATATGACCTTAGTTTTAGCGGCATCTCTTGTGGTTATTTCTTTATTGTTGTCTTATAAAGAACAGTTGAAATTAGAAAAATCAATGATTAGCAGTGTTGTTCGTGCAGTGGTTCAGTTGACCGTAATAGGCTATGTCTTAAAATACGTTTTTCAAAGTAGCCAGCTGGTCTTAGTGATTGGAATGTTTTTAGTGATTTGTTTTAATGCTTCATACAATGCGGCGAAGAAGAATAAAGGGATTCCGCATATTTTTCGCACATCACTCATCGCCATTATGAGCGGCACATTTGTGACTTTAGCTATTTTAGTTGCCAGTGGCTCTATTCAATTAATGGCTTCTCAAGTCGTACCGATAACGGGAATGATTGCCAGCAATTCGATGGTGGCCATTGGTTTGTGTTATCGCAATATGACAACGTCATTTAAAGATCGGCGTCAGCAAGTTCAGGAGCGTTTGGCACTGGGAGCCAATTTGAAACAAGCCTCACGGATCATTGTCAGAGAAAGCATTAGAACGGGGATTACGCCGACGTTGGATTCAACTAAAACCATGGGGATTGTCAGTTTACCTGGCATGATGAGCGGTTTGATTTTTGCAGGGGTTGACCCAGTTCATGCGATTAAGTATCAAATAATGGTGGTCTTTATGTTAATGTCCACCACAGCGATTGCATCAGTCATCGCGTGTTATGGCAGTTATAAAGGGTACTTCAATGAGCGTGATCAATTAGTTTAAGTGTCGATCAAGAGGATTCAGCGGTCAAAGCTTTATTCTCGCCGTTCTTCATGATATACTTACAAATGGTTGAAATTTTTCTGCTATGGTACCTGAATAGGGAGAAATCATAAGGAGTCGTCCAATGTAAATAATTAATTTAAACTAACAGATAAATAGATATAGACGAAGGAGATTAGTGATGAGTCAAAAACAACATGAAGCGGTTGATAGTCGTCGCACTTTTGCGATTATTTCCCATCCGGATGCGGGGAAAACAACGATTACGGAGCAGTTACTGCTCTTTGGGGGAGCTATTCGCCAAGCTGGAACAGTCAAAGGGAAAAAAACAGGTAACTTTGCTAAGTCTGACTGGATGGAAATCGAGAAACAAAGAGGGATTTCTGTTACCAGTTCGGTGATGCAATTTGATTACGATGATAAACGGGTGAACATTTTAGATACACCTGGACATGAGGACTTCTCGGAAGATACCTATCGTACGCTGATGGCTGTTGATGCTGCGGTGATGGTAGTTGACAGTGGGAAAGGGATTGAGGCTCAGACCAAAAAATTATTCCAAGTTTGTCGCATGCGTGGCATTCCGATCTTTACTTTTATGAATAAATTGGACCGTGATGGTCGCGAGCCTTTAGATTTATTGGCAGAACTGGAAGAAGTCTTGGAAATTGAGTCTTACCCAATGAACTGGCCAATTGGTATGGGAAAAGGACTTGAAGGACTGTACGATGTCTATCATCAGCGAGTGGAATTACACCGACCTGATAATTATGATGGTGAAAGGTTTATTCCGCTAGTCAATGGGGATATACCAGCGGATCATCCGCTACATAAAGATGCGGTTTATAATCAGGTTTTGGAAGATGTGGAATTATTAGTCGAAGCGGGAAATGAGTTTTCAGAAGAGAAAATTGCTGCTGGGAAATTAACCCCTGTCTTTTTCGGTTCCGCCTTAACGAATTTTGGTGTTCAAACATTCTTGGAAACTTTCTTGCAGTTTGCGCCAAAACCATCTTCTCATATTACCAAAGACGACAAAGAAATCAGTCCCTATGAAGAAGACTTTTCGGGATTTGTCTTTAAAATTCAAGCGAATATGAACCCGGCCCATCGTGATCGGATTGCTTTTATCCGAATTTGTTCGGGTACCTTTGAGCGTGGGATGGATGTCTTTTTACAGCGAACAGGTAAAAAGTTTAAATTAAGCAATTCCACCCAGTTTATGGCAGATACGCGTGAGACGGTAGAGGAAGCGGTAGCTGGTGATATTATCGGGTTGTATGATACGGGTAATTATCAAATTGGCGATACGATTTATTCTGGTAAATTGAATGTTGCTTATGAAGAGTTACCACAGTTTACCCCAGAATTATTTATGAAAGTGACAGCAAAAAATGTCATGAAGCAAAAATCATTCCATAAAGGGATGGCGCAGTTGGTCCAAGAGGGAGCGATTCAGCTCTATAAAACAATTGTGACGGAGGATTATATCATCGGGGCGGTGGGGCAGTTACAATTTGAAGTCTTCCAACATCGGATGTTAAATGAGTACAACACAGAAGTGATTATGACACCTATGGGCACAAAAACGGCTCGTTGGATTGATCCAAAAGATTTAGATGAGAGCATGAGCTCAAGTCGTAATATTTTGGTAAAAGACCGCTTTGATAATCCTTTATTCTTATTTGAAAATCAATTTGCTATGCGTTGGTTCTCAGACAAGTACCCTGATGTTGAGCTAAAGGCTTTACTGTAGAAATCTTGACGGTAAAGTTAGTTTAAGGGCATCAATAAAATGGTCAAAAAAGCCCTCTCTATCATTTGTTGATAGAGAGGGCTTTTTTTCTAATGTTTCGGAAAGGGAAAAATATGGAGATGGTAGGGTTGCAGTAACTATAGTATTTTGAAGCCGTTTTTCTCTCAAAAAAAGAGCTAACCACTTTAGCAAAGGACAAAGTGGTTGAGTAAAGTATTTAAAAGCCAATTAATTTTTTTGCAATCTCTGCAGGAACATCCATGATGAGAGGTAAGAAATGGCTTGTTTATCTGATTTATTTATGATTGTGAGGGATTTAAACGCGGTGTTCACATCCTTTTCGATACTGATTAAGAGGTTTGATTTTATTTACTCATGCTTTTCGGTATTTATTGAACTAAAATCTGATAGGCCATTATTTGGACAATTAATCATAAATTTAGAAAATGAATTTATCGCCTTATGGGTAGTATATCGGATAACAAAGTCCATAGCAAAACCAAGATTAACCAAAAAGCACTTATATTAACCTGTTTCACTATAGATTAACTGATAATAGGTCCTGTTTAGTTGAGAAATGACTTGTCAGAAGGGAAAGTAAGTTAATTTGGGATTAAAAAAAGGTTAATCTTAAATTTGACATTTGAAAAAAGTTGATGGTGTCATTCGGCTATGATGATACTCTTATAGAAAAATCATCATTTCGTGTTAAAGTATAAAGTGTGACTTGTTAAAATGTAAGCATGGATAGGTCTCAATAAAAAAGTTATTTCAAAAAAAGGAGTCGTGGAAATGTCAGAATCAATGATTACGAAAATGGCCTTAGGGGATGCGCTAATCGAACTATGTCATCACAAACGCTTCGAGAAAATCAACATCAGTGATATTACTGAGAGATGTGGGTTAAACCGTCAAACTTTTTACTATCACTTTACCGACAAATATGACTTGCTAGCTTGGCTTTATCAGGAAAGAACCTTTAAAGAGTTACGAGGGGATGTGCGACTGGATAATTGGGAAGGGCAAGTTTGTTTAATGCTTGAAAGTATTCAAAAATATCATAATTTTTATCGAAATACAGTTGGAGCGGACCCTAACACTTTTGCGATTGTATTTGGAGGGGTGACTAGTCATTTATTTTTAGAGCTATTTGCCAGATTAGATAAAGAGGGGCTAGTTAATTTAGAGGATCGCCGGTTTTATGCTAAGTTTTTTTCATATGGTTGCAGTGGTGTTGTGATTGAATGGATTCAAGGGGGAGCCAAGGTCAGTGCCGAAGCGATTGGCCATCAATTATTTCGTTTGGCAAAAGATACCGAGCGATTGGCTAATACTCGTTATGAAGAGGAGTTGGCGGAAGGATCTGAGAGGTATATATAACCGTTTGATTTTTAGACAATAAGAGTACTTTGTCGTAAGTTCAGACAAACTGTCCTGATTGTGTAGAGACAGTTGTCGTTTTCCTCCGTATAGTAAAGGTAATAAAAGAGGAAAAGAGGAATCACGATGAAGCATCATAAATGGAAATTAATGACATTAGGAGCAATCTCAGCTGGCGCGGCGGCATACTCTGCTAAAAAAATGACTAGAAAACAGGTGATAAAGCGCCAAGCAAAAGCCGAAGAAGAAATTAAAACACGGTATTATGGTGATCGCCAAGTTTATTTTATCGGTGGTGGTTTGGCAAGTCTTGCAGGGGCAACTTATTTAATTCGCGATGCTAACTTTGATGGTAAAAATATTCATATTTTTGAAGGCATGGATATTGTAGGGGGAAGTAATGATGGTTCAGGCACAATGACGGAGGGGTTTTTGTGTCGTGGTGGCCGGATGTTAAACGAAGAGACTTATGAAAATTTCTGGGATTTATTTGAGACGATACCTTCACTGGAATTTCCTAATCAAAGTGTGACAGAAGAAATTTTGAATTTTGATCACTTGCATCCCACTCATGCACAAGCTCGTTTAGTAGATGGTGAGGGGACCATTTTAGATGCTCACTCAATGGGTTTTGATAATAATGATCGCCTGAAGATGACCAAGTTACTAGGGACACCGGAAGAAAAATTAGATGGTATGAGAATAAATGACTGGTTTGATGATCACTTTTTTGAAACTAATTTTTGGTATATGTGGCAGACGACCTTTGCTTTCCAAAAATGGAGTAGTCTATTTGAGTTTCGTCGTTACATGAATCGGATGATTTTAGAGTTTAGTCGAATTGATACTCTTGAAGGAGTGACGCGGACTCGATATAATCAGTATGAAAGTTTGATATTACCGATTAAAGCCTATTTGGAAAAACATCAAGTCATTATTGAAACCAATTCAACTGTGGAGGATATTGAGTTTAAAGATGGCAAAGGCATTACTGCTACACGACTAATCTTCAAAGATGGCCGTGTACTTGAGTTAGGGAAAGACGATGTGGTCATGATGACCAATGCGTGTATGACCGATAGTACGACAGAAGGGGATTGGTCAACGGCAGCACCGACACCAGAGGAGCGTCCTATTTCTGGAGAACTTTGGTATAAGATTGCCAAGAAAAAACCAAATCTGGGAAATCCGGAACCTTTCTTTGGGCATGAAGCTGAAACTAACTGGCAAAGCTTTACTGTTACTTGTCGCGGAGATAAATTACTTAAGAAGATTGAAGCGTTCTCCACTAATATTCCAGGTAGTGGGGCGTTGATGACCCTGAAAGATTCAAATTGGTTAATCAGTACTGTCGTGGCGGCTCAACCTCATTTTAAATCCCAAGCATTGGACACAACGGTCTTCTGGGGTTATGGGTTGTATCCAGATAAAATTGGGGATTATGTAAAAAAACCAATGAAAGAATGTACTGGTGAAGAGATTTTATATGAATGGGTATGTCAAATGAACTGGCAAGAGGATTGGGATGAAATAAAAACAGATATCGTGAATGTCATTCCTTGTTACATGCCTTATATTGATGCCCAGTTCCAACCTAGAGCGATGGCAGATCGTCCACAGGTTGTACCAGAAGGAAGTACTAATTTTGCAATGATCAGCCAATTTGTAGAGATTCCCAAAGACATGGTCTTCACGGAAGAGTATTCTGTTCGCGCAGCTCGGATAGCTGTTTATAAGCTGTTTAATGTCGACAAAGAAATTTGCCCAGTGACTCCTTATAATCGAGATCCAAAAGTCTTGGCTAAGGCAGCAGAAACGATGTTTAGATAAAGAAAAGACCTTGCCAACTAGCAAGGTCTTTTCTTAGTTAGAAGCATTTGGAACAAGGGGTTAAGCCTCTTGCTAAGGCATCGTCCATGGTGGCCTCGGTGTATGTGCCATTTCCACATTTTCCAGCATGGTATTTCTTTCCAGTAGGGGTAACGAAGACCATTTCTGTCGTTACAGGCCCACCTTGATCGCCACCTGTTTCAGCTAAGCGTGTTACTTCGGCAGCAGCTTGGCGGGCTGATTCTTGTTCAGCGGCTACAATGGTTGAGTTAACCGTATCCAACCGCTTAGCAAGCTCTTCAGCGCCACCGGGAACCTGGGCAATCGCAAGTTTAGCTGTTTCATAGTGAGGTTTTGTTGGTTGGGTTTCAGCCGTAGCCAAAGCGACTTCGGCAGTTTTCATTTTTTCGGCTTTTGCCGCAGCTAGTTGAATAGTTTGTTTGACTTTTTCCAATCGTTCTGAAAAGCTTTTGTTTTCGTCTGTGAGAGCTTTAACAAGAGTAAATGCTTTATCATAATTTTCTTGGGTAGGTGTTGTTTCTGATAAAACAATGGCCGATTCAGCTGCAGCCTTCTCTTTGGCAATTTTTTCTTTTTCCGCTTTTTCTTTGGCTTCCGCTGCTAATCGTTTTTCTTCATCGGCAACGTGTTTGACAAAGGCTTTTGAGGGGGCAATAGTGACTGTTTTACTAAGTTTTTCTTTCTTATAGTGAGTGGTGACAATCACTTTTTGGGGCGTATCTTTAGTCAGTTTTACTTCGTAACTGAAGTTACCTTCTTCATGGGGGACCACCGTTCCATCAATGGTTAACTCGGCTTGGTCGTTAGTCTGCCCCTTTATTAAAGCTAAACCTACTTCATTGGTTTCCAGTGTGTCTTTCTCCAGTGTTAAAGTGTTGCTACTGCAGGCGCTCAAGAAAACAACACTAGTGCTAATTAGCAGAAAACTAAGCCAACTTTTCGTTTGTTGTTTTTTCTTTCGGTGCAGGATGCTCATAGCCATCACTATCAAAAAGAAGTATAAGAGTGGTACATTTTCCATTAAATCTCCTCCAATATATTAGTTAGTGCAATATACGGATTAATTATATACTTTAATTGGTTTATTTAAAAGAAATAATACTAAAATTATTTTAATTGTATTTTATTTAAGGAAAAACGACCTCTATTAAGAGGTCGTTCCAATATTTTATTTGTTATTTTATCTTTCGCTCCACTTTTTATCATCGTCAAAATCAATATGGCGGATGTTATCATAGGGAATTTTTTGCTTACCGATATAGACCCCTAAGGAGTCATGACCACTAATTTTCCCAGTGATATCTGGGCTATAATGGCCCTCTTGATCAACTTCTTCTTTTTGGACGGATACGCCTAATCCCTTGAGAATCGCCGTTTCCAAAAACTGGCTGATGACTTCCGGCGATTGTTGTTCTTTTTGTGGTATTAATTGGATTTCTGTCAATTTGAGCTTTTCCATAATGGCTGTGTGCTCGGATAAATAGAAGCCAGCCCATTTTTTCATCCCTCGATCGTGATAATTATCAAAAAAATGTTCATTCATTGTAAGCCCTCCAGTCCGCCAGCATGACCACCGACTAAGCTACTGCGAGCAACAGCAGTGCCTCCAGGCATTAATGAATTTGCGTGAAGTAATGCGGTGTAGCCATATCTTTGTCGAATGGTATCGACTAAAGAATCTAATCGGTGGTTGATAAGCTGTTCTTCGGGGTCGTTGAAAAGATCTAATTGAATATCTGTGTGATAGACCAGTTTTGAATAGGAAAGGCCTAAATGACGAAGGGGTTGACCGCGCCAGTGCTTATGAAATAAGATCAAACAATAATTGGCTAACTCGAGGCTTTGATTTGTCATAGGGACTTTCATTTGGCGAGAAAAGTGCCGTTGACCATCTTGATCTTCATTGGCAAAACCGACAAAAAGATGAATACACTCGGTTTGACAATGATGTTTTCGCAAACGAGCAGCGACTTGATCAGCCATTTCCCGGATGACAACTTCAATATCTTCTCGTTTCGTATAGTCTTCCATCAAGACTTGGGAATTGTTGTAAGATTTTTCAACAGGGGTGTAACGCTCTGATAGCCGGCTTCGATCAATTCCCCAGGCGTGGGCCCATAACTGCTCACCTAGCATGCCGAGACGTTCCTTCATGCGATATTGATCGGTTTGAGCTAGCTCATAAATCGAGGTGATGCCCATTTTATGTAAGGTTTTAGCAGTTCGGTGTCCAACTCCCCACATATCGGTCATGGAAGAAATTTTCCAAAGGGTTTCTGGGACGTTTTCATAACGCCAGGTGGCGATAAAGTCCAGATTGTGCTTAGCTTCAATATCTAATGCCACTTTGGCAAGTAAGGGGTTATCGCCTATTCCAATCGTGCAGTAAAGTTTGGTTTCTGCTAAAATCGTGTCTTTAATCAGCTTTGCCACCTCGTAGACTGACTTGCCAAAGAGGTGGTAGCTTTCAGTTATATCAATAAAAAATTCATCGACTGAGTAACAGTAAAAATCTTCGTCGGCTGCGAAACGGCGGATGATTTCTGCAATGTCCATATTTTTTTTTATGTAGAGTGCCATCCGTGGTGGTACGATTTTCAAGTCAGGGTGATGAGGGACGTCAAATTTGCGTGTAACATTGGATATTCCTAAGCGTTCTTTGGCCGCTGGCGATGAGGCTAAAACTAATCCACCAGTATTTTCTGCGTTACTCATGACCACTAGCATGGTCTCAAGTGGTGGTAAGTTGCGCTCGACACATTCGATCGAGGCATAAAAACTTTTCATGTCAATGCATAAGATATCCCGCCGTGGCTCTTTATCATAGCGTCGATCATTCATATAAAAACCTCCATTCGTTCTAATCTGTCTCATCATCTATTATACGAACGTACGTTCTGAAAGTAAAGTGATAACACGTTTATTAATAATTTGGCAAATAGAGTGGAGACTAGTAAGGAGAGGATTGGGAATAAAAAAATGAATCAATAAAAGACGAGAAATTAGTGATTTCTCGTCTTTTGTTGACTCATAATAATGGTTGGTTTAGGCTTCTACTGCTTTTTCCGTTTTCGAAGGTATAGGAATTGAAATTTCTACAATTCCATCTAGTTTGATGATACTTAGAGAATCTTTGTCATTAGGGTCCTTTACAAGGCGTCTCAGGACGGTTTCTACTTCATCTTTTTTGATATTGCGCTGTTTATTTGTGATTAGAATTTCTTTATGAGTAGGGGCTTCGGTATAAATGACGGAAGATTTCCCAAGGGTAAATACTTTAATAAAATTCGCATCGGTATTTTCTAATTGCTTATTAACTAAATCGGGATAACTATTGGTTACGTCAATCAGTTTCATGTCTCTCACCTCACATATTCAATTTACAATCGGAACACTTAAGGTTAAGCTTTCTGATTTTATAAGATTGTCTTAAAGATAGTATAACGCTTTTGTGACAATAATTCAAAGATATCTGCTTCTTTTTTTTATAAAAAAAGCGCTTTTTTTATGATTAGATTAGAATTATTATTAATTAATCCTAAAGTTTGGGAAGTTTGTGATGTTAAACATTCTATAAGTGGGAGTTGTTTAAGGTAGCGGGAGACGAAATCACGAAATGAGACGTTATCAAAAAACCGAAGGGGCAAATATAGAGAGAGTTGCCCCTTCGGTTTCGTTTATAATTAGTTGTTAATTAGGTACATCTTCTGTAATCACGATGGCTTCTTCTTGAAGAACAGCAATCGTTCCATTCTCATCAATGACAGCCTGTAATTGTTTGACTGTTGGGTGGTCCAAGTAAAACTCGGCAATGTTATCTTCCAGTTGTTCTTGAATCACTCGACGGAGAGGGCGAGCGCCCATGGCTGGATCATAACCCAAGTCAACTAATTTTTCTTTAACAGCTTGAGTTACATCGATGTGAAGGTGTTGATCGGCGAGCATGCTATTAACATCGTTTAACATTAAGTCAACAATAGTTAAGAGACTTTCTTTTGTTAATGGTTGGAATTCGATAATACCGTCAAAACGGTTAAGGAATTCCGGTTTGAAATATTGATCTAAACGATCAAGGATAGCGCGCGATTTGTCTTCGCGGCTTGCACCAAAGCCCACGTTTGCTTCCACGTTGCTTGTTCCCGCGTTACTGGTCATGATAATCAAGGTATCTTTGAAGCTGACTGTTCGACCTTGAGAGTCTGTTAAACGACCATCTTCGAGAATTTGCAAGAACATGTGTAAGACATCCGGATGGGCTTTTTCCACTTCGTCTAACAAGATTAGACTGTAAGGATTACGGCGAACTTGTTCGGTTAATTGTCCGGCTTCGTCATAACCAACGTAGCCTGGAGGGGCACCGATTAATTTGGCCACACTGTGTTTTTCCATAAATTCGCTCATATCGAAACGAATCATGGTTTCATCGGAGCCAAACATTTCTAAAGCTAATTGTTTGGCCAACTCTGTTTTACCGACGCCTGTAGGTCCAACGAAGAGGAACGAACCAATTGGACGATTCTTTTTGTTTAAGCCTACACGGTTGCGGCGAATTGCTTTGGCGACTTTGTCAACGGCTTCGTTTTGGCCAATGACGTGTTGTCGTAAATCTTCTGCTAAACTCTTCAACTGTGTTTGTTCTTTTTCTTTTAATTCACCGACAGGAATTCCTGTTTGCATTTCAACAACTTTTTCCATGTCTTTTTCTGTGACGATTGGCATATCTTCATCACTGACTTGTTTTTCTTTGAGGGCAGTTAGTTTAGCCACTTGGTCGCGGTAATAAGCTGCTTTTTCATAGTCTTCTTCAACTGAAGCGACTTGTTTTTGTTTTTCGGCTTCTTGCAGACGTTCTTCCAAGACTTTGGGATCCATTGTTTGAATCGTCAAGTTCTTTTTAGAGCCAGTTTCATCTAATAAATCGATGGCTTTGTCAGGTAGGAAGCGGTCTTGAATGTAACGACTGGACAAGGTAACGGCACTGTTAATAGCTTCCTCTGTATACTTAACGTGGTGATAGTCTTCATAACGTTTTTGAATACCTTGTAGAATTTTAATTGTTTCTTCTTGAGTTGGTTCATTGACTTGGACAGGCTGTAACCGACGTTCCAGAGCTGCATCTTTTTCAATAATCCGATACTCATTCAAGGTTGTTGCGCCGACCATTTGCAATTCACCACGTGCTAAAGCCGGTTTTAAAATATTACCAGCATCCATGTTACCATCTCCAGCACTGCCGGCTCCAACTAGCTCATGAACTTCATCGATAAAGAGGATGATTCGTTTATCATTTTGTACTTCTGACATTAGTTGCTGCATCCGTTCTTCAAATTGACCGCGAATACCTGTGCCTTGAACTAAGGAGACCACGTCTAATTGAATGACTTCTTTGTCTGCTAGTTTTTGTGGAATATCGCCACTGGCAATCATTAAAGCCAAGCCTTCAGCAACGGCTGTTTTACCCACACCAGGTTCCCCAATAAGCACGGGATTATTTTTTGTTCGGCGATTAAGGATTTCAATTACTCGAGTAATTTCTTTGTCACGTCCAATCACTGGATCAATTTTCCCAGCTCGTGCCTGCTCTGTAAGATTTAGTCCATACTCATCTAAGAGCGTTCGTTTACCGTTTTGTGGTCCCCGTGGTGGTAATCCGCCACCGCCTTGTTGAGGTGTTAAACGGTTGGCTTCTTGTGTTCCCATTTGTTGTGATAGGGCGCGGAACCAATCGTCGATTGAACTAAATCCATAGGGATCTTGGTTGTTTGCCATTTTATGTTGTCCTTGTTGTTGTGCTTTTAATTCTTGATAACAACTTTGGCAATAGTCTAATTGTTTTCTTTCGCCACCGACATTTGCATAGAGATGAATGGAGGCTTCATTTTTTTGACATTTTTGACATAGCATATCTTGCTCACATCCTTTGATTAATAGTCTGACTAAACCTGATCTTAATTTGTGAGTTCTTTAGTTCCTCAGATTTAGCGGGTTAAAATAAGGTTGACCTATTTTGACCTTTGTTTTAATTATAACATTTTTTAGAGGACAATCAAGAAATGTGATTCGATTTTAAAAAAAAGTCGGTGCAGTCCGATAGCTAGCCAAACTCTATGATTAAAATTGAGGTAAGTCTATGGCAAGAAATTCTGATTATCGATAGTAATTTTGCTTATAAATCAAAGGGATCTGTGCTAAACTAGTAGGTGTAGTCGAAACTCTTTGGTAGCGTTAATCAGTCTCATTTTAGTTGTAGGTTAAGGAATCTATCGTTTTTTATGAGATGGGGAGGTGAAAAATATGATTGTAAATCCTTATGAAGAACAGTTGAAGCAGTTAGTTGTCGGGGAGCTTCAGGAAATTATTGTGGAACAGGCAGATTTTCTCGTTTTTCGTGAGGCATGGCTAGCTCACCCTCAGAGAAAAGAGATAGTTGGGGAAGCTGGTTTGAATGGTCGAATTGTTTACAGATTTCTGAAAGAAATGTAAAAATATGAAAATAATACGTGAAACTTCGTCAAAGAATATAAAAATGTTGTAACTATGCCAAAAAAATGGTAATCTTTACAATTGAAAGGGTAAATAATTAAAGTTCTTATTTTAGTCCATGAAAGGCTTTAAGTAAAACCCTCGATTAAACAAAAACATACTCAAAGGAGAACGATTCTTATGGAAAAAAAAGATTTTCACATTGTAGCTGATACAGGGATTCACGCGCGTCCTGCAACTTTACTGGTTCAAACTGCTAGCAAATTTAACTCTGATATTAACTTAGAGTATAAAGGCAAATCAGTAAACTTGAAATCAATTATGGGTGTTATGTCTCTTGGTGTAGGCCAAGGCGCTGACGTCACTATTTCAATTGAAGGTGCTGACGAAACTGAAGCTTTGGCAGCTATTGTTGAAACAATGACAAAAGAAGGCTTGTCTGAATAATGGCAGAAATGTTAAAAGGGATTGCGGCAAGTGATGGTGTTGCGATTGCAAAGGCATATTTGTTGATGCAGCCTGATTTGTCATTTTCCAAAAAGACAGTTGAAGATTCTGACGGTGAGTTAGCTCGTTTAAAAGAGGCTTTGGCTAAATCAACAGAAGAATTGCAAGCAATTCGTAATAAAGCAGCTGAAACATTAGGTGAGGAAGAAGCGCAAGTTTTTGATGCTCATTTAATGGTGTTGTCTGATCCGGAAATGATTGGCAGTATCGAAACAAGTATTCGCGATAAAAAAACGAATGCTGAGGCTGGTTTAAAAGAAGTAACGGATATGTTTATCGGGATGTTCGAAGCAATGGAAGATAATCCTTACATGCAAGAACGTGCGGCTGACATTAAAGACGTAACTAAACGTGTCTTAAGTCACTTATTAGGTGTGAAGTTACCGAACCCATCAATGATTGATGAAGAGGTAGTGGTAGTCGCTCATGACTTAACACCTAGTGATACAGCACAATTGGATCGTCGTTTTGTCAAAGCATTCGTTACGGATATTGGTGGACGTACGTCTCACTCAGCGATCATGGCTCGTTCTCTTGAAATTCCAGCGATTGTTGGAACGATAGATATTACAGCCAAAGTGGCTGAAGGGGATATATTAGCTGTTAATGGAATCGACGGTGAAGTTTTCATTCATCCAACAGATGAACAAAAACAAGCGGTTGCGGCTAAAGGCGATGAATTTGCAGCTCAAAAGGTTGAATGGGAAAAGCTGAAAAATGCTGAGACTGTTACAGCTGATGGCAAACATATCGAACTAGCGGCCAACATTGGCACACCGAAAGATCTTGATGGTGTCAGAAATAATGGTGCGGAGGCGATCGGTTTATACCGGACAGAATTCCTATACATGGACTCACCTGATTTCCCAACCGAAGAAGATCAGTACAAAGCTTACAAAGCAGTTTTAGAAGGCATGGAAGGTAAACCTGTCGTTGTTCGTACTATGGACATCGGTGGCGATAAAGAATTGCCTTACTTGACTCTGCCACACGAAATGAACCCATTTTTGGGTTATCGTGCGATTCGAATTTGTTTAGCTGAAGATGACATGTTCCGTACGCAATTGCGTGCACTTTTACGTGCCTCAGTTCACGGACCACTTCGCATCATGTTCCCAATGATTGCGACACTTCAAGAATTTAGAGAAGCTAAAGCTCTCTTGGAAGATGAAAAAGCTAAATTGATTGCGGAAGGCATTACAGTGTCAACTGACATTCAAGTCGGTATTATGATTGAAATCCCAGCTGCGGCTGTGATTGCAGATAAATTCGCTAAAGAAGTTGATTTCTTCAGTGTTGGTACCAATGATTTGATTCAATACACAATGGCTGCTGACCGCATGAATGAGCGTGTCTCTTACTTATATCAACCATATAACCCAGCAATCCTACGTTTGCTTAAAAACGTGATTGACGCAGCTCACGCTGAAGGCAAATGGGCCGGTATGTGTGGCGAAATGGCTGGGGATCAAACAGCTGTGCCGTTACTAGTTGGTTTAGGGTTAGATGAGTTTTCAATGAGTGCCACAAGCATTCTGAAAACGCGTAGCTTAATGAAACGTTTAGATACAACTAAAATGGCTGAATTAGCAGATAAAGCAATCAATGATTGTGATACAGCTGATGAAGTGGTTGCTTTAGTTGAAGAGTATACTAAATAATAGTTGGAAAACCCAGTGATTACGATCACTGGGTTTTTTTGTTTTTTTTATAAGGTGTCGTTATGCTTGAAGGAGATGATGATTTAAATGAGGCAGAAGAGTATAAGATAAGTTATACTTTAAATAACTAGTATGGAGGGGTTAGCAATCGAACTTAAGATATTATATTTAGAAGATGAGCTCACGATAGCAAGCGTTACAATTGAATATATGAAGATGAAAGAGTATCAAGTGACTCATGTGACAGACGGTGAATCAGCCATGGAGCGACTAAAGGAAGAGAAGTTTTCTTTGGTGATATTGGATATTATGGTGCCGGGGACTAGCGGGTTGGATGTACTGGCTTATATTCATCAAAAAGAGTTGGGAACACCGGTCATCATGCTGTCTGCTTTGGAAGATGAGGGAACTCAAATTAATGCGTTTAATTTATTCGCCGATGATTATATTACCAAACCTTTTTCGCCGATTTTATTATTAAAGAGAATTGAAGCTGTTTTACGACGGAAAGAAGGGGTGAGGGGACATTCTTTAACAAGTGGCATCGAACTGAGAGAACTGTCCTATGAAGTGTGGTTTAACAATCAATCATTGCAGTTTACCGTCACGGAGTATTTGCTGTTTCAATTATTGTATCAGCATCCCACTCAGGTTTTTACACGAGAGCAGTTGTTAAATCATGTATTTGCCGATGATTATTATCCCAACGATCGGGTTATTGATGCCCATATTAAAAATATTCGCAAAAAGTTACCGGAAAATGTCATTAAAACAGTTATTGGTCTAGGTTATCAATATGAAGCACATTGATTCATTTGAAATTCATTGTAGATTCATTGAGAAATTATATAGTTGTCTTGAGGAAGGTGACTTATGACTATTAGAAAGCGACTTTTTTTGTATAGTTTTGGGGTAGTTGGTTTAGTGGCACTACTAATCCTACTTTATTTTACCTTGATGTTATCCCAGTTATACGCTAAGCAGATTGAAACGGATCGGCTAAATACGTTGAAATCGATTCAAAGACGTCAATTGTCTGGCGATCATCAGCAGATTACTCAGGAGCTTAATCAATTTGAAACACCCAATAGTATTGCCAGCATTACGTTGACGGATGATACATCTAAAATCATCGTTAATTTGGCTTATTCAACAGTCGAGCTGTTGATTACCGACGCTGATTTACAAGGGTTGATTAAGGATTTATATAGCCTAATAAATAATATGGAGAATTTGACGGAAAAAGAGCTTAAAGATCAGATGTCAGTTTTAACTAAACGGGGAAAGCGTCTGTTGAATGAGAAAAAATTAGTCCAGAACTGGAATTCAGACCTTATTGATACTAAAGTAAATGAGACTTTTTTTACTTATCAGGAAGGATTCGAAGTGGAAGGTGGCGCAAGTTTCTATCAAGTGACTGATAAACAATTTATTGTTGAAACAAAGGTGTCCGACACTAACAATCGGTATACCACTTATTTAGGCTTGACCAAGGAAAATAAGGCGATTCATATAGTAGTAGCCGCTGCTATGACGCCTAAAATGACTCAATTAAATCAAGTGATTTATAACAGTTTGCCAATGATTGTGACAGTTCTTTTTGTCATCATTAGTTTGGCTACTGTTATTCTTTCCTTTCTCTTAATCAGTCCTTTAAAGAAAGTCTCTGAGGCAATGATAGAAATGAAAAACGGTAGCTATGAACCTAATGTGTTGCCAGATACTAGAGATGAGTATCAACAGCTTGAAGCGGATTTAGTGGCATTATACACAACCCTGGAACGTCAAAAAAAACAATTGGCGACACAAAATCAACGACAAGGAGTCTTTTTGAAGGCGTCATCTCATCAGCTTAAAACACCTGTGACTGCGGCCTTATTACTTGTGGAAGGGATGATTGGAGAAATTGGCAAGTATCGGGAAACTGCACTTTATTTGCCAGAAGTTAAACAGAAATTACGTTCCATGGAGCAGATTATTAACGAGATATTGTTAATTGACCAGCGAATTAAAGAAGAGCCACAGCTAGTGCCAGTCAAGCTAGTAGCGATGGTCAATCCTTTGTTAGCAAAGCAAGGGCTCTTGTTTAAGGAAAAAGGACTTGTTATAAAAAACGACGTTGATTTGGAACAAATAATTCAAACAGACCCGGTTTATTTTGAACAATTAATCGAAAATCTATTAAGTAATGCGTGTCACTATACAGAAAGCAATCAAATAATCAGAATTTACTCGGAGGAGTCTAAACTAATCATTGAAAATTATGGTAGCCAGCTAGATGAAAAATGGGCTGGGAAGTTGTTTGAACCATTCGTGCGGCCGCCTCAAAAAACAACTGGCCATGGATTAGGGTTGTATCTGGTGGCGCAATACGCCGAACTTTTAGGTTTAAGGGTCACACTGGTTAATAGTCATAGTAGCGTAATGGCAACTGTTTATTTTTAATGATTCACAGCAGGTTCATCTGAGCTTCATCTCATGATGAGAAACTATTGTCAGGAAGAGGAGGGCTGATGTATGTTAACAATAAAAAAATTATCGGTGACATTTGGTCAACAAGTTGCACTGGAGATTGACCAGGAGATTAGGTTTGAAGAGAACGATAGAATTGGCATTATTGGGTCGAATGGTGCAGGAAAATCGACATTAATTAATTGTCTCTTGGGGTTAGTGCCGTATAAAGGTGAGATTGTAACCAATCTAACACATCGTCACATGGCAGTTCACTTGCAGGAGAATAATTATTCTAACAATGTGACAGTCAAACTGATTATGGAGACTGTTTTGGGAACGAAGCTCAAAGATAACCAAGAACTCCAAGAGTTGGTTGCCTATTTTGATTTTAACAGCTGTTTAACAAAACGCTTTAATAAATTGTCTGGCGGTCAAAAGCAGCGTTTGACTTTGATTTTAGTCATGTTACAAAAAGCCGAATTAACTTTTTTGGATGAAGTTTCATCTGGTTTGGACTTTGAAACTCGGCAAATTTTAATGACGAAATTGACAAATTGGTACAGTCAAAGGTCAGGTAGCCTGTGCGTTGTTTCCCATTATTATGATGAACTGGAGAAACTAACAAATAAATTACTACTTTTGGATCAAGGGCGAGTGGTTGCTTTTGGGACTCTAGAACAGTTGTTTAATACCTATTGTGGTTATTCGGTGATTACGGTAGAAGACAATGCGTTAACCCAAGAATTTTTTGGCGGATATCGGCAGCTAAAAGCCCCGTCTCAGGTGCTAGCCTTAGCCTGTGATAATCAAGAAGATGAGCGTCACATTGTGTCTCAGTGCATTCGATCCAATATTAATTACAAGCGGCGCAATAATGACATTGAAATCATGACATTGAATGCAAAAGTAGCAGAGGAGGTTCGTCATGAGTAAACCGACGTTTAGAGCTTTGTTGAAGTACGAGACAATCAACACGATGACCAATTTTTTTACGCCATTTTTCGGTGTTGTTTTTCCGATGCTAATGGGGACCTTATTAGTCGCGACAATCACCAAAACTGTACCTGAATCTCAGCAAGCAACGGTGGGAACGGGTATCGCAATTGTGACCTCCTTAATCATCCCTATGTCGATTATGTTGGTCAGTTTTCCGGCTCTTTTCAGTCAGGAAGCGGAGCAAGGAGTCATGACCCGAATGGAATTATTTAACTTTCGTGAACGTGATATACTAGTTGCTAAAATTATTGTTCATTACCTGATTATGACCTGTTCAGCTGTTTTATACGGAGCAGTGATGGTGATGGTTAATCATGTTATGATTCCCAAATTGAGCTCTTTCATTGTCTTTTTAGTTTGTTATTACTTAATTGCGACCTTATTATTTATTTTTGCTTATTCTGTTGGGGCTTTACTTAAAAAGTTTGGAACGACCTATGCTATTACTATGACCGTCTATTTTGTTTTTATGGGGATGTCTGGCATGATGGGAGTCCAACCTGATCAGTTACCAATCTGGGGACAAAGAATTGCTTACAGCTTGCCAATGGCCCATATTAATTCTGATTTTAGTAAGTACTGGGTCACTGGCTTCAGTGGGTACAATTTTATGCCTCTAATCCAATCGTTTATTTTTATGGGGGCATTGGTAGTATTATGTTATATGGGGAGTTGGTATAAGCGGAAACGGACTATTGGGATCAGATAAAGCGTGTTAAGTTGGCGTGGCTAATTGTCCCGTCAATTTTTTTTGGTTACTCATTAATGCTTATCGGCCTAGAGTCTGATGGCAAGCTTCTTTGTTTATGCCATAATGAAAAGGAAGGGAGGGATTGGATGCTTTTTACAGTTTGTCTGGTGGTCATCTTATTTTTTTGCTTGTTGCTTCAACAGTCACGTAAGCCTTCTGGGCTGCTGGGGAGAGGGATGATGACTATTTGGAACCGTGTCTATCAGCCGATGGTCAATTGGGGGTTGGCTGAAGCTGATTTAGGTACCCCTCAAAAGGTGCTGGATATTGGGGTAGGGAATGGATTGTCGACTACTTATTTAAGCCAGTTGTTTCCAAATGCGGAGTGTCTTGGGATTGATTATGCTCCTGAAGCTATTAAAGTGGCGCTTAAAAGGACACATGGGAATCTTGATTTTCAAGTAGCGGATGTTACAATGTTGCCCTTTAAGGCAGGAGAGTTTGAATTACTAACGGCGTTTCAAACTCATTTTCACTGGAGCGATGTTACCAAAGGAATCGCTGAGTGTCATCGAGTTTTGGCAAGTAGGGGCCAGTTTGTGATTGCCTGTGAGAAGAACAAGGTAGCGTTTTACTTAAAGGATCAAGTCGATCACTCTCAAGCTCGAGCTTTTTTTGAGTCGATTGGTTTTATAGACGTTGTCATTAAAGAGCGGGGTTCTTGGATTGTTTATTATGGGCAAAAGAAATGAGTCTTTACTAAGAAACGACACTATTTTTTTGCTATTTGCTTAATTATGGTATAATGTCTCAAGAAGAAAAACTTATGATTAGTAGAATGATGTTAAGTCGGATAGTCTATTTGGTTAAGATTCTTGATTCGAGACTTATCGTATAAAATAAGCGATTCGAGAGATTTATAGGCTGAATCTATTAGAGTTGTAAAAGTAGTATGGAGGAAAGAACAGTGAAAATTGGTTTTTTTACGGATACGTATTTTCCGCAAATTAGTGGGGTCGCCACGTCCATCAAAACGTTAAAAGATGAATTGGAAAAAAATGGTCATGAAGTGATTATATTTACGACATCTGATCCAAATGCTGAAGAGGAAGAGGGAATCGTGCGGATGCCGAGTATTCCCTTTATTTCATTTAAAGATCGCCGAGTGGTCATTAGCGGTATGATTGATGCTTATGAAAAGGCGAAAAGTCATCATTTAGATATCATTCACACACATACGGAGTTTGGCACAGGTTGGTTGGGAAAGTACATTGCTAAACAATTAGGAATTCCAACGGTTCACACGTATCATACGATGTATGAAGATTATTTACATTATATCGCCCATGGTAAATTGATTCGACCGTATCATGTTAAACAGGCGTCTCGAGCTTTTTGCCGCAATTTAAGTGGCGTGGTTTGTCCAAGTGAGCGTGTGGTGGATAAATTGAGACAGTATCAAATTCATGCACCAATGGCGATTATTCCAACAGGGGTTAATTTATCTAAATTTGAAGCTGGACCTTCCAAAGAGTTAAGTTCCATTCGAGAGGAGTACGGATTGCAGGAAGACCATGTCTTGTTGTTGTCTTTAAGTCGCTTATCATTTGAAAAAAATATTCAAGCTATTATTCAGGGGATGCCTATTATTTTAGCATCCATTCCAACGGCTAAACTGTTAATTGTTGGCAAGGGTCCCTACTTGGAAGAACTGCAAGACTTGGTCTCTAAATTAGAGATTGGGGAGGCTGTTATTTTTGTCGGTGAGGTGTTAAACCATCAGGTTGGCCGTTATTATCGAGAAGCGGATTATTTTGTCAATGCCTCAGATTCTGAATCTCAAGGCTTAACGTATATTGAAGCTTTGGCTTCTTACACAAAAATTGTCGCCAAAGGGAATGACTATCTGGAACAGTTAATCGTTGATCCCGCTCTGGGACAAACCTTTGAAACGGATGACGATTTTGCCGAGTCATTTATCAGCTATTACCATCAAGAAATTAGTGATCAACCGCAGATTCGTCAAGCGAAGTTATATGAAATTTCCAGTGAGAATTTCGCTAAAAAAATTGAGTCCTTTTATCAGGAAGCACAATCCTACTATCAAGTTTTTATTGAAGAAGAAGAGGATGATCGTACTCACTTGCCATTGCGTTTGTTTAAAAAAAAGGAATAAGTTCCGATGGAGGTTAGTTGATGACGAAAAAAAATCGCATCTATTTGTATATTGCCTTGTTTATTGGCTTCGCTGTCTTATTTAATGAATTGCGAAAAATTAGTGTCACTGACCTTTTGCGTGAATTGAATGAGTTAAAACTTTCATGGCTTCTAGTTGCTGTGGGGTGTATGTTATTACATTGGGCGATTGAGGGGAAGATTATTCAGGGATTATTAAAACGTCAGCAAGGAAATTTTAGTTTTAAAAATGCTGTGAGGATACCCTTGATCGAACATCTATTTAATGCGATTACGCCCTTTTCATCGGGAGGGCAACCTGCTCAATTATTGGCTTTGGTTAAATCAGGTGTTGATCCAGGCGTTAGCGGCTCGGTTTGTTTGATGAAATTTGTGGTATATCAAGTCATGATTGTTTTAAATTTTGTAGCCTGTATCATCTTTGGCTTTCGGTTAATTTCCCATGAATTACAGGAACTTTCCTACTTTGTGATGTTAGGGTTCTTGATTAATGTAGTGGTAGTCGTTAGTTTACTGATGCTGATGTACTGTTATCCAATGACAAATGCTATTGTGAAATTTGTGATGACGATTGTTAAGAAATTTGTGCGTGGTCCTCGAGGGGAAGCGTTGGAAGTGGCCGTATTTGAAAAAATGGCTAATTTCTATGAAGAAAGTCAGTATATGCGCCGGGAAAAGAGTGTCATGAGCCGGACCTTTAGCCTGACTTTTGTTCAGTTGATTTGTTATTACATCGTCCCTTATTTTATTTTACTGAGTTTAGGGGTGAGTCAGGTAGATGTGTTACAAATCGTGATTTTTCATGCGTTTATCATCTTAATTATTTCCCTTTTTCCGGTTCCAGGAGGGACTGGTGGAGCGGAATATAGCTTTACTTTGCTGTTTGGTAGTTTTATTGCGGTTACAAGTAAATTAGTCGTGGCAATTGTTTTGTGGCGAATTGTCACACATTATATCGGTATTTTATTGGGAATGGTGGCATTATTTGTCAAGCCTGATTTGCCAAAAGCAAAAATTTTACCTGCCAAATCATCGGTAACTGAATTAACATAATCGTGAAAACTCTTTAGGGATTAGATGGTATTCTAATACTTAGAGAGTTTTTGAGTTGTTCTTATTGGTAATGAAAGTCAGGAGGGGTATAATAGGAGTATGAGCTATAGTTTAAGGAGGATTTGTCAATGAAAACAATTGGATTTATTGGAACAGGTGTCATGGGAGCTTCAGTGGTTAAGCACTTATTGAAGGCAGGTTATGAGGTCAATGTTTACAATCGAACGAAGGCTAAAACAGATGAGCTTATTGCTTTAGGGGCAGTCTGGAAGGCTAATCCTCAAGAAATTACCGATAGCAGTGAACTGATTTTTACCATGGTAGGTTATCCGTCAGATGTGGAAGCGACTTACTATGGCCCAACGGGGATTTTTTCAACTGATGTAAGGGGGAAATTGTTGGTAGATATGACCACAAGTACGCCATCATTGGCGATAAAAATCGCGGAGACAGCTCTGGAAAAAGGCAGTGTCAGTTTGGATGCGCCAGTCTCTGGCGGCGATTTAGGAGCTAAAAATGGTAGCTTAACGACTATGGTTGGTGGCGATGAAGTGACTTATGAGAAACTTGTTCCTGTACTAGATGTTTTTAGTGCTAATGTGAACCTTCAAGGCGGCCCTGGAGCAGGGCAGCACACCAAAATGGCCAATCAAATTATGATTGCTGGAACGATGACGGGAATGACTGAGTTATTGGTGTATGCTGAAAAAGCCGGTTTGGAGTTAGAAAAAGTGTTGGATACGGTGGGTGGTGGCAGTGCGGCAAACTGGTCGTTGACTAATTACGCACCGCGAATTTTACGAGAAGATTTTACGCCAGGCTTTTTTGCTAAACATTTTCTTAAAGATTTGAAAATTGCGTTAGATGAGTCTGCTAGAATGGGAATTGAGTTGCCAGCTACTAAAAGAGCCAAGGAGCTTTATGAAAAGCTGACAGAACAAGGGTTTGAGAACGACGGCACTCAGGCACTTATTAAACTGTGGTGGCCAACTGGGAAACCGCAAGATTAAAATTCAATTAAGACTTAAAAAAAATATAAAAAAAAGTGAAAAAAATGGTTATTTTCGGTGCATATACTATCGTAGTCTGATACAATGTAACAGAAAGTGAAATTGAAGGAGGCTTGCCCTATGAAACATTCACAATTGGTTGCGATTATCAAACGATTGGAAGCCATGATTGAAGCGTCTGCGACGGATAAAGAAATTCAAGTTCGCCGTTTTGAACGTGAAGGAAACGAACGATGTATTGTTACTTATGACTCAGCAAACGAGATGTTTGAATTAACGGAATCTGATACCCAACAAGTATATCAATTTGATGATATTGATTTAGTTGCGATAGAGATTTACGAGTTACTACAAGCCTAATAAGGACATAAACCAACTCAAGAAGATAAACTATCTTCTTGAGTTTTTATATACTTAATTATCAGTTATGTCTCGTGAAGTGTGTGGGGCTATGTTAAAATAGTGAGGGAGGCCAAGTAGTCGTTTTAAAGGCCATTGATAAGGAAAAGGAGAATACGATGACGAGTAAAAGGTGGATTGCAATCGGAATAGCTTTAGGTTTATTTTTGCTTTGGATGTTAGTTCCTTCAGCAAATGAGGAGTTGTCGGTTGAAGAGTTATTAGGTTCAAATGGCATAACAGAAAAAGTGGTGAGTCAGCGAGGCGATGAAAAAATCGCCTTGCTAGAAATAGATGGTACGATTGCGGCAAGTTCTGGTGAATCTTTGTTTTCATCAGCTGGTTATAACCATAATTTCTTTATGGCCCAATTAGATGAAATTGCTAATGATGAGTCGGTCAAGGGGATTTTATTAGAAGTAAACTCTCCAGGTGGAGGTGTTTATGAAAGTGCGGAGATTGCTAGAGCGATTAAAGCCATTCAAAAAGAGCGTGAAATTCCATTTTATGTTTCCATGAAAAACATGGCCGCTAGTGGCGGTTATTATGTTTCGGCGAGCGCCGATAAGATTTACGCGGCTGATGAGACCATGACTGGTTCGATTGGTGTGATTATGTCAGGCCTGAATATGTCAGGTTTAATGGACAAGTTAGGCATTTCGGATGAGACAGTTAAAAGTGGCGATTTGAAAGATGTTGGCTCTACCACTCGTAAATGGACGGAAAAGGATCGCCAAGTACTACAGGAGATGATTGATAGTTCTTATGGTCGATTTGTTGATATTGTAGCTGATGGACGTCACATGTCTGAAGAAAAGGTTCGGGAAATTGCCGATGGCCGAATTTATGATGGTGTTCAGGCTAAAGCTAACGGACTAGTAGATGAACTTGGTTTTCCCGAGGATGCCATGGTAGCCCTGCAAGACGATAATCACTTAAAGAATGCGTCCATTATCCAGTATCAATTACCACGCTCATTCGCCGATACCTTTACTAGTTCTTGGTTAGGGATGAAGGTTAAAGGCGCCTTAGGCCAAAGTGAGTCTGCAGATGCTTTATCAAAAGTTATCAGCAACTTTAGTTCTGAGGAAGCACCACGGATGATGTATTTATACGGAGGTGAGTAGGATGACGGAGAAATATCTGGAAGACTCTCAGGAGAAAAAACAAGTTGAAAAGCTGACCTTTCCGTCGGAAAACCATTTAGATGAATGGCAGGCTAACAAAGCAGCTCAGGAAACTAAGGAAGAGCCAGAGTCTCCATCAGAGGCTGAACCAGTTTCTGAAGAAGGGACCCAACCTTTGCCAAAAAAAGCGCAGCAAAAAAGTGCAGCTGATTTTTTAATGCAAAATAAAGAAAAACGTGAAAATCAACAGGACAGTCAAGAGGAAAAAGCGGACAATCAAAGGAGTTGGCAACGGTTTGTTGAACCTCCCAAACGCCAGCGGGATTATCACCATTTTCCAGCCTATTTTTATGCGGGCTTCTGGATTAGGGCTTTTGCCTTTATAGTAGATATCATCTGTATCGGGCTTATTTCCAGTATATTATTGGATGGTCTCTTAAGTTTTGTTGGCTTGGAAGCAGGGGGGGATTTGACTGCTTACGGTTTGCTGAGTTTGGCGATTTATCTAGGTTATTTCATTTTAATGACGAAATTGACGAATGGTCAAACAGTTGGGAAAATGATTTTTGGTATTCAAGTGGTTTGTTTTAAAGAGGAGACGCTGAGTTGGACAACGGTGTTGATCCGTGAAGGAGCTTGTCGTTTCATTTTAAAATCTGGCTTCTTAATGTTAGGCTATTTACCAGCTGCGTTTACTCCAAGTAAGCAGCATTTAGGTGATTTCTTAAGTGATACTAGTGTCGTCACTTTAAATAGTATTAAGGCTTATAATGGGATTAAATTTTAGAAAACAGGTCAAGGGAGTGATGATGTGAGTGAGCCAATTGAATTTCCATTAAATTTTGACCGGTATATGGAATTGGGGCAACTTGCTTTGGCTGAAGGGCTATTGGACGAGGCCTTGTTGAACTTTGAAGGGGCATATAATCTACAAGAGGATTTTCTAGCGAACCGTTCACTTGCAACAGTTTTAATGGCTCAAAGTGAATTTTTTGAGGCGAAGAAAATTGCAGATGAAATGAAGCTTGACTATTTAAGCGATCCTCAAAACTTTACTCTCTATGTGACAATTTTGACGGGCACTCATTTTTTTATTCAAGGACGTAAACTAGTGAAACGTTGCCAATTTTCGGAAGAGGTCAAAGAGAGTTGTTTAGAAGAGTTGGAGCAAGGGGAGCAATTCTTTCGTAAATTTCAGAGGAAAGAGCTGACAAAGCGATTGTCTTTGGCAACGGATTTAGGTGAACTGTCTTTTTATCAACAAGGAAGTCGTTTGCGTGGGTTGGAGAGGCTGCCCCAGGAAGAGTATGTGAGTCTCGTTAAGGCGCTGATTGAACAAGCAGTGTTGCCTTTATTATTAAACAATGGCTTAGTAGAAGCCTTAGTTGAGCTAGGCTGTCAATGTGAGTTGTCCAGCCAATCGATTATGGGACCACAACTAATTCAATTAGGAAAGTTACCGCTAATCGATCAACAGAACAGCTATCTTACAAGTTTGAAAGAGTTGCAGTTACAAGTTGAAAATGGTGACTCTGAGTTGAGTCAATCCTTGAGAGAGGAACTACGCTTACAGTTTATCTTATTGTACCCACTGGGAGATCAGCTAATCCAAGAGCCGAAGCTCTGGGTCAGTCTTTTTTTAGCTAGTTATTTTGGTAATGAGGTTGCAGAAGTTCCGGTGGGCCATTCCTATTTAACGCTACAAAGTCGACTTAGGCAAGAACTTGCTCGATTAGTCCAGTAAAGAGTTTGCTCATCCGAGGAAATCGGGGATAAATGTTTACAAGTAAAGATTGATAGTGTATTATTGTAAGGTATGCAATTGATAGAATTATTAAAATTAGATATTCTGGAGGGAATTATTAGATGACAGCCAAGTGGGAAAAGAAAGGCACCAATGATGGTGTATTAACATTTGAAATCGACAAAGATACAGTTGCAAAAGAATTAACAACAACTTTTAATAAAGTGAAGAAAAACCTTAGTGCACCAGGTTTCCGTAAAGGGAAAATTTCTCGTCAATTATTTAACAAAATGTATGGCGAAGCGTCACTATATGAAGATACATTAAATGCTTTATTGCCAAAAGCTTATGATGCAGCAGTTATTGAAGCTGGGATTGACCCAGTTGCTCAACCAAAAATTGACATCGAAAGTATGGAAGCGAACTCTGACTGGGTTATTACTGCAGAAGTTATCGTTAAACCAGAAGTTAAACTAGGCGAATACAAAGACTTAACGGTTGAAAAGCAAGACCGCGAAGTGACAGATGCTGAAGTTGACGAAGCAATCAAAGCGAAACAAGAATCTTTAGCTGAATTAGTAATTAAAGAAGCTGAACCTGCTGTTAATGGCGACACGGTTGTTATTGACTATAAAGGTTTGAAAGACGGCGTAGCCTTCGATGGCGGTACTGCTGATAATCACTCATTAGAATTGGGTTCTGATTCTTTCATTCCAGGTTTTGAAGAACAATTAGTTGGTGTTAAGGCAGGTGACGAAGTTGAAGTGAAAGTGACATTCCCAGAAGAATATCATTCAGAAGACTTAGCTGGCGCTGAAGCAATCTTTGAAGTGAAAGTCCATGAAGTAAAAGGTAAAGAGTTACCTGAACTTGACGACGAGTTCGCCAAAGATGCTGATGAAGAAGTTGAAACCTTAGCTGAACTGAAAGAAAAAATCCGTAAAGAGTTAGAAGAAAGCAAACAAAATGCTGCTGAAGAAGCGGTTCAAGAGTTAGCTATCCAACAAGCTGTTGCAAATGCGGAAATCGTTGATTTACCACATGAAATGGTTCATGATGAAGTTCACCGCTCGATGGATGAATTCTTAAACAACATGCAACGTCAAGGAATCGCTCCTGATATGTACTATCAATTAACTGGTACAACTGAAGCTGATTTGCATACACAATTTGAAGGTGAAGCTGAAACTCGCGTGAAAACTAACTTAGTTATCGAAGCAGTTTCTAAAGTTGAAAACTTTGAAGCAACTGACGAAGACATTCAAAAAGAACTTGAAACATTGGCTGAAGCGTATAATATGGAAGCTGATGCAGTTCGCAAAGTTTTAACAGATGATATGTTAAAACATGACATCGTGTTGAAGAAAGCCTTAGACGTTATTACTGAAACGGCTAAAGAAGCTTAATTTAGGATGAAAACGTAAAAGAGCGAAGGATTTCCTTTGCTCTTTTAGTCTCTTTAGTCAATATTATTCACAAGATAGCGATTAATGTGTTAAGATAAGTAAAATTGCTAAAACTTGTAAAAAGAGGACCTTATTTAAGGAGACTTTTTACGAAACCTATTAGGAGGGTTATTATGTACGATAACACGGACGATAATGGTTCGGTTCGTTGCTCATTCTGTGGGAAATCTCAAGAAGAAGTTAAAAAAATCGTAGCTGGACCAGGAGTCTACATTTGTAATGAGTGTATTGACTTGTGTAAAGATATTATTGATGAAGAGTTTCATGAAGATGCTGTTCACGATTTCTTAGATGTTCCTAAACCAAATGAAATCTTGAATGCCTTAGATGAGTATGTCATCGGCCAAGATCGTGCCAAGAAAGTTCTTTCAGTAGCTGTTTATAATCACTATAAACGTGTCGGCAATATGGAAGAAGCAGAAGATGGCGTCGAACTACAAAAAAGTAACATTTGTCTAATCGGGCCTACAGGCTCAGGTAAGACATTCTTAGCTCAAACATTAGCTCGGACGTTAAACGTGCCGTTTGCCATTGCAGATGCCACCAGTTTGACAGAAGCGGGTTATGTGGGTGAAGATGTGGAAAATATTTTGTTAAAATTACTTCAATCGGCTGATTTTAATGTTGAACGTGCCGAAAAAGGGATTATTTACATTGATGAAATTGATAAAATTGCTCGTAAGAGTGAAAATGTCTCAATTACGCGCGATGTTTCTGGTGAAGGGGTTCAACAAGCTTTGTTGAAAATTTTAGAAGGAACGGTTGCTAGTGTGCCGCCTCAAGGTGGTCGTAAACATCCCCAACAGGAGTTTATTCAAATTGATACGACTAACATTCTCTTTATCGTTGGCGGTGCCTTTGACGGCATTGAAAATATCGTTAAAGAACGCTTAGGTGATAAAGTGATCGGTTTTGGTAAATCTAACTCTAAATTAGATGATGATAAGAGTTTAATGCAAGAAATCATTCCTGAGGACTTGCTAAAATTCGGCTTGATTCCTGAGTTTATTGGACGATTACCTGTAACGGCGGCTTTGGAAAAACTAACGGTGGATGATTTAGTTAGAATCTTAACGGAACCTAAAAATGCGTTGGTGAAACAGTACAAGAAATTACTTGCCTTGGATCACTCTGATTTGGAATTCCAAACGGAAGCTCTACAAGCAATTGCTAACCAAGCGATTGAGCGCAATACAGGTGCTCGTGGTTTACGCTCAATCATTGAGCATATCATGATGGATATTATGTATGAAATTCCGATGCGCGAGGACATTAAAAAGGTTATCGTTACTGAGGATACGGTGAAAAATGATGCGAACCCAACTCTAGTTTTAGAAGACGATAAAAAAGTAAGTTAATGAAGGAATCAGCGCAAGTGAAAGCTTGGCGCTGATTTTTTTTAGAATGTAGGAAAGTGTATGACTTCCTCTATATTTTAGTCGGTGTCTAGCTTAACTCATCAACCACTAAATAAATTTCGTTGTCCTAAACACAACGCAAGGCTTCGATCTCATCAATTTCTTAGTGCTTTATCGCATAGAGATAAAGCACTAAGAAGAGCATTTAGCGATAGCTAACACTTCGTAAATTAGTAAGGTGAAGGGGGAGTTTGATTGGACAGCAAGATAACACCTTAAACGATGTTGTAGCTGGTCAGTTTATTTAGTTAAAAATGGATGACTTGTCAGTTATTAATTTGTAATATTAATCGCCTAGTTAGTTAGATGGAATTATGTTAAAATAAATAGTGGAAAGAGCCTGGTAATGATTGAGATGGCTCGCGTGATTGGGGCAATGCCACAGTCGAAGTAGGGAGTGGAAAGATGAAGGTACATAATGCGGAAATTTTAATTAGTGCGGTTTCGCCTAAACAATACCCGGAAACAGATTTGCCGGAAATTGCCCTAGCAGGGCGGTCAAATGTTGGGAAATCGTCATTTATTAATACCTTGATTAACCGGAAGAATTTAGCTCGGACATCAGGTAAACCTGGGAAAACTCAGACACTTAATTTTTATTTGATTGAAGATATTTTTCGGTTTGTGGATGTCCCTGGTTATGGGTATGCTAAAGTGTCGAAAACTGAACGCGCTAAATGGGGAGAGATGATTGAAACCTATCTAACCCAACGCAATCAGTTAAGAGCGGTCATTTGTGTGGTTGACTTGCGCCATAAGCCGAGTGTTGAGGATATTCAAATGTATCAATTTTTAAAATTTTATCAAATTCCAGCTATTGTTGTGGCAACGAAAGCAGATAAAATTGCTCGTGGTAAGTGGAATAAACATGAGTCAATTGTTAAAAAAGCTTTAGAATTTGATAAAAGCGATGCTTTTGTCTTATTTTCTTCAGAAACCAAGATGGGGAAAGAAGAAGCTTGGGAAGCCATTGAATTGTATTTAGAACTAGAAAATGACTAGAGTAGAGGGATGAGTTACATGGATTTTAATGAGTATCAATCGTTAGCTAATCGAACGCTTTATGGAAGCGAGCAAGTATTAACTAATTGTGCCTTAGGTTTAGCAAGTGAAACTGGCGAAGTGCTAGAAGTTATTCAGAAGTATACGTTTGAGAATCATCAGCTGAACCGTGATGAGCTGGTTAAAGAAATGGGCGATGTCTTATGGTATTTATCCCAAATTGCTGAATGGGCAGATATTTCGTTTGACGAAGTGGCCGCTACGAACATTGAGATGCTGAAGAGTCGTTATCCAGATAGCTATAAGATTTCTTCGAATGGTTAAACAAAGCAACCTGTTTATGATATGTCACAAACAGGTTGCTTTTTTTTTTATGCTTGCCTTACGTCGGATAAGAATAGTCGATGTAATAGCTTCTAAGGACAGCGGTAGTTAATGAGTCTAATGAGCTTACTATGATGCTAGAGGCTAGTCAGTGGGCTTTAATTCACTATAAGCCGCTGTCTATTATGGCTTGTTGAAATAGGGAATCATTTTAGTTTCAGCTTATTATTAAAAATACCTGACAATGCTACTATCAGCGTTGTCAGGTATTTTTTTATCGTAATTTAGGCTGTTTTCTTTAAGAGGCTATAAGCTGAAATGCTTGCAATCATCGTCATCAAACCTATCACGATTAAGATACTGTTTGATTTGCTACCTGCTTTTGGAAGAAAGCCAGATGTTTTTTTAGCCGTGGTTAATTTTTTTTCTTTGCTACTTAGGTTTGTTGTTTTGTTGCTTGAGCTGCTTGTTTCAAGGGTTTTAACGTTCGAACTACTGGAATTTGTCGTTGAATAAGTACGGATTGTCAGGTCAGTCGTGTTGTTCTCAACATCACCTTCCACAGTGGTGTTGGAAATAGGTAAGCTGGAAGAACTTGTGGGTTCTTCTGCTACGACGGTGTTGCTAGAAGGTGTAGTTTCAGCTGGCCCTTGATTACTGACCGAGGTTGTGGACGAAGCTACAGGATCTTTTACATATCGAATAGGAAAGGTGTAGTCAGTTGATAAAATATCAACTTCCCTCACCAACATGACATCTGAAACTTGATAGCCAGGGATGGCTTTGACATCAACCATAATGGTTGTTCCAAGTTTATCAGTCACTGATTTACTAGAGGCGATTTCTTGATTGGTATCCACATCAATATATGTAAAGGTAATCGTCGCCATCTCCTCAGAAGTTGGCGGAGTTTCGCTAGATGGTTCAGTTGTTGAAGGGGTCGTGTTAGTTGACTCTGTATTTTCTTCAGCAGCGCTATTGCTTGTGAGCAGACTGAAAAGAGTTAAACTTGTTAATAAAGCGAAAGCTAAACGTTTCATTATTACTCCTCCTCGAATGAAAAGTTTTCATTGGACTTTTTGATAAAATAAAATGAATTTAAATTAAAGATGATCGGTAATCACGACGGATTTTTTTCTATGATAGTCGTCGAGAGCCTTTAGATCATTTACACTCACATTATACGATAACAAAATGACAGCTAGATTACAAATTTATGAACTTTAATTGCAGAAATATCTTAAATTTTTCTGACTTTTTTTTAAAACGAAGGTATATAAAGATGTAGAATAGTCAGTTTGCCCATAAATGCGCTTGCAAAATGGTCATGTTGCAAATGAGGAATTAAGCGAGATATGCTACACTTAAAGACATATGAAAGAGTGATAGTCTGAGGAGGCTCCTTAATGAAAGTCATAAAAAAAATCTTTGGTGCTGACGGCGCCACGTTAGTTGTTATAGAAAATGATCATGGTTTAATTTTAGAGGTGACAGACTTTGGTGCGAGAATTGTGCGTCTTTTAGTGCCCACGAAAACCGGTGAACTGGTGAATATTGCACTAGGTTTTGCGGATGAAGAAAGTTACCGAAAACATGATACTTACTTCGGTGCGACAATTGGTCGGGTAGCAGGGAGGCTAGCAAAAGGACAGTTTAAAGGTCGTGGAGGGATTCAACACTTTGATCAAAATGAAGGGCCAAACACCTTACATGGCGGTGCTGACAGCTTTGAGGTTAAACGCTGGCAGACTGAAATTATAGAAAATACTTCTGAAGTTAGCGTAGTTTTTTCTTATATAAGTCCTGACGGAGAAAATGGCTTTAAAGGAAATTTAAAGGCTAAGGTTACTTATACTTTTAATAATCAAAATGAATGGCGCTTGGATTATGAAGGAGAAACGGATCATGAAACACTGTACAATCCGACGAATCATGTCTACTTTAATTTATCAGGCAGTTTAGCAAAACCGATTGATACTCATTCGCTGTATGTGGCAGCAGAGCGTTATGGGGTGATTGATGATCAAAGTTTACCGACGGGAGAATTAAGAGAAGTGTTTGGAACTGCATTTGATTTTACAAATCAAACTGGACGTCTTTTAGAAGATGGCTTTAATCAATCGGATCAACAGGTAGCTTTGGTAAATGGGTATGATCATCCATTTTTATTGAAAGCTCCCAGTTTAACAGAGTGTCAAGCCAGATTGAGTGATGAGCAAACGGGGATTACGCTTGAAATGCGGACAGATTCACCAGCCGTTGTGATCTATACAACTAATATTGGTGAAAAAGAATTACCTATGTTTGGAGAGAATGCAAGCCACCATAGCGGGATTACACTGGAAACACAAGTTTTACCTGATGCTATCAATCATGAGGGGTTTGGTAATATTGTTTTAGAGGCAGGAGAAATCTTTAAAGCAACGACGATTTTTTCCCTTAAATAACCATCTACCAAAGGTATTCGGCTGGAAAAAGCCGAATGCCTCACGATAGAAATGACCCATGTATTAGGTTGTTTGACTGTACGGATTCACGAAGGAAAGATAGGCTGAGTTGCGGAGGATAATTGTTTTTCCAATAGGTTAATTTCTTGCTGTAGTTGCTTTCCGATGTTGGTATCTTTGACTTTTTTTCGTTTGAGGACCCGATCAACCACTCGTTTGGTAGAGACGATATCCGTATAATTGTCGATAGCCCTCTTTTTTGATAAAAAAGGTTGGTGAGCAACGAGTTGCATGCCGTATGAGTTATAGATGAGCGTGTAACCGGCAATGCCTGTGGTCCCTTGGTAGGGTTTTGAAAAGCCGCCGTCAATCACAATCAGTTTGCCTTTAGCCTTAATTGGATTCTCGCCATCGATTTCTTTGACAGGTGTGTGACCATTGATGATATGGCTATCAGTATCATTTAAGCCGAATTCTCTTAATATTGATTGACAAATATCAATTTGATTGCGCTGCTCATAATAACTGTTTTTTATTTCCTTATGAGTTCCTTTATCAGTGAGGAAGTAGCGCTCGAAGGTTGTCATTTCATTTTTACCAAATAGGGAAGAACATTCCCCTGTCCATAGATACCAAATTAAATCGGTGGCTAAATCATCTCTGGTAGTCAAGTTATGGTAACTTGCACGCAAGGCTTTTTCAAAAGTGTCTAGCAGTGCTTTACCACTTAATGATTGCTGATTAATGGTGAGGGACTTGAAAGAGCCATCTGGATTTAATGGAATACAACCATGTATTAATAAATTGTTATTGTAGCAGAGATACATGCTACCTTTTTCCATCAAAAAATCAATGTGGCGTTTAAGTTTTTCTGATGATTGGAAGGCTTGAACTAACTGAGCGACAAGTTCTTGTTCGCTGCTAGTTAAGACGACTGGTGATAATGGATCAATGGTTTGAAAGCATGTCTGACTAAGCTGGTATAGGTCTCCATTGAGTGTAAGAGTCTTGTTTTGAAAGTCGATTTTTTCCAATAATAATCGATGGTTCATATTGAATTCTGGTCGACGTTTAATCAACTGGGCCTCTAATTTGAATTGAATGATGGCAACTGCTTGTTGAATCTGTGTTAATTGTAGTCGTTCAGTTGCATTTAAGGGAGTGTCCCCTTTAGGATGAAAGGCGGCGTTATCTCCATAAACGCTCTGAGCAAAGATTTGCAAGGGTCGTAAATTTATTCCGTAAACATCTTCCAGTATGGCTAGATTATTATAGCGTGAGGAAATTCGAAGGACATTCATCACGCAAAGGGGAGAGCCAGCGTACGCACCAATCCAAACGATATCATGGTTCCCCCATTGGATATCAAGTGAGTGATGAGTGAGTAGATCATCGATAATTCGGTCAGGAGCAGGACCTCGGTCATAAATATCCCCAACCACATGAAGGTGATCCACAATCAGTCGCTGAATCGTATAGCTCAATCCAGTTATCATATCTACTGCCTGATTCAACCGAATCACTTCGTTTAGAATTTCAGTAAAGTAGGCTTTTTTGTTTTGATTGTCTTGGTTGCGGTAAAGCAATTCTTCAGTAATGTAGACAAAATGTTTCGGTAAGCTTTTCCTAACTTTTGATCGGCTGTACTTAGTAGCGACGAAATGAATTAACTCAATTAGTTGTAAAATGGTTTGGGCATACCAATCGTCTATTTTGGAGTTGTTTACCAGTTCCTGTTCTTTCTTGATCAACATCTCTTCGGGATAATAAACGAGAAAAGTTAAGGCCTCTCGATCTTGAGAGCTAAGTTGTTGATTAAAACATAAATTTATTTTTTCTTTAAGGCTCCCCGAACCATTGCGTAAAACGTGTTGAAAGGCTTCATATTCACCGTGGAGGTCGCTGATAAAATGTTCCGTTCCTTTTGGTAAGTTCATAATGGCTTTTAAATTAATTAGTTCAGTCAGAATAGTAGCCGTTGTTTTCGTGGATATATTTGTCTTGTTGTTCATATTTCACCTCATATATACCAATTGTCGTTAGTAAGTCCTATGATAGTTCTTTCAAGGGGATATGTCAACGGTACCAATTGGTTTTTTGCGTACGAATCTTCGATAACTCAAGAGATTGCTAATTGATTATTAGTCGAGAAGTAAGTATAATGTGGTGTTAGTGACGACAGAAGAGATTGTTTCTGTCAGATGATGAGAACAAGGAGAGCGAATGTAGTGCGAAATAGAATGATGAAAATGCCTGTTGTAAGAGAAGAAATTGTTGAATTTATGCGGACGAAGCAGAAACAGTTAGCTGGCCCATTAGGTGATCTTCAAAAGAAAGCTAATGAGGCAAATGTTCCGATTATTCCACATGAAACTGTTGTTTTTATGCAGTTTTTGTTAGGTCAATTAAAACCACGTTATATTTTGGAAATAGGAACGGCCATTGGTTTTTCCGCGAGTTTAATGACAGAATATCTTGAGGAACAAGGGCATGTCACCACAATCGATCGTTTTGATGTAATGATTGAGAAAGCTAAAGTAACATTTGAATCGTTGGGTGTTGAGGATAAGGTGAGTTTATTGGAGGGGCAAGCAGCAGATATTTTACCTACCTTAGACACTTCTTATGACTTTATTTTTATGGACAGTGCCAAATCAAAATACATTGAATTTTTACCGGAATGTTTGCGCTTGTTAAAAGTGGGTGGGGTTTTGATGATCGATGATGTGTTACAAGGCGGGACTATTTTAGAACCAATCGAAGACATCGATCGTAGTCAACGTGCGATTCATCGTAAGCTAAATGAGCTATTTGATGTGGTATTAACTCATCCGGATTTAACTAGTAGTTTAGTTCCTTTAGGTGACGGGGTTTTGTTAATCACAAAGAACAAAGCAGAAATCGATTTGGACATTAACCGACCTTCATCGTAAGGCGGTTTTTTTGTTATGCTAAGTATTTCTGAAAGGTAAAATAAGCCATCCAAGTGAACTAGTTTAAACTTTGAGAGAGGTTAGTTTTAATTCTTAGCCATTCGTGTAAAAAAGAGGAAAAGAAGATTGAAAAAAACTAACATGAAATAACAATCTTATTAAACTTAACAAAAATTTAATAATCAATAGTTTAGATGCTTCAGTAGAAAAATTAGACGTTCAAAAAAACAGTCTATTAAATCAAAAAATAAAAAAAAGCATGTCATCCATTAAAAAAAATTCGTGGATGACATACTTTTTATTTGACGTCGCAGGAGGGATTCGAACCCCCGACCGTCCGCTTAGAAGGCGGATGCTCTATCCGGCTGAGCTACTGCGACATTTTTTACCGCAACAAAACTATTATATTCAATAAATAACACAAAGTCAATAATTATTTTTTTAACACAGTGTAAAAAAATAGAAATGATTTAAAAAAACGTTCTAATAAAAAAGCAGATGTTGATACAATGCCGTTTTGAGCTCTTAATGAACTGAGAAACCGAATTTTGTGCTATTATCATACTTTCTTTTAGCTAGACAAACAAAAAAAATCAAGATATACTAATTTTGTTGGGAAATATGCTGGGGAATGCAATTAAACAACACAAAATATGGGAAGAGGTAAAAGATAATGGGGAAAATCGATCCACGAGTAATAAAAACCAGAAGTAAGTTGAAAAAGGCTTTTTTAACATTACTATCTACACACAAGCTTACAGAAATGAATGTTAAGGACTTAACGCAAACAGCAGATGTCACAAGAGGTACGTTCTATCTACATTACAAGGATAAAGAAACTTTTATCAAAATTATGATGGAAGAATTAATTAATGAGTACTTCGACACAGTAATCTTTAATGTTGCTCTAGATGAAGAAAAAGAAGAGTTACAGCCTGTCTTGTCCTTAGTACATACTTTCGAATATGTTGGAGAGCGACCAGATTTCTTTACAGTGTTGCTTAAAGAGAATGACGCCATGGTATACCAAGAAGCGTTTAGTAACCAACTATTTGATTACATTCAACAACACCAAGCTAAAAATTCAGGTCTAAATGAAAGTAAGGTACCTAAAGAGTTATTAATGAGTTTCTTAACTTATGGTCTATTAGGCTATATTGATAGCTGGTTGGTTAATGGGAAAATTTACGCAAATCACTTTATGGCAACAAACTTACAAAAAATGTTAGATTCGACTTTGATTAAAGAAGCTGGGTTAGAAAACTTTTTTGTAACAGATGCGACTGAAGTCGAAAATATTGTGAAATAATCACAAAATTAAATTAAAGAGAAGCCCTTGTCGATTGTGATTGACTTGGCTTCTCTTTTTTGATATGATATTAATGTTGTAATTGTGGCACCACAGCTACAACCGCACGAAATAAGTAATTAAGAACAGAGGAATTTGTCGCTTATGCCGGCGAGTCTAAGTAAACTATAAGGAGGTGCTTAACAGCATGTACGCAATTGTTAAAACAGGTGGTAAGCAAGTAAAAGTAGAAGTAGGCCAAGCAATTTACATCGAGAAATTAGATGTAGAAGCAGGCGGAAAAGTAGTATTTGACGAAGTGATTTTAGTTGGTGGCGAGTCTACGAAAGTAGGAACTCCAACAATCGCAGGCGCAACTGTTGAAGGAACTGTTGAGAAACAAGGAAAACAAAAGAAAGTTGTGACTTTTAAATACAAACCTAAAAAACATACTCACCGTAAACAAGGTCACCGTCAACCATACACTAAAGTGATGATTGATGCGATCAATGCATAGTTTTAACTAACTGAAAGAAGGCAAGAGAATGATTAAAGGAACATTTAAGCGTGCTGAGGATGGTCGTGTTATTTCATTTGAAATAAGTGGACACTCGCAAGCCGGTTCTTATGGCGATGATATTGTCTGCGCAGCTGTTTCAGCTTTGACATTTAATTCGGTTAATTCGATAGAAGCTCTGGCAGGATTTGCGCCAATTTTGGATGTGGATCATGAAAACGAAGGGTATCTTTATTTTGAAATCCTTGCAGATATTAGCCAAGAACAATCTAACATTGCTCAAATTCTATTAGAAAGCTTATTGCTTGGTTTACAGAGTATTCAAAGTGAACACTCAGAATTTATTAAGATTGAAACTGTAACAACTACTTAAGGAGGTGCAACCAAATGTTGAAAATGAATTTACAATTCTTCGCGACGAAAAAAGGTGGTGGTTCTACTGCCAATGGTCGTGATTCACAATCAAAACGTCTAGGTTCTAAAAGAGCTGATGGCCAAACTGTAACAGGTGGTTCTATTTTGTACCGTCAACGCGGAACAAAAATTTACCCTGGTGCTAATGTTGGTAGAGGTGGAGACGATACTTTATACGCTAAGATTGATGGCGTGGTACGTTTCGAACGTAAAGGACGCGACAAAAAGCAAGTGTCTGTTTACCCAGTAGCGCAATAATTAACACAAATGTTTAGGCTAATCTCTTGGTGCTCAAGGGGTTAGCCTTTTTATTTGCTTTGAAATAAATCAACTGAATACGGTTTTTTTAAAAATAAGATAAGGCTATCATCTTTATAGATGGTGGCTTTTTTGTTATTGGTAATATAAGGCGGTTAGCCCTTACCTCGAAGTATAAGGTAGGAAATACCTACCTTGTTCAGTTAAATTGATATTTATGATTAGGTTGTTAGATGCTGAAAAGTGGCACTTAATATGTAAATTGTTTAACAGAACCGAAAATTTCGGCATCACAGGCGCAAGCGTCTAGCGTAACAAGTATGTGCCGCAAGCAGATAGAAGGCTATGAACAATTGCAGAGAGCCATTGAGGATTTCTCAGCAAACAGCCCCATGCTTACAGGGGCCGCTTATGATTCAGCTAAAGGATTCTTTACGTCAGTACTGCAACCATTAGCCCAAGGCGGGATACTACTGTCAGAAGCTGTTATGGAAGCATGTCAGAAGTTTCCAGAAGAATATATAGCGCAAGTTGATAGTGGTGATTTAAGGGAATCGGACTTAAGAGAAAAAATCGCTCAAGTTGATCGGCTGACGTCGGAATTAGCAGAAATGAATGATCGTTTACACGGAATGTTGTTTCAACAACAGCAGGAGGGGGCGTTAGATGGATCCATTGCTTCTAAGATGTCAAGTAATCAGTCGTTGATGGCAACCTATCAGACGGCCCGTCGAAAACTACAAGAAAAACTTGATGATCTACTTTCATTTAACGAGAGATCGCCGGCAATCTTTTCGGAAATCAGCACGTTAGAGGAAGCCGTTTCAAAAGGTGGAAAGTTAGCTAAGGGCTCATGGGATTCTAGTTTAAGTCAGTTTAGAATGCCCAAGTCTGAAAATATGGAATGGGCCGCAACGATTAAAAAGCGATGGGAGAGTTATGTTGAGCGCCAAACAATTGAAGATGAGTTAGAAATAAAACAAATACAACTACCTAGTGGAGAGATTATCTACACAGTTTATAAAAATGGTGAGTTGGATAAAGATGCAACAAACGAGTTAACTGTTGAATTAGCGAAAGAAGACTCGAAGTCTTTTAAAGCTTTCATTGCTGGAGCAGGATATCAAGTTCTTGAAAATAATGGAGTCAAAGCTTTATTAGAGTCAGTTTTTGGTGAAAGAGAAGTAAATGACTCCCTCAAGCAGAATAAAGGTTATAATAAAGGTGTATTTGTAGGGGATTTATTTAGTTTAGTTCAATCTGGTGCTGAATTCATAGGAGGTACGCTATGGTTCATTGGTGGGTCTGGTGGTAGTTTAGCTTTGGCTCCAGTAACAGGTGGAGCGAGTGCTGGCGCCATTCCAGCCGTCTCAGCAAGTACATTAGCAATTTGGGCGCATGCTACAGCTGTTGGTGGAATGAGTATCCAGAATATTATAAGCGGTGGGAACTATGACAATTCTTCGAATGCAGTTGGGAATATGGACGACTTTTTTGAAGGTGAGTTTGGCTCTGAATTAAAAGGAAATCTGTCTAAAAATGGAAAACGAGTCGATGGACAACAAGTCTATAAAGTAGATAATAAAAAGTTGAAAGAATTAGGTTTAAAAAAGGAGACCAATTATATTTAGATGGTATGCACAAAGATCATCTGGAAGTATTTGATAGCAAAGGGAAGTTTTCTAAGGTATTAAACTTAGATGGAACGATTAATAGGGATAAAACCTTAAAAGGATTGGGAAGGACGCTAAAATGATGATGGATTCTAAAGATTTTGATACATTATTAGAATTTTATACAAAGATAAATGGCAAAAATAAAGATGAGAATAATATTGATTTTCCCATATTGGAGTTGAAAGAAGATGTTATTGATGAGATCGTAGAAGATTTGAAGAAGCTAAAGAGTATTACTAAAGATATAGCAACGATTGATATGGAGAGGAGTTTGGAAGAAATAAATTATCAGTATATTTTTAGAGATAATCTTGTGAAACTTGTAGGAGTCTACGGTCATTTAAGCTCGGAGTTTGAAGATTTATACAACCTTAATGCGGCATTTATACAAAGTTTACCAGAAGGGCCTAAAGATGATTCTGAGTTAATTAAATAGTGTTGGACACTGTACAATTGGTGCTGGATTGAGTAATCCTTAGGAGGAAAAAATGCAATTAAACTTGTCAGTAAATAAAACAAATGAAGCAGAAAGGCTAATTTTAGTTAGTGCTATAGGTTTACTAGAATCGCTAGAAAACCAAGTGCTGACGATAGATGATTGTGAAAATTACTTATTTAGTCCCTATACGGTAAGCATTTTGGAAGAAAAAGGAGTAAGCGAAAAAGTCATAGAAATAGTTGAATTGGGATGTGAGTTGGAAGATATTCAATCATTAATGCCTGATAGATTAAAAGAAGAAATACACACTTTAAAGCTACAAGCATACGAATGCTTACGAGGGGTTCCACTCTCTGATGATCCCTTTGATGTGAAGAAGTGGCTTGATAAGTAGGGAGAGTAAAAAAGCCTAGCCGCTCAATGAGTGACTAGATAATTATTGCCCGTAGTAATTGTGATTTGAGTGAATACGGTATTGAATACGGAAAGATTTTCTTTAGTGGTATTCAATGATATAATTCTACTAATGAGATTTAAATAATTGTTGCCACTATCGTATTTAGGCGCTATGTGACTACTTGAAACCCGAATACCCAGTAGCGCAATAATTAACACAAATGTTTAGGCTAATCTCTTGGTGCTCAAGGGGTTAGCCTTTTTTTGATGAATAAAAGATTAAATAGGGAGTGACTGAATGAAGATTAGAACGGCAAAAATAGAAGATCTAAGTGCTTTGAGAGAGATTTATTACGGCTCTCGAGTTAATCATTTTACATGGATGAATAAGAGTCTGTCTCTGTTGGATTTTGATTTGGCGACCGCTGGAGAAGAAGTTTTATTAGTAGAGGACAATTTTGAAATCATTGCCTTTATGTCTGTCTATGAACCGGAGAATTTTATTCATTTGTTGTTTGTTAAACCAGGTCGTGAAGGACAGGGGATAGGTGGAATGCTGTTAGCAGAGTTACTGAGAAATCAAGATAGGACAGTAAGGTTGAAATGTTTGCTCCAAAATGAAGGTGCCCGCTATTTTTACGAAAAGCATGGGTTTTGTATTGTAAGGGAAGAGGTTGATGATCAGGACGGCCCTTATTATGTGATGGAGATAGAGGGGCATTAACAATGCATAAATAACAGTGTGTAGTACTTTGGTCGGTCACTTTTATTTTGCGAAACCAACAATAAATCAGGGCCTTTGGTTTAACTAATCGCTGTTCTTTGTTATAATTGAGAGGATGTCAGCAAAGAAAGAGGGTTAATAAATGATTAATCGCATTGAAAAAATAAGAACAAAACTAGCAGAGTTAGAGTTACCAGCTATTTTGATCACAAGTGAGTACAATTTACGTTATGCAACTGGTTTTACTGGTACCACGGGTTTAGCAGTTATTACATTAGATAAAGCTTACTTTGTTACGGATTTCCGTTATACGAAACAAGCGACGGAGCAGTGTCAAGGTTATCAAATTGTTCAAAATGTTGGACCAATCTATGATGAGGTAGCTAAGATTGTAAAAAGTGATGGTTTATCGGGTATTGCATTTGAGGAAGATTATGTGTCTTATGGGACTTACAGTGTCTTAGATGGATTAATTGGCGCTGATTTAATACCTATTTCAGGACTGATTGAAGGGTTACGTGAAGTGAAAGAATCGGGAGAAGTGGCTATCATTCGTAAAGCTTGTGAAATTGCTGATGCTGCTTTTGCCCATATTTTAACGTATATCAAACCGGGAATGACGGAAATTCAAGTTGCCACGGAATTAGATTTTCATATGCGTTCACTAGGAGCTTCAGGCATTTCCTTCGAAACAATTGTTGCTAGCGGCTTACGTTCTGCAATGCCTCACGGGGTAGCAAGTGAAAAAGTGATTGAAAGTGGTGATATGATTACACTTGATTTTGGTTGTTATTACAATGGTTATGTGTCTGATATGACGCGGACGATTGCTTTAGGTGATCCTGGTGAAAAAATGAAAGAGATTTATCAATTGGTTCTAGATGCTCAACTGAAAGTGTTAGAGGCTGCAAAACCAGGAATGTCTGGTGTGGAGCTAGATCATGTTGCCCGTGGGTATTTTGATGAAAAAGGTCATGGGGCTGCCTTTGGTCATTCGACTGGACATGGCATAGGCTTGGAAATTCACGAAGGTCCCAACGTATCGCGCTTAGCTGAAAAACGCTTTGTTCCCGGTAATGTGATCACGAACGAGCCTGGTTTGTATTATCCGGAAATTGGTGGTGTGAGAATTGAAGACGATTTGTTAGTGACGGAAACGGGAATTGAAGTCTTAACTCACTCGCCGAAAGAACTAATTATCTTATAAAACTTGTTTAAAACAGTGAGTATGCGAGCTCCTATGTGATCTTTCTAATGACAAAAGTGGTCATTTAATGATAAACTGTAGACGAGTCTATATGATTGGAGGAAACGGATGATTTCTGTAAATGATTTTAAGACAGGATTAACGATTGAATTTGACGGCAGTATTTGGCGAGTAGTTGATTTTCAACATGTTAAGCCAGGAAAAGGAGCAGCATTTGTTCGCTCTAAACTGAAAAATCTACGTAATGGTTCGGTTCAAGAAAAAACCTTCCGTGCAGGAGAAAAAGTTGCCAAAGCTCAAATAGATAATCGCAAAATGCAATACTTGTATGAAAGTGGTGGTAACCATGTGTTTATGGATACGGACAACTACGAACAAGTGGAATTGCCTACTGAGCAGATTAAAGATGAGTTGAAGTTCTTATTAGAAAATAGTTTTTGTTATATTATAATGTATGGAACAGAAACCATCGGTGTGTCCTTGCCGAATACAGTGGAGTTAAAAGTCGCTGAAACGTATCCGGGAATTCGTGGCGATACATCGTCAGGTGGTTCTAAACCAGCGACGATGGAAACGGGTTTGATTGTTCAAGTGCCGTTCTTCGTCAATGCAGATGATGTGTTAGTGGTTAACACGGATGATGGTTCATACGTCTCACGCGCGTAGTGGGTGTGGCTGTTTAATGCCAAATGTTTTATAATGGTAACAGCTATTAAGAAGGAGGGGTCCAAATGACTGAAGAAACAACATTTGTAATTGAGAATGGTCAAGAAAATATGGGTGGCGAGATTGTGATTGCCCCTGAAGTGATTGAAGTAATCATTGGGATTGCAGCGTCTAAAGTATCTGGTGTTTATGGCATGCGTGGTGATTTGGCTTCAAACGTCAATGAATTATTAGGCAGAGCAGCTCATGGTAAAGGCGTTCATTTGAAAAATGACGATAATGGCTTGAAAGTTGAGCTTTACTGTTATTTAAATTATGGCGTATCGGTACCGAAAGTTGCGTTGGATATGCAAGAGAAAGTGAAACAACAAGTTCTATATATGACGGATATCGAATTAGCGGAAGTTAACATTCACGTAGTGGGTGTTGTGCCGGAAAAATTAGCTAGCCCAAGTCTAGAAGAATTATTTGATTCAGAAGAGGATGAATAGAGTGGAATTAACTCGTCACGAAATAAGAGAAAAAGCTTTACAGTCATTGTATCCCTTTGACTTTAATCAAGATGTTACGAAGGAAGATGCTATTAGTTACGCCTTTGAATACAATAATGCCGAATTAGTGAGTGAAGATGGTGAGGCCTTTATTCCAAGTTACTTAGACGCTTTAGTAACTGGTGTCTGCCAACATCGTGAAGAGTTGGATCAATTAATTCAAAAGAATCTGAAAAAGTGGACTTTAGCAAGAATTGCGAAACCCGATTTAATTATCCTGCGAATTGCTATTTATGAGATGCTTTATGTCGATGAAATACCTGCCAAGGTTGCCTTGAACGAAGCTCTTGAGCTAACTAAAAAATACAGTGACGATGATTCCCGTAAATTTGTTAATGGGGTTTTATCTAATATTGTGCCAACCTTAAACTCAGAGAAATAGTTCGCTATTTCTTTGAGTTTTTTCTTTTTTTGATGAAGTTGAAATCTTTCTTGAAGAATTAATCTATGCTAAAATATAGGCAGTGAAAAAAATAGAAATGAGGCGTTATTGATGGTAGGTAAAATTATTGATGGCCGTGCGTTGGCTGATAAGATGCAGGCGGAGATGGCTACTGAAGTGGCTGATATGTCGGTTAAACCTGGTTTAGTCGTGATAATCGTAGGTGAGAATCCAGCTAGCCAGACCTATGTTCGCAATAAAGAATTAACGGCTCAAAAGATCGGGTTGCATTCTGTGGTGGAGCGGTTATCAGCAGATGTCTCGGAGGCTGACTTAATCAAAGTCGTTTCTAAGTATAATCAGGATGACCAATTTCATGGTATCTTAGTTCAGTTACCCTTACCTGACCATATAGATGAAGAGAAGGTTTTATTAGCCATAACGCCAGAAAAAGATGTCGATGGCTTTCATCCGATTAATGTTGGTAAGTTATTTAGCGGTCAAGCGGGGTTAATACCTTGTACCCCATATGGCATCATGAAAATGTTAGAAGCTTATGGTGTGGAGATAGCAGGGAAAGAAGCTGTTGTAGTTGGCAGAAGCAACATTGTCGGCAAACCGATGGCACAGCTTTTATTAGATAAAAATGCCACCGTGACGATTACCCATTCGCGGACGGTTGATCTGCCGACAGTTACAAGACGGGCGGATATTTTAGTTGTAGCCATTGGACGAGGTCATTTTATTCATGCTGAACATGTCAAACCGGGCGCTGTAGTAATAGACGTGGGAATGAATCGCAGTGACGAAGGTAAACTAATAGGTGATGTCGCTTTCGATGAGGTGATAGAGGTGGCCAGTTTAGTAACGCCTGTACCGAAGGGGGTCGGCCCGATGACGATTACCATGTTGATGGAGCAGACAATCGCTAATGCGCGTAAGAAACAGTCTTAGTCTGTTAAGATAACCTGATAGTAGATTGATAGATAATCGGTTAATGAAGATGCTAGTAAAGTCTCGTTTACAGAACATCGATAAAAAAGGAGATGAGTGACCTGGAACAACAGTATTTGACAGTCACAGCTCTGACGAAGTATTTAAAACGTAAATTTGAAGCAGACCCATACCTAGAGCGGGTGTATTTAACAGGTGAGATATCCAACTTTCGCATGAGGGCCAATGCTCATCAGTATTTTAGTTTGAAGGATGATCAGGCGAAGATTGCAGCAATCATGTTTAAAGGGGCGTTTCAAAAGCTGAAATTCACGCCTAAAGAAGGTATGAAAGTGCTGGTTGTCGGTCGTATTTCGTTGTACGAAGCCAGTGGTAACTATCAGATTTATGTGGAACATATGGAGCCAGATGGTGTGGGTGCTCTCTATCAAGCTTTAGCTGAAATGAAAGAAAAGCTCTCTGAAGAAGGACTATTTACAGCTGAAAAGCAACCCCTTGTTCCGTATCCACGAAAAATAGCGGTGATTACGAGCCCAAGTGGAGCGGTTATTCGTGATATTATGACGACGTTGAAACGTCGATACCCAATTGCTCAACTGATTCTTTATCCAACCTTAGTTCAAGGCGATAAAGCAGCAGATGATGTTTGTCGTAATATTGGGCGAGTTGAGTCGCGAGGTGATATTGATACGTTAATCATAGCTCGTGGGGGTGGTTCCATTGAGGATCTATGGCCGTTTAATGAAGAGCGGGTTGCTCGGGCTATTTTTGAGGCGAAAACACCGATTATTTCGTCGGTTGGACATGAAACGGATGTGACGATTGCTGATTTGGTAGCGGATGTTCGTGCGGCGACACCGACAGCTGCAGCTGAATTAGCAGTGCCGGTCTTAAGTGATGAATTGCTGAAAATTAAAGAACGAGAAAATCGTTTGATTAAAAGTTATTCTTATCAAGTTAACCGTCAGAAGCAGCGTCACCAACATGTGATGAATTCTTTTATCTTTAAGCAACCCCAACGATTGTATGAAGGATTCTCAGTTAAGCTTGATTTAATGATGAGGACGTTTCAACAAAATAGTCACCGTTTAGTGGCTGACAAAAAGGAATGGTATCAAATAATCAATCACCAGTTAAGACTAGTGACTCCGATTAATCGAGTGAGCAGCCAATCTCAACAATTAGGAATGTTGCAACAACAACTGACGAATGAAATGCTGCAATTAATTAAAGAAAAAAATAAACAGTTTGGGCAAGTAACCCAATCTTTGGACCTGTTAAGTCCCTTAAAAACTATGGGACGCGGTTACACCTACGTAACAGATGAGGAAAAACTAGTGGCTTCTGCAAAAAATCTTGTGGCAGGTGAGGCATTAACGATTCATTTTGTTGATGGGGAAGCGGATATGACGATTAACAAGATCAGAATAAATGAGAGTGAGGAAACAAATGGCTAAAGAAGTAATGACTTTTGAAGAATCAATGATGGCCTTGGAGGTTATTGTAAAAGAGTTAGAACAGGGAGATGTACCCTTGGAGACGGCTTTGGAACAATTTCAAAAAGGGATTGCACTAAGTAAAATCTGTCAGGAAACCTTAACAAAAGCAGAGAAAACTTTAACAAAAATTATGACAGAAAATGATGAAGAAGTTGTCTTTGATGAAAGCGAGTCTTAATGATGGGGGATAGCTTACTGACTAACTTTGCTGATAAGCATTTGCCTAAATTAGATCAAGAAATTAATCAATTTATTAAGGAGCATGCCACAGAGGATAGTTTGTCAACGAGTATGGAGTATTCTTTGGCTGCTGGCGGGAAAAAATTACGGCCATTGTTGTTGTTGGCAACCATTGATTTTTTTAATGGAGAGATAACGAGAGGTGCTTATCAGGTGGCTGGAGCTTTGGAAATGATTCATACCTATTCGTTGATTCATGATGATTTACCAGCTATGGACGACGATGAATTACGCCGAGGGAAGCCCACAAATCACATTGTTTTTGGTGAAGGCTTGGCAATTTTGGCAGGGGACGGTTTATTGACGGAAGCCTTCCATCTTGTAGCTGAAGCTGAGTTAGCTTCTGACCTTAAAGTGGCTTTGCTTCAACGTTTAGCTAAGGGGGCAGGGACTCAAGGTATGATTGGTGGTCAGGTTGCCGATATTGAAGGGGAATCTCAACAATTGGATTTAGCGAGCTTGCAGTCGGTTCACCGCCGTAAAACTGGGGCTTTAATAAAGTTTGCAGTTGAAGCGGGACTTATACTAAGTGGTCAGGAACATCAAATAGTGGAGTTGATGCTGATTTATGCCGATAACTTCGGAATCGCCTTTCAAATTAAAGATGACTTGTTAGATGTAATTGGTGATGAGGCTGTTATTGGTAAAAAAACGGGCATGGATCAAGCATTAAATAAGAGTACCTATACGTCTTTATTAGGTGTTGAAGGTGCTGAAATGGCTTTAAAAGAACACTGTCAATTGGCTCTTTCTACTTTAGCTAAAGTTAAGTTGGAAGTGGGAATCGACCAGAAAATAAGTTTATTAGAAGAATTGATTCAGACATTAATGGTTTAAATGAAAGTGAGACATATGAAAAAAGAACGTGTAGATGTCCTTGTGTACAACCAAGGTTTAAGTGAGACTCGAGAAAAAGCCAAGCGAGCAGTGATGGCTGGTTTAGTTTACGATACCAATAATCAGCGGATGGATAAACCGGGTGAGAAAATTCCGGAGGACACCGAACTCCATTTGAAAGGTGAAGGGCTTAAATATGTCTCACGTGGTGGGCTGAAGTTAGAAAAAGCCATTGAGGTGTTTCACATTGACATGACCGATAAAATTTTATTGGATATTGGCTCTTCAACTGGTGGTTTTACTGACGTGGCGCTCCAAAATGGTGCTAAAATGAGTTATGCGTTGGATGTTGGTTATAATCAATTAGCTTGGAAATTACGACAGGATGAGCGAGTGGTTGTGATGGAACGAACTAATTTCAGGTACTCGAAACCAGAGGAGTTTACTGCTGGTTTACCTGATATTTCATCGATAGATGTGTCATTTATTTCGCTACGCTTGATTTTACCTGTTTTAAAAACGATTTTGAAATCTGGTGGCGAAGTGGTCGCCTTAATTAAACCTCAGTTTGAAGCCGGAAAAGAATTAGTCGGTAAAAACGGGGTGATTCGTGATCCAAAAACTCACCGTCTTGTGCTGGAACGCATGCTGACATTTATGGAGGCGGAAGGATATCAAATCGCCGGAGTGGATTTTTCCCCGATTAAAGGTGGAGAAGGTAATATTGAATTTTTAGCCCACTTAAAATGGAACGAGGAACCACTGGTGGCCATAAACATCGAACAACTTAGTCAGGAAGTAGTGGAATCGGCTCATCGTGAATTAAAAGTAAAAATTGCTGAATAGTAGCTAATCTTAACTGATTGGTCTGCTGAGTCTTGAAATGGGCTATTCCTCGCGGCCGAGTATAGGGCTCATAAGAGGTTGAAATAGGAGGTAGTTTATGAAAAAAACAGATCGTCAACGCTTGATTAAACAATTGTTGAAAGAGCACCGTATTCAAAAACAAGAGGAATTTGTCGAGTTATTAATTGAACGTGGTATCGACGTGACCCAAGCGACGATATCGCGCGATATTAAAGAGATGCAGTTGATTAAGGTCAGTAATGAAGATGGTTCGTTCCATTATAGTTTATCGAATCAAAAGCCAGAGGTTGATGATCTAAGGCTTAGCAAAATGCTTGATGCAAGTTTAGTGAGTCTAAGTATTATGGATAAAATGGTGGCGATTAAGACCATTCCAGGAAGCGGTGGCGCTTTAGGACAGTTGATAGAAAAGTTGTACGAGAAGCTTTTATTTACTAGTCTCGCAACTGATGATAAGGTTTTAATGATTTTTAAGGAAGAAAGCCAAGCCATTGACGTTCACCAGCAATTAAATGCCATAAGTTATGAGAGGTGAAAGTGATGCTACAAGAATTATCCATTCAAAATTTTGCGATTATTTCTGCTTTGGATGTGTCTTTTGGTGAAGGGATGACTGTTTTAACAGGTGAGACTGGAGCTGGTAAATCGATCATTATTGATGCGGTAGGTTTGTTGGTCGGTGGTCGGGGATCCACAGATTATATTCGACAAGGGGCTTCAAAGTGTGTTTTAGAAGGGCAATTTAGCGTTGTGCCAGATTCTCGTTTGGTCTTATTGTTAAGTGAATTAGCCATTGATTTTGAAGATAACACGGTGATTATTTCTCGAGAAATATCTAAGAGTGGTAAAAATGCGTGCCGGGTTAACGGTCGATTGATTAACACGGCAACTTTGCGTGAGATTGGGAGTTATTTGGTCGACATTCACGGACAAAATGAACATCAGGAATTAATGCATGCGGAGAATCACCTGCGTTTATTAGATCAGTTCGGTCAGAAGCAAATTAGTCGTCTAAAGGCGCGCTATGATGTGGCGTACGGGGCTTACAGAGAGACTTTTTCAAAAGTACGCAATAAACAAAAGCATGAAAAAGAATTCGCCCAACGAATTGATATGCTTCAATTTCAGTGTGAGGAAATTGAAGCAGCTGATTTGAAGATTGGCGAGGAAGCGGTTCTGATAGATGAGCGGCATCGTTTGAATAATTTTCAAAAAATAGCTGACGGATTAACTAATAGTTATGAGGCTTTAACAGGTGGTGAAACCAGTAGTTTGGATCAAGTAGGTGTGGCCATGAATGAACTGATTGAAATTGAGGGCATTGATTCAGAATACTTGGAAGTTTCCGATGTCGTAAAGAATAGTTATTACCAGCTTCAAGAGGCTGTTACTGCAATTTCACGTATGGTTGATACTTTAGAAATGGATGAAACTCGCATCGATGAAGTTGAGTTTCGGTTGGATACCATTCGCCAGTTAAAGCGGAAATATGGTGAGTCAGAGGAGCAGATTTTAGCTTATTTTGCGGATATCTCAGCAGAGTTAATGGAATCGATTCTAGGTGAAAATCGGAGTGAGCAGTTGGAAGCTCGGTTGGCTGAACAAGAAGCGGAGCTTATGGGGCTGGCAGATCAACTGACGTCTTTGCGTAAGGAAATCGCTAAAAAACTAGAAGAAGCGATTGTCAAGCAACTGAAAGAGTTGTACATGGAGAAGACGGTCTTTGATGTTAGAGTTGAAAAAGAAGCCAGTTTTAATGAAACTGGGCAGGATAAGGTGGAATTTTTTATTACAACCAATCCTGGAGAACCCTTGAAACCTCTAGTGAAAGTCGTCTCTGGTGGAGAGCTGTCTCGTATTATGCTGGCCCTCAAAACTATTTTCTCTCAGACTTATGGCGTCACGAGTATTGTGTTTGATGAAGTAGATACAGGGGTTAGTGGCCGTGTTGCTCAAGCGATTGCCAATAAAATCCATCAAGTCGCAGAGAACTCACAAGTTCTCTGTATCACTCATTTACCTCAGGTGGCAGCTGTGGCAGATACGCAGTACTTTATAGAAAAGCAAGTCAAAAACAAGCGAACAGAAACCTCTCTCAAACAGTTGAATGATGAAGAACGGGTATTAGAAGTGGCTCGGATGTTATCGGGAGATGCTATTACGACTCTGACGAAGGAACATGCCAGAGAACTATTGGCTTTAGCAAAAAAGAAGTGAAAATAAAAGAGTTAAGTCAAAATTTTGACTTAACTCTTTTTAAATAATCGCCATTACACCGCCTAAGATAGCTGCGCCAAGAATGGCGATTAGCATAACCCAAACAACGACCTTGGTAACTTTGGAAAAAGTATTCGGTTTTTTACTGCTCACAGGAAGACACTCCTTTTTTATTCAATGCCATAAGTGTACACCTTTTACGCTAAGGTTCGCAAGTCAAAACTAAAAAAACTTTTTCTTTTTTAATATCCAGAAAGTGATTAAACTGAAAACAATCGTCAAAATGACGAGCCACCAGAAGGCGTTTTTTTCTTGGGCAAAAGGGAGTTCCACGTTCATGCCATAGACACCGCCGATAATCGTTGGGATGGTTAAAACAATTGTAATAACGGTTAGGACCTTCATGACGATGTTCATATTATTGGAAACAATAGCTGAAAATAAATTTCCCAGTTGGGATAGTAGTTCGGCTTGGATTTTGGCAGAAGCCAGGGCTTGTTTGGTTTCGATCATTATATCGTAAAGAGCCGTCATGCTTTCTTTGCTCGTCATAATAAGAGTAGATTCATAAGCTTTTTCAATGACAATTAAATTTTGTTCTAAGGCTGAGTCGAAGTAGACTAGGCTTTTTTGCATGTCCATCAATTGAAAGAGTTGTTTGTTCTCTGTTGATTTTTGTAATTCGCTTTCTAGGCCATCGGTTTCAGTTTTGATGGCTTTGATGTAATAGTTAAATAAATCAGAAAAATGCCAAGCTAATTGAATGGCCAATTTTTCTTTGGTTTCAATTTTAGAAATAAAAGCTTTACCTTTAAGTAGATTGGCGCCTAGTTCTAACGTGTCGTTGCAACTGGTGATGACCTTGTCTCGGGTAATAATGATACTAAAAGGGAGTGCTTCGATTTGCTTAAAGCCACTAGGACTCATCACGATTTTAGGGTATTGTAATAACAGGAGTACAGGTCGATCTAAAGAAGGTTGCTTAAATCCTTCGTAACGGGAAATTTCCTGATTATCCAAAACAGCTGAAAGATAGTCATGGGGGAAATGGTAGCGTTTCGTAAAACGATCAATGTCATCGCTTGTTGGTTTCTCAATATGAACCCAATTGGCGGATAGTTCGTCTGTTGCTTTGCTTATTTGACTATCATCGCTGATAGAGTAGTAATTAATCAATGAGTGTCATCCTTTCGAGTCGTGCTTAATATCTTAAAGTTTACACAAATAACCCAAGAGTAGCAACTTTCAATTGCCAGAAGCCTTTTTTTTGATTATAATTATTAATTGGTCTTACTAAAGTACTGTGGTAAAGAGACTCCAATAAAGAGGTCCTTGTTATGATTATTACATACTTTCGTAACAAATGACGTTTAAAGACAATGGAACTTAAACTGGCTGACATACGTGTGTAAACTAAACAGTGTATAGTTACTCTAGTAGTTGGAGAACAGAAAGGATTAGTTAAATGAAGATACCAGTTATAATGATTTTTTGGTATGTTTTCCCAATTATTTTGCTATTTGCTTGTAATTTTATTGTACAATCATTGGCGCTTGTTAAAAAATACAAATTAAAATCACCGGATTTAGCGACACCGCTTTTACTAATGGGGATACATGCTATTTCCATGGATACCTTTAAAGTATCGGCCGTACCTTATCTGCTTATTTTGATTTTTCTTTTAGGAATTGGGATTGCAGTGAGTCACGCATACTACTTTGGTGATATTCAATATAAACGATATTTTAAAATGTTTTGGCGAATAGTCTTTTTACTTACTTTGATATTATACATTCTTTTGACAATTTTAAACATTATTCAATATGTGTAGACATGTAAAATAAAAAAGCGACGTAGACTATTCTATGTCGCTTTTTCTCTTTTTTAGGGAAAATCCCCCACCTAACCCCCACTTTTCTTTCAGAAACAGTGAAAAGGATTTTTCTTCTATCAAAACCTTTTGATAGCAAGGGGTTGAGCCTCTTTTAGAGAGGCTTCTACTTAGACTTTCCTTTCGTATATTTGGGGTTTAGTAAAAAAATGAAAAAAAATTAGCTAGGTTGTGGTAGAAAGTGGGGGAATGTGGTAGACTGAATATACTAAGTGGGTAAATGAGGTAGTCTATCATGTTAATGGGTGAATATAAACATAATATAGATGCAAAAGGTCGCTTGATCATGCCTTCGAAGTTTCGTGATGAACTGGGTGAAAAGTTTGTTGTGACTAGAGGGATGGACGGCTGTTTATTTGGTTATCCTCAAAACGAGTGGGAAGTATTGGAAGAAAAGCTTAAAGAAATGCCCTTGGCGAAAAAAGATGCTCGGACGTTTGTTCGCTTCTTTTATTCAGCGGCAACGGAATGTGAAATCGATAAGCAAGGTCGGATTAATATCCCCCAAACACTTAGAACTCATGCAAGCTTAGAAAAAGAATGTGTTGTCATTGGTGTCTCTAACCGGATTGAAATCTGGAGTCAAGAGAAATGGGATGACTTCTCAGACGAAGCAGAAGCTAATTTTGATGAATTAGCTGAAACAATGATTGATTTCGGGTTATAGGAAAGTAGAGGAATTATGGGATGACTGAGAAATTTCGTCACACAACAGTCCTACTGCACGAGACTGTTGATCAATTGAAGATAAAACCCACTGGTGTCTACGTTGATTGCACATTAGGTGGTGCGGGTCATAGTGAGTATTTATTGTCACAATTAGCAGAGTCGGGTCATCTATATGCCTTTGACCAAGATCAAAAAGCTATTGACCACGCTCAGGAAACATTAAAAGAATACAGTGAAAAAGGTATGGTTACCTTTGTAAAAGCAAATTTCAGAGAACTGAAAGATAAACTAATGTCACTAAATGTGACAGAGGTCGATGGCATCTTATATGATTTAGGCGTGTCATCGCCACAACTGGATGAAGCTGAACGTGGTTTTAGTTATCATCAGGATGCGCCATTAGACATGCGGATGGATACTGATGCCGAGTTAACTGCTCGCGAGTTGATTAACACGTATGATTATCACGAGTTGGTTAAAATTTTTTATCGCTATGGCGAAGAAAAATTTTCCAAGCAAATCGCTCGTGAAATCGAAAAACGCCGCCAAGAGAAACCTATTGAGACAACAGGTGAATTAGTCGAGTTGATTAAAGATGTTATTCCTGCACCAGCAAGGCGCAAAGGTGGACATCCAGCAAAACGGATCTTCCAAGCAGTAAGGATTGCGGTTAACGATGAGTTAGCAGTAGTGGAAGAATCATTAGAACAAGCAATTGAGTTATTGGCGCCGAGTGGTCGGATTAGTGTTATCACTTTCCATTCTTTAGAAGATCGAATTGTTAAGACAATCTTTAAAGAGTATAGTCAGCCAAAAGAAACACCGCCAGGGTTACCGGTGATTCCTGACGAATTTCAACCGATCTTGTCATTAGTCAATCGTAAGCCAATTCTTCCTTCTGAGGACGAATTAGCGGATAATAATCGCGCGCGAAGTGCAAAATTACGGGTGGCTGAAAAAAAAGCACCTTGAAAGGAAGGGGAAGAACAGGTGGCAGAATTAAAAGAATTTGAAGAGTACGATATCAGTATTCCGCAAGAAGTAGACACGAAAGTAGTTGCAGCGCCAGAAGAGCCTGTCTTAACCTATCCTAAAAAAAGGTTACAAAATATTTCTAGAGTTGAGAAGTCTATCGTCGCCTTATTTATCTTAGCTTTCGTAACAATGGCTGTTTTAACAGTCAAGTTAACGACCACTATCTCTCGAGGAGAAGAAGAAATTGCTGTTATCCAAGGGGACATTGATCGTAAGACAGATCAAATCAGCAAGCTCGAGCAGGAAAAAAATGAATTGTCACGAGCAGACCGCATTAAAAAAGCGGCTGAGGAAGCAGGCTTAGAAGTCAAAGATGAAAATATAAGGAATGTGAAAAAATGAATTGGCAAAAATGGCAGAAATACATTCGAAGTAAAGGGCTAGAGCCAAGAACCAATCGGAAAAAATTCGGCTCCATCCTTTTTGGGGCAACTATTGTTGTCTTTTTTCTGTTCATCTTTCGTTTTACATATATCATAGGCTTTGGAAAAGTCGGCGATACTTCCTTAGATATCAAAACTCAACAACTATATCAAGGAAGTAGCGTAGTCAAGGCAAAGCGAGGTTCCATTTATGATCGTAATGGAGTTGCGATTGCCGAAGACGCTACTTCTTATTCGTTATATGCGGTGTTGGATAAAACCTATTTGGGGCTGTTAGATCCTAAAACGCAAAAACAAGAAATCCTTTATGCTGAAAGTAAGAACTTTGATCAAATCGCTGATATTTTAAATAAACATCTTAAGATAAAAAAAGCGAATGGTTTAAAACAATTGAATCAGAAAAAAAACTCTGATGGCTTTGCTATTAAGCGTGTTGAATTCGGTAAAGAAGGTAAAGGTATTTCTTTAGAAATAAAAAATAACATAGAAGCTGAATTGAAAAAGGCTGGTATTAAAGGGGTTTATTTTGACGCCCATCCAGCTCGTATTTATCCTAATGGAATTTATTCTCCTTATCTGATTGGTTACACCGCTCTTGCTGATGATAGTGATGAAAGTAAAGGGCTCTTAGGCCAAATGGGAATAGAGAAAATGTATAATAAGGAATTGAATGGACAAGATGGCGAAGTTAGCTTTCAACGGGATAGTCGTGGTAATCCATTACCAGGAACCATTAATGAGATAAAGAATGCTAAAGATGGTGTCTCGATTTACACTACGCTGGATGATTCCTTACAGTCTCTTCTGGAAAGTAAAATGACTGAATCGATGGAGAAATACGGGGCGGAAGATATCACCGCTATGTTGGTGGAAGCCAAAACAGGAAATATTTTAGCGGCGTCTCAACGACCTGCTTTTAATCCGGAAACATTAGACGGCTTAGATAAGGAAGGTGCTCAGTGGCAAAATTTATTGGTGGAGCAACCTTATGAACCAGGGTCAACAATGAAAGTTTTCACTGTTGCAGCTGCTATTGAAACTGGTAATTTTAATCCTAACGCTACATTCCTAACAGGGAAAATTCAAGTTGACGATAAACAAATAAATGACCACATTCGTGAAGGGGTAGGGACAATTACTTACCGTCAAGCACTTGCTTGGTCAAGTAACGTCGGAATGGTTCACTTGCAACAAGCTATGGATATGAAGTGGATCGATTACTTAAATCGTTTTGGTTTTGGTAAAAGTACGAATTCTGGTTTGCCACCGGCAGAACACGATGGTTTTATTCGGACGGATACGACAGTCGATAGAGCCATGACTTCGTACGGTCAAGCCATATCAGTGACGCCATTTCAAATGGTTCAAGGGTTCACGGCAATTGCCAATGGCGGCAAAATGATGAAGCCTAACTTTATTAGCAAGGTTGTCAAGGCAGATGGAACAGAAAAAGTCATTCAACCTGAAGTGGTAGGTCAACCAATCACAGATAATACAGCTAAACAAGTTTTAGACATGATGACTGATGTGGTAGAAGATCAGGAGTATGGCACTGGTAAAACATATAAGTTAGAAAATTACCGTGTTTCAGCTAAAACGGGAACGGCTGAGATTGCTGAAGAGCAGGGGTATTTACTTGATGAGTATTTATATTCGGCAGTCCAAATCGCGCCGACGGAAAATCCAGAATATATTATGTATGTGACAATGCGCAAACCAAATAAATCAGCTGGCGTTCAGCCTGCTGTGATGATATCTGAGATTTCTAATACGGTACTGGAACGAGCCTTAAACATAGATGCAAGTAACCGAAGTGTTGACGCAAGTAATAAATAGTAAATGAAGCAAGCGCTCAGCGCTTGCTTTCATCGCTAATTTTTAGGAGATAATAACGAATGGAATGGACTAAAGTATTTTTACCAATCGCGTTGAGTTTTGCGATGACCGTAACAATGATGCCTTTTTTTATCGGCTATTTTCAAATGAAAAAACAAGGACAGTCAATTAGAGACGACGGGCCAACTTGGCATAATAATAAAGCTGGCACACCTACCATGGGTGGCTTGGTCTTTTTAATTGCAATTGTGTTAGCATCGCTGGTTTTTGCTGTTTGGCAGAAATCCCTGACTGCTTCTTTTACTATTGTGATCTTTATACTTGTCCTTTATGGAGGACTTGGTTTTTTAGATGATTTTATTAAGATTTTCAAGAAACGAAATATGGGATTAAATTCTCTACAGAAGTTAATTGGTCAGATTATTGGTGCAGTAGTCTTCTATATGGTTTTTCGTAATGAAGGGTTTACTAATACACTTAGCTTACCACTTCTTGGAGACATAAATTTAGGTCTTCTATATGGGGTTTTTGTGTTATTGTGGTTAGTCGGCTTTTCGAATGCGGTCAATCTGACTGATGGGTTAGATGGATTAGTATCAGGTCTAGGTATGATTTCTTTTGGGACATACGCGATTATTGCTTGGAATCAGCAACAACATGATATTTTAATCATTTGTTTGACGACTATGGGTGGACTTTTAGGGTTTTTCCTATTTAACAAAAAACCAGCGAAGATTTTTATGGGTGATGTTGGTTCATTGGCTTTGGGAGGAATGCTAGCAGCCATTTCGATTTTGCTTCATCAAGAGTGGACTCTTCTACTGATTGGTTTAGTTTATGTCATCGAAACAGCTAGTGTTATGCTCCAGGTGACATCGTTTAAATTAAGAGGGAAACGAATTTTTAAAATGGCTCCGATTCATCATCATTTTGAGATGTCTGGTTGGAGTGAGTGGAAAGTTGATATTGTTTTTTGGATAATAGGATTGGTAATGTCAGTTATTACCTTAATGATTTTATACTAAGGGGAGACCCCCCTTTATAATAAGGAGAAAATACCGAGATGAAGACAGTCACAGCGTATGAAAACAAGAAAATTTTAGTTTTAGGGTTAGCGAGAAGCGGTGTTAGTGCGGCACGATTGTTGCATCAACTAGGGGCACTTGTCACCGTTAATGATGCTAAAGAGTTTGAAGAAAACCCTGAAGCCCAAGAATTACTCTCAATGGGGATTCGTGTTGTGACAGGAGGTCATCCAGCTGATTTAATGGATGAAGAGTTTGTTTTAGTCGTTAAAAATCCCGGTATTCCTTATTCTAATCCCATTCTCGAAAAAGCAATGGAAAAAAAGATTCCTATTATCACTGAAGTTGAGTTGGCCTATGAGATTGCCGAAGCTAAAGTTATTGGCATTACTGGGACCAATGGTAAAACAACGACAACGACGATGATAGGAGAGTTGCTCAATCAAGGACTTAATCAAGGGCAGGCATACTTAGCTGGTAACATCGGCTCCCCTGCCAGCTCAGTAGCGCAGCAAGCGAAAATTGAAGATATCCTAGTGACAGAATTATCGAGTTTCCAATTGATGGGAACTATTGAGTTCCACCCGCAAATAGCAGTTATAACTAATTTATATGAAGCTCATCTGGATTACCATGGTAGTCGCGACGAGTATGTAAAAGCTAAGTGGAATATTCAAAAAAATATGACCAAAGATGATTACTTAATACTAAATGGTAATCAGCCTGAATTAGTTGAATTAAGCAAGACTAGTCGAGCAACGGTGCTCTTTTTTAAAACAACAGGTGATGTTGTGGCAAATGCCTATTTAGATAATGGTCAGTTGTGCTATAATGGAGAGTCGCTTATGGCTGCTAAGGAAGTTGGCGTGCCGGGAGAACACAATCTTGAAAATGCACTTGCGGCAATAACTGTTGCCAAACTATTAGGTGTCTCTAATGACTCAATTAAAGATACATTGCGTCATTTTGGTGGCGTTGAGCATCGAACTGAGTATCTTGGAGAGATTAGCGGTCGCAAGTTTTACAATGATTCAAAAGCGACTAATATTTTAGCGACAGAAAAAGCCTTGAGTGGTTTTGATAATTCACAAACAATCCTCTTGGCAGGAGGGCTTGATCGCGGGAATGAGTTCGATGAATTAGTGCCCTCTATCAAGGACTTAAAGGGGATTATCTTGTTTGGCGAAAGTCAAGCTAAACTGAAAAAAGCAGCAGAAGCCGCTGGCATTACTCAAATTAGATTAGTGGAAACACTTCAGGAAGCTGTCCTTAGAAGTTGGTCACTAAGTCAGACTGGAGATAGTATCTTATTATCGCCTGCCTGTGCGAGTTGGGATCAATTTAAAAATTTTGAGAGCCGTGGGAATACCTTTAAAGAAGCCGTCAAGCAAATAAACGATAAGAAGTGATAATAAGCCGTCAAGCAAATAAACGATAAGAAGTGATAATAACATGAGAGTATTAGTATCAGGTGGAGGGACTGGCGGACATATTTATCCAGCAGTTTCCTTAGTCAAACAAATTAAAGAAAAACATCCTGAGGCTGAATTTCTTTATGTTGGAACTGACCGAGGACTAGAAAGTAAAATTGTACCAAAAGAGGGAATCCCATTTAAAACCATTCAAATACAAGGTTTTCGACGGTCGTTGTCTCTTGAAAATATTAAAACTGTCTATCTATTTATGAAAAGTGTCAGTGATTCAAAAAAAATCATTCGTGAGTTTAAACCTGATGTGGTAATGGGAACTGGAGGATACGTCTGTGCAGCAGTGGTTTATGCTGCTTACAAAGAAGGAATCCCAACCTTGATTCACGAGCAAAACAGTGTGCCAGGGGTCACGAATAAATTTTTAGCCAAATACGTCAATAAAGTCGCAATTTGTTTTCCAGATGCTGCTCAGTATTTTCCTAGTAATAAAATTGAGTTAACAGGAAATCCTCGAGGACAAGAAGTCGCAAAAATTGAAAAATCAACTATTTTGGAAAGTTATGGGTTAAGATCTGATCTGCCGACTGTGCTAATCTTTGGTGGTAGTCAAGGTGCTCTTTCGATGACTAACGCTTTAATTGAGGGATTAGCAGAGTTGAGCAAACGTGAGTATCAGGTACTTTGTGCAACAGGAGAGCGTTATTTTAAACAAGTTCAATCCGCCATGGCAGAAGCGGGTATAGAGTCTTCAAATTTAGTGGTGAGACCTTATATCGACAATATGCAAGTGGTGTTGAAAAATATTGATTTAGTTGTCAGCAGAGCTGGCGCTACAACGATTGCCGAAGTAACTGCTTTGGGCTTGCCATCGTTGTTGATTCCCAGCCCAAATGTCACCAATGACCATCAAACAAAAAATGCCATGAGCCTAGTCTCAGTTGGGGCGGCGGAGTTGTTGAAAGACAGTGATTTATCTGGTCTTTCTCTAGTTCGAGAACTTGATGCTATTATGTTGGATGACCAACGCCGTCAGTCGATGGCAGAGGCGTCATTAGCAGAAGGTATTCCAGATGCCACGGATCGCTTACTGGCCGTGGTTGAAGAGATTATATAAAGTGGGAGGTAAGCATCATGGGGAAAGACGATCAAGACATCAATAAGCCCTCTGAGTCAACAGACGCAGAGATGCTTACACCTTGGCAAAAAGAAAATTTGAAGTATTTAGAGCAAGTTGGTGATCAACCTCGTTGGAAAAAAACTGAGGAACCTGAAGTGGAGACAGCTGTTGTTCCAGACGATCCTGTCAAAGCAGATGAGACCTTAGTAGAAGCATCTGAGGATAATGAGGCATCGGAAGAGCCTACTAAGGAAGGGGCGAAGGATGGCCTCACCTTAGAGACGGTTAAGGATTTGCCTAAATCAAAGTCTTTTGCTGACAAGTTACCAAAAATGAAAGAAGCAAGACAAAAACGGTTGAAACGACGATTGACGTTACTTGTCAGTGTTTTCGGAATAGGGGCTATCGGTACGATGTACTATGTGTCCCCATTAAGCAAACTCAACAAGATTGAAGTTGTTGGAAATGAATTAGTGACATCTGAGGCGATTGCCGCTTCAACTAAATTAACTGGTGAGGAATTCATTTGGTCGGCTTATTTCAATAATGAACTAATTCCAAGAATAAAAAAGGATAATCCCCGGGTTAAAGATGTTGATATTCGTTTGAGTCGCATGAATAATTTGAAAGTAACAGTTACGGAATATGCTGAAGTGGCTTATGCGAAAGAAAATCAAACAATTCATGCTGTTCTTGACAATGGAACGATTTTAAGGGAACCAACAGAAATAAAAAATGAGGCATTTCCTGTTTTGATTGATTTTAAAGAGGGAGATAATTTAAATTATCTAATGGTTAGTTTTTCGAAGATTAATCCAGAAGTATTAGCTAATATTAAAGAAATTAAAAGTACACCTTCTAGTTCCAATGCTTACCTAATGACCATGACCATGAAAGATGGCAATCAAATTATAGCTTCAACGCGTGATTACCAAGATAAAATTAATTATTATCCTCAAGTGATTGCGGATAATCCTGGTAAAGGAATTGTGGATATGGAAGCAGGGATTTTCTTTACCACCTTTGAGTCAATTGAAGCCCAAAAAAAAGCGGCTCAAGCTGAAAAAGAACGTGCAGATTGGCAAAAACAAGTTGAAGAAGAGAATAATCAAAATAATTAACGAATTATTATGTATTCTTCTTTTGTAAAGTCTACTATTTATGGTAGAATTGTATGAAGATGGATTATTTTGTAATTTTGATTAAATAATATGAAATTAACATGAAACTAAACAGTATGGAATAGCAATTTAAATATAGGAGGGAATACCTTTCATGGCAAAAACAGGAATTTATGTTGGCCTTGATATCGGTACAACATCAGTTAAAGTTGTTGTAGCTGAATATATCGAGGGTCAAATTAATATTATTGGTGTCGGAAATGCTAAGGCGGAAGGACTAAGTCGTGGTATAGTAATTGATATCGACAAAGCTGTTGACTCAATTAAACGAGCAATCAGCCAAGCAGAAGAAAAATCTGGCATCCAAATTAGAAAAGTCAATGTTGGCTTACCAGCTAACTTATTAGAAGTTGAAAAATGTGAAGGCATGATCGCCGTTAATACAGAATCAAAAGAAATCACAGATGAAGATGTTCGCAACGTAGCGTCAGCGGCGATTGTTCGCTCGACACCTCCAGAACGTCAAATCATTACGTTGATTCCTCAAGAATTTAAAGTTGATGGTTTTGATGGCATCAAAGACCCTCGTGGGATGATTGGGGTTCGACTTGATATGAATGGGGTCGTCTTTACTGGACCTAAAACGATCGTTCATAACATTAGAAAGTGTGTGGAAAAAGCTGGGTTACAACTGGCTGAGCTGGTTATTACGCCTTTAGCATTAACAGAATCAATTTTGTCAGATGGTGAAAAGGACTTTGGAACGATTGTCATCGACATGGGTGGTGGCCAAACAACGACGGCTGTCATGTATGAAAATGATTTGAAATTTACCTATGTGGAACAAGAAGGTGGAGAATTCGTTACTAAAGATATCTCTGTTGTCTTAAATACCTCTTTGAACAATGCGGAAGCACTGAAGATAAATTACGGAGATGCTTATCCAGAAAGAACGTCTTCACATGAAGAGTTTCCAGTGGATGTGATTGGTCAAAAAGAACCAATTAAAGTGGATGAACGTTACTTGTCTGAAATTATTGAAGCCCGCATGGAACAAATCTTAGCGAAATCAAAAGCGGCTTTAGAAGAGATTGATGCATTAACCTTACCTGGAGGTGTTATTCTAACAGGTGGTAATGCAAGTATTCCTGGGATTGTGGAATTGGCTGCTGATGTTTTTGGTACTCATGTGAAATTACATGTGCCAAACCATATGGGCTTAAGAAACCCAATTTTCTCTAATGCTATTAGCATTGTGGAGTATGGATCGCAGCTAAATGAAATTTATCATATTTCAAAAGCAGCCGTAACAGGTGGCAAACTCTCTGTTAGTCAAACGAATGATGACGTACGTTATGAAGCACCGCGTCAAGTTGAGCAAGAGACAGCTCAACAAACAGTGGTTTATGATGATTACGAAGAAGAAGAACCAAAAGGAAAAAATGTGAAGAGTAAGTTAACTGATTTTATTTCGAACATTTTTGACTAAAACCAAAATAGGAGGACTATAACGAGATGGAATTTTCAATTGATAATAACATTGATAGTGGTGCAATAATAAAAGTAATCGGAGTCGGTGGTGGTGGCGGAAACGCTGTTAACCGCATGATCGATGAAAATGTTAAAGGCGTCGAGTTTATCGTTGCCAATACAGATGTCCAAGCATTAAAAGACAGCAAAGCTGAAACAGTCATTCAATTAGGCCCAAAGTACACTCGTGGTCTTGGGGCTGGTTCGCAACCAGAAGTGGGGCAAAAAGCTGCCGAAGAAAGTGAATCATTTTTAGCTGACGCTTTAAGCGGAGCAGATATGGTCTTTATCACTGCTGGTATGGGTGGTGGAACTGGGACTGGTGCGGCACCTGAAGTAGCTCGTATTGCGAAACAAATGGGAGCATTAACTGTGGGTGTGGTAACACGACCATTTAGTTTTGAAGGACCAAAGCGTGGCCGTTATGCTGCGGAAGGCATTTCGCAATTAAAAGAAAATGTTGACACGTTGCTAATTATTTCAAACAATCGCTTACTGGAAATCGTTGATAAAAAGACACCAATTTTAGAAGCATTCAGAGAAGCTGATAATGTTTTGCGCCAAGGGGTGCAAGGTATTTCTGATTTGATTACAGCACCTGGTTACGTTAACTTGGACTTTGCGGATGTGAAAACCGTTATGGAAAACCAAGGGACTGCCTTAATGGGTATCGGATCAGCTAGTGGTGAGGATCGAGTAATTCAAGCGACTAAACAAGCTATTTCTTCGCCATTACTAGAAACATCTATTGATGGGGCTGAACAAGTTCTATTGAACATTACAGGTGGGTTGGATATGACGCTGTTTGAAGCACAAGATGCGTCTGATATCGTGACAAGTGCTGCTAATAGCGACGTTAATATTATTTTGGGTACATCAATCAATGAAGACCTGAAAGATGAAATCATCGTGACGGTTATTGCAACAGGAATTGACCCAACGAAAAACGAAAAAAAAAAGAGCGGCCGCAACGTCGTTAGACAAGCCCCTCAACAAACAACACAACAACACACTCAATCGCAAGTGGTAGCACCTGCTCCACGACCGACGATTGATTTAGAGCCAATTAAAGCTGAACCAGAAGCAGACAGTGCTTTTGGCGATTGGGATATTCGTCGCGAACCTAGCCAACGTGGCAATGTTGAGCCTGCCTCATTTGACAAACTTGAAAAAAAAGAATTTGAAAGTTTCTCAAAAGAGCCAATTGACAAAGATGATGATGATGAATTAAATACACCAGCATTTTTCCGTAGAAAAAGATAGGAGCTACTTGCATGCTTGAAGATAACATTAATCAAATAAAGACAACTGTTTCTCAAGCATGTCATAAGGTTCAGCGTAAGACAGATTCAGTTAAAGTGATTGCTGTGACAAAATCGGTTACCAGTGAAGAAGCAGAAAAGCTGATTCCTTTTGGATTTACTGATTTTGGGGAGAATCGAACGGATCACTTACTTGAGAAACAGGCCGCTTTGAAAGACCCTGAGATTACTTGGCATTTAATCGGGCGTTTGCAACGGCGTAAAGTAAAGGATGTCATTAATCAGGTGGATTACTTTCATGCCTTAGAGAACGAACGATTGGCTGCTGAGATTGAAAAACGAGCAGAACATGTCATCAAGTGTTTTGTTCAAGTCAATGTGTCTCAAGAAGAGGCGAAACAAGGTGTTTTATTAGATGCAACAAAAGCGTTTATTGAAGAGTTGGCGAAATATCCGATGATCGAGGTGGTAGGCTTGATGACCATGGCACCTTTTGATGCTACGGAAACGGAAATAGAAGAGTATTTTACTCAGCTAGCCATTAAAAGGGATGAAATAATGGCATTAAATTGGGAACATGCCCCTTGTAGAGACTTAAGCATGGGGATGACTCAAGATTTTGAAATTGCCATTAAAGCAGGCGCTACACATGTAAGGATTGGGACTGCTTTTTTCAAAGACTAGAAAATAAGAAGGATGAGTAGAATGAATATGTCGACAACAGCTGAAAAAATACAAAAGTTTTTCGGATTGAATGATAGTGACGACTACGAAGAGTCGTACGTTGCTGAACCCGCACATGTTGAACAACCAGAACCACGATATTCTAGCCCAAACCGTTCATATTTTCAAGATGAAGGAACAGCAGAGAATACCCGATTCAGACAGGCACCTGTGCGACCTGCTCAGCAACAACCAGTCAAACAACCAACTCGTGAATTACCGGAGGAACCATCATTGGAGAACGTAAGGATTCCTAAGAAAGTCGTTCAAATGAGTAAGAAGGAAAGTTCGTCTCAACAAAGTTCAATGGGAGAAGAAAAAGTGAAGAAAATTTCAATATTAGAACCGAGAACTTATACTGAGTCTAAAAACATTGCTAAATGCGTTTTTAGAAATGAAATTGTCATTGTCAATTTTCATTTGGTAGAAGAATCTCAGGCTCGCAGAATTGTCGATTTCTTAACTGGCGCAGTTTATGCATTGGATGGAGATATCCAACGATTAGGTGATGAAATTTTCATCTTAACGCCTCCTAATACTGAGATTGATAGTGCAACTGCTAAGAGCTTACTAAGTACCCAATTTAGGGACTATTAGAAGGACGTGTTTTTTTGATTATTTATAATATTATTAGTTTTATATCATACGCAGCTAATATTTATATTGGCCTACTGGCAATCTATGCCTTATTGTCATGGTTCCCAGGCGCTTATGACTCGACTATCGGTCGCCTTATTTCTAGAATCTGTGAACCTTACCTAAGTTTATTTGATCGTTTTAATTTAAGTATTGGTGGGATTGGTTTTTCAATTATCATCGCCATTTTTGTTTTAAGAATGGGCGTTACAATTTTAAGCAGACTACTATTGACCATTGCTTATTAATCAATAAGAATATCATTGAAAGGATGTGTGTCTGTGAATGTAAATGTTTATCAACATTTTCGTAAAGATGAACATCCTTTTGTTGATATGATAGGAGGATGGATCGAGCAGGTTGAAAGTCAGTATGCTCCTCATCTAACCGATTTTTTAGATCCCAGACAAGCGTTTATCTTAGAATCAATTGTTAGAAGTGATAGTGAGTTACTTTTTTCTTTTTATGGTGGCTACGAAAGCGCTGAGAGACGACGGGCCTTAATTTACCCGGATTATTATCAGCCGACAGTTGATGAATATGATACAGTCTTGTTTGAGATTCATTATCCGACTAAATTTGGGAAATTGTCTCATGGCAAGATTCTCGGGACACTGTTGAATATAGGGTTAAGACGAGAGTTTTTTGGAGACATTATTTCTGATGGTGAACGGTGGCAGTTTTTTGTGAATAAGGAAATTGCTCACTTTGTAGAGGCTCAGTTAACTAAGATTGGCTCATTTACTATTCGTCTTGAAGAAGTTAACTATACGGAGGTCCTTAGGCCGAAAGATAGCTGGGAAATTGAACAGACAACGGTTAGTTCTATGCGGTTGGATACGATCATTTCGTCAGTTTTTAACATTTCCCGGCAGCGGGCAAAAACGTTAGTTGAAAGTGGTAAAGTGAAGGTGAATTGGGTGGAAAGTGTACGCCCTGACTTTATATTGGCTTTACTGGATATTATTTCAATACGTGGTTTTGGTCGAATACAAGTACGAGAGATCAACGGTCAAACAAAAAAAGAAAAACACCGATTACAAATTGGTGTTCTAAGAAAATAACGCAGAGGTGAGAAAGTATGGCTTTAAGTCCATTAGATATTAAAAACAAAAGCTTCCCGACGAAAATGAGAGGCTATAACCAAGAAGAAGTTGATGACTTTTTAGATCAAATCATCAATGACTACGAAGATGTTTTACGCGAAAAACGAGAGCTTGAAAAAGGATTAAAACATGCTGAAGAGAAATTAACTTATTTTAATGAGTTGAAAGATGCATTAAATCAATCGATTATTGTTGCACAAGATACGGCTGATAAGTTAAAAGATAGTGCGACACGCGAATCTGATGTAATGGTTACAACGGCTAACGCAGATGCTAAGAGCATTATTAGCCAAGCGAAGGCAGAAGCTGAATCAACACTTACAGCTGCTAATATCAGAGCGAAGGAAGTAATGGACTCTGCTACAACTAGAGCTAGTCAACTGGCTCATGAAACAGATGATTTGAAGAAAAAAACCAGAGAGTTTCATCGCAGTTTAGCGTTATTACTTGAATCTCAATTGGAAATCGTCAAAAGTAAGGATTGGGATGAGTTGTTGAAACCTTTCTCAACGTATGTTGATGAGACCCAACATTCTGCTGTCAGAGATTTACTTGATAGTGAACATCTTGACAAACAAAAGGCTGCTAATGTAGAATTAGAGGGCAGTACACAAGCGATTGATTTAGATGAAATTAGCAAGGCTGCTGATGAGCTTTTAGCTGCCGATTTAAGTACAACGATTGCAGGGATCGATAAGCCTGAACGTCGTGAGCGTCGTAGAGATTAACAATGAACCAAAAAACAATCAATGATTCTTATAGCGAGCCGATGACAGTGGAAGATCGGTAGACTCTCTTTGATTGAACTATCTTTCATTGCCTTTAGTTGTGAAATTAAGTAGCAATTAACGTATCATTCACGTTACGAATGATAGAGGGAATTTAACATGTATAGTGTTATATTCTAAATCTGGGTGGTAACGCGAGTACTTCGTCCCTATTAAGGGGAGAAGTACTTTTTTGTTTAATACGCTTTTGATAAGTGCCCTATTATAAGATGTGTTAATCATGTTTATTTAATTGAAAATGAAGATTTAAAATGAGGAGAGAAGACAGCCATGAAAATGAAAGAAACATTACAATTGGGAAAAACTGATTTTCCAATGCGTGGTAACTTGCCTGTTAGAGAAGAAGAATGGCAAAAAGATTGGGAAGACAAACAAATTTACGAAAAGCGTCAAGATCTTAACGAAGGAAAACCGAGTTTTATTTTACATGATGGACCTCCATATGCGAATGGCAACATCCATCTTGGACATGCTTTAAACAAGATTAGCAAGGACATCATTGTTCGGTCAAAATCAATGTCAGGATTTCGTGCTCCATATGTTCCTGGATGGGATACACATGGTTTGCCAATTGAACAAGTTCTAACCAATAAAGGCGTCAACCGTAAAGAAATGTCTCGTGCTGAGTATTTAAAAAAATGTGAAGAGTATGCGTTGACGCAAGTTGACACACAACGAGCAGACTTTAAACGTTTAGGGGTAGCTGGTGAATGGGATAATCCTTATGTGACATTAACACCTGATTATGAAGCAGCGCAAATTCGTGTGTTTGGCAAAATGGCAGAAAAAGGTTATATCTATAAAGGATTAAAACCGATTTACTGGTCTCCTTCAAGTGAGTCGTCACTAGCTGAAGCTGAAATTGAATACAAGGATGTTAAGTCTGCCTCTATTTATGTGGCTTTTCCGGTTAAGGATGGTAAAGGCAAATTAACATCTGATACGTCATTTGTTATTTGGACGACGACACCTTGGACCTTACCGGCTAACTTAGGTATTTCTGTCAACCCAGACTATAAATATTTGGTGGTTAAAGCCAATGGTAAAAAGTTTGTGGTGGCGAAAGATTTATTGGAAACAGTTAAAGAAGCTATTGGTTGGGAAGTAGTTGAAAGTTTAGAAGAAATTGCTGGGTCAGACTTAGAAAATATGACTGCACAACATCCCTTTTATGATCGTGAGTCATTAGTGATGTTAGGAGATCATGTGACCTTGGATGCGGGGACTGGTTTAGTGCACACTGCTCCTGGCCATGGTGAAGATGATTATTTGGTTGGTAAACGATATAACTTGGATATTTTATCACCTGTTGATAATCGAGGTATCTTTACAGCGGAAGCACCTGGTTTTGAAGGTGTCTTTTATGATAAAGCGAATCCTCTGATTACCGAGTTGTTAGAGGAAAAAGGGGCCTTATTGAAATTAGACTTCTTTACCCATAGCTACCCTCATGACTGGCGTACTAAGAAACCGGTAATCTTCCGAGCAACGCCGCAATGGTTTGCTTCAATCGATAAGTTCCGTGACAATATTTTATCAGAAGTTGAGAAAGTTGATTGGATTTTGCCTTGGGGGAAAACCCGTCTTTATAATATGGTACGTGACCGTGGCGATTGGGTTATTTCTCGTCAACGCGCGTGGGGTGTACCATTGCCAATTTTTTATGCGGAAAATGGCGAACCTATTTTAACACCAGAAACCATTGAACATGTGGCTGATATTTTTGCAAAAGAAGGCTCTCGTGTTTGGTTTGAACGTGAAGCAAAGGCGTTATTACCTTTAGGGTTTACTCATGAAGGCAGTCCAAATGGCCAATTTACTAAGGAAAATGACATTATGGATGTTTGGTTTGATTCCGGATCTTCTCATGAAGCGGTTCTTCGTGGGCGCGATAATCTAAGTTTCCCGGCGGATATGTACTTAGAGGGTTCTGACCAATACCGTGGCTGGTTCAACTCCAGTATTACAACGAGTGTGGCAATCAATGGTGTAGCGCCATACAAAGCTGTATTATCTCAAGGCTTTACTTTGGACCCACAAGGTCGCAAACAAAGTAAATCACTTGGCAATACGATTGAACCTGGTAAAGTTATGAAGCAAATGGGCGCTGATATCTTACGACTTTGGGTTGCCAGTGTTGATTATGAGTCGGATGTTCGTGTGGATATGAATACGTTGAATCAAATTTCTGAAGTTTACCGTAAAATCAGAAATACCATGCGTTTCTTATTGGCGAATACAACTGATTTTGTACCAGCTGAGCATGGTGTCAAGTATGATGATTTACGATCTGTTGATAAATACATGATGGTTCGTTTGAATCAGATTACGAAGCAAATTCGTGAAAAAGGGTATGACAAATATTCCTTCTCAACTATTTATAAAACTGTTGTTAATTTCTGTACCAATGATTTGTCGTCATTCTACTTGGATTTTGCTAAGGATGTTGTTTATATTGAAGCGGAAGATAATGCAGAGCGTCGTTGCATGCAAACTGTTTTCTATGAAACTTTAGTGACGTTAACTAAATTGTTAACGCCAATCTTACCACACACTTCTGAAGAAATTTGGAGTCATTTAAAAGAAGAAGAAGAGTATGTCCAATTAGCTGAATTGCCTGGCTATCAGGAATTTCCAAATCAAGAGGAATTAATGGATATGTGGGATGCTTTTATGGATTTGAGAGACAATGCGCTTAAAACGTTGGAAGAAGCCCGTAATGCGAAATTAATTGGTAAATCGTTTGAAGCGAAGATGACTATTTTCCCAAGTGAACCAATCAACGTATTGATTAAAGCACTTGATGCTAAGTTGGATCAATTACTGATTGTTTCACAAGTTGAAATTGCTTCTGTTGGTTCTGAAGTACCTGCAGAAGCCCATGTCTTTAATGATATGGCAATCCTAGTTGAAAAAGCAACAGGAGAAACCTGTGATCGTTGCCGTGCTGTCAAAGAAGATGTTGGTAGTCATGAAGAATTACCAACTCTTTGTCATCGTTGTGCGGAAATCGTTGAAGCAAACTTCCCAGAAGCAGTAGCTGAAGGATTCGTATAAACCATAAAAAAACAAGACCTGAGCGATTCGCTTAGGTCTTGTTTTAGATTGTTAAAGTTTACCGTGCTCACGGTACCACTCGTCAGGATGCCAAATCCATTCAAAGCTGTCTCGAGCTAGGAGATCAAAAGCGCACTGAGGTCCCATGGTGCCACTAGGATAGTTAGGGAAGTCAGGTGTCTCTTTATCCCATGCCTGTCTAATAACGTCCACAATGCGCCATGATTGAGCTACTTCGTCCCAATGGGTAAAGTTAGTGCCGTCGCCTTGCAAGCAGTCCAGAATCAGCTTCTCATAAGCTTCAGGGCTATTGTCCAGAGACTCAGCAGAATGACGGTAATCTAATTTAATGGGATCGATGTTAAAGCCAGCGCCAATTTCCTTACCATTTAGCGTTAACTGGAATCCTTCGGTCGGTTGAATATAAATCGTTAGAATATTGCGTGGGATATCTTCAGCATCGCAGGCATTTTCACTAGGATCACGAAACACATTAATTGGAGTAGGTTTGAAGACGATATTGATTCGCGTTCCTTTTTCCGTTAATTGTTTGCCTGTTCGAATGTAAAAAGGAACACCACGCCATCTAAAATTATCAACGACTAGCTTCCCAGCTACAAAGGTTTCGGTATGGGAATCAGTGTCCACATTTGTTTCCTCGCGGTAACCGACAAATGATTTGCCGTCTAAGTGTCCAGCTCCGTATTGCCCCCGAACAAAGTTCTTTTTAGCTTCGTCTTCTGAATAGACACGAATCGAATTTAAGGCTTTGACTTTTTCTTCACGAATGGTCTTCTCTGAGAATATAGCAGGAGGCTCCATCACAAGAAGTGAGACAACTTGTAAGATATGGTTTTGTACCATGTCTTTTAAGGCACCACTCTTGTCGTAATAGCCACCTCGTTCTTCAACACCAAGAGACTCTGACAAAGTGACTTGGATATTATCGATATACTTGTTGTTCCATAGGGATTCAAAGATGTTGTTGCCGAAACGAACAGCAGAAATATTTTGAATCATCTCTTTTCCTAAATAATGGTCAATTCGGAAAATTTGGTCTTCTTCAAACACTGCTCTAATTTCATTGTTTAATTTTTCAGCTGATTGATAGTCTGTTCCAAAGGGCTTCTCAATAATCAGACGATTAAAGCCATTTTCTGTGATGATTTCCTCGGATTTTAAATGTTCAGTGATGACACCAAAGAAATTAGGCGCCATGGCTAAGTAAAACATTCGATTATTATTTAATTGATACTTACTGTCCAGCTCAGTTGCCAAGACTTTTAGATTGTGATAGTGCTCGGTGTCGGTTACATTGTGAGCTTGATAATAGAAGTGGCTCGTAAAGTCGGCTAATTCTTTTTCAGTGGGTTCTAGTTCTGCAATGGTTCCTCGGACAATATCTCGATAATAGTCGTGAGTCCATTCTCGACGAGCCGTACCGATTACTGCGAATCGTTCTTTTAAGAAGCCTTTTCTAAATAGACGGAACAATGATGGGTAAAGCTTACGTTGGGCTAAGTCGCCTGTTCCTCCGAAAATCGTAAATAATGCGATTTGTTCATTTGACATATATATCGACTCCTCACTTTCCAAAAATAAGTAAATATGAAATTTTTCATTAAGTTAACTGAAAATTTATAAAATTATTACATTAGGTATATTTTACTGGTTTAGTTAAGGCAAAGCAAGAATAAACGACCTTATTTCCTGTTATTTATTTTCAAAACACTTATGAAGATCAGAAGTCATAGAAAAAAAACTCAAGAAGCGAGGTTATTGGTCACTGACAAAAATATTATGAGCTGCTTTATAACTAACGTGAAACTTTTGACCATCCTCATCGATTAATGTGAGAGGGCCTTCATAGGCACCAATTGTTTTGACCGTTACAATGGCATGAATCCCTAGCTTGATACTTGCTAAATAATCAAGGAGTTCGGTTTCATCGATGACCCGTTCAATACGAATTCGCTGGTTCAGCTGAACATCGCTTAAGGGTTTGAAATTTTGTTCTTGAATAGGTTGATTGTTACCGGGGATGACACCACCATGAGGACAAACTGTGGGAAATTCAAGGTAAGCTTCCAAGCGATTAGCCAGCTCTTCCGAGGTGACATGTTCCAAAACTTCCGCTTCAACGTGTACTTCATTCCAGGCGTAATCTAAATGGTTAACAAGAAATACTTCCCATAGACGATGTTTTCTTACCAGAGTGCTAGCGTGTTGTAAGCCAGCATCCGTCAATTGAACCCCTTGATAAGGCGAATGTTTCACAAATCCATCTTTTTCAAGTTTCGATATCATTTCGCTAACAGAGGCAGCAGAGACGTTTAAACCTGCTACAATCGATTTATTATTTATTTTTTTATCATAGCCACCTAATTCAAATATCAGTTTTAGGTAGTCTTCTTTATTAGGAGTCATAGTACTTGACCTCACTTTCATTCCCTATTCTATCAGATTTTACGCGTATCTCGCAATCTTAATGACAGATTCTTATAAATGAAAACGAATCCAATGTTATGTGGAAATGTTTATTGGAAGTCCATTCCTTAATAGTTAAGGAAAATAACCGACTATAAAAGTGAGGGGAATTTATTTCCTGATAACGACTTAAGTGATGAAATGAACAAAATTATAGGGAGGCTAGTTTTTACTGATAGCCCTTTAAACTAGATGGAGGAATGATTATATGATGTCTGCTGGTATCAAAAGTAAGTTGAATAAGCCACGTTATTATGACTTGGCAGGTCAGGTTTTTGGTGAATTAACTGTCGTATCGGCAACTGAAGAACGGAAAGAAGGGACTGTAGTCTGGCTGTGTAGTTGCTCTTGCGGCAAGGAAGTCAAAGCTTCTAGAAGACAATTAATTCGCCAATACCGTAAAGATTGCGGGCATGTCAAAGCGGCTCACTTAAATATTCGACAACAACTTTTTGGGAAACTAAGAGCTATTCAACCAATGGCAGAATTAAGCAATCAAACCAAATGGGTATGCCAGTGCGAATGTGGCAATCAAGCCATTGTTTATTATTATAATTTGCGCAATGGGCATACCCAAAGTTGTGGCTGTCTAAAAGCCGTTTCTCCGCTAACAATTGTCAATGGAACGGCGATTGAATTAATTAAATCAACGACGGTTAATTGTAATAATACAAGTGGTTTTCGCGGTGTTAGTCGTTGCCACAACAGCCCAAAATGGCGAGCTGACATCACGTTCCAGGGAGAACAATTTCATTTGGGAAATTACGATACCCGAGAAGCAGCTCATGAAGCTCGCCAAACAGCAGAGAAGCAGTTTTATACTCCGCTGATTTCTCAATATGATAATAATTGTAAGAGGAGCGCACGCTAAAAGGGGGATTACTTAATAAATTGAGATGCTTTCGATCTCCTTGCGAATAGGGTAAAGATAAACGAGGTTTTTCCGATTAATGTTGGCAAAGTCTTGCCATTCACTAACATGACTGAAGTAAGCAATGGCAATCAGTTGTATCGTGCAAAGCATGGTGAAGATTGCCTCTCCTTCGCTAGCAGTTAGTGCTGTTTTCTGATGATAGCCATTGACAACTTCTTGGAACAGGATTGGCCATTGGCGATACTGGCTTTCGTTTGTAACCTGAGATAGAATCGCAGTTCCCATATAACAAAGATCAAAAAGTCTTTGACTTTTGACAGAAATATCAAAATCGATAAACCCTGATACGTGATTGCCTGTAAAGAGAATATTTCCAGGGGTAGGATCCCGGTGAATTATTTGCTGAGGAAGTTCTGGAAATAATTCTTTTGATTTTGTTAGCAGATTTTTTTAAAATGTGTCTGGTAACTCGTGCTGCCACAGTCGAATGACCTTTTGCGTTTCAGGTAAGGCCCAATTCTCTAAGGTTGTGACTAGGTAATAGGTTTCAACGGTCTCTTGATCGAAGTGCTTCAATACTTGATGGCGTTTGGCTAATGTCTGTCCCTGTTCTTTAGCATATAACGCTGATTTTTCAAAAGATAGCTCCGACATCGACAACGGTAGTCCCTTTAATCGCGTCATCAAAATAAAATTTCCTTCGGCTAATTGTGAAATGCCTTGACCTTCTTTCGTCAAACAGACCTTTTGACTTGGGATTCCGTGCTTAATAAGACCATTGCATATCTGGGCATGTTTGATTCATTCATCATATTGCTCTTTTTTTAATGTGATGTTGATTAACAGACCAAATAAGATGGTCTTTATTGGTGTCTAATCCTTTGAGGGATTGAACGGTTGGAAAGTTCCAATTGGTAGTGATGATGTTGATCAGTTCTTTTTTTGTATACATAACTTGACCTCTCTCTAAAATATTCGGACAACCCGGTTTGTTAATCGGATGAATGTTTAGGTAGTCTTTTGGGCCACAATCGTAGACTTGAGCAAAGGCTCGATAAAAGCCTGAGTAACTTTGAAACCCGTAATTGAGGGCTGTTTGTTGCTTGGGAGCCCCTTGATAAATCTCGTAACGGGTCTGACATAATCTGCGTTGCAGATGTACGCAGCCAATGTAAAACCAGTGACCTCTTTGAAAAAATGAGAGAAATGAAATGGCGAATAATGATACCGTTCCGCTAATTCCGTTAAAGACCAGTAACTGTTTAAGTGAATCTCAATGTAAATAACACAATCTGCAATAATGACTTCCATCATTTCTACCTCCATGTGGTAATTTTTATTATAGCCGACACTAGCAGGAAAAACATGTTGAAATATGCCGAATGTTAAGTGAAGGAGGATTTTTTTCTAGGTTTATTCTAGAGATTATCAGTTGATTTATGATATAGTAGAGAGAATTGATATGAAGATAGGGTGACTAGAATGGCAACTAAATTTACAGAAAAACATGAAATTCAATTTTATGAATGTGATGTCACAGGTAAGCTAACGCTACCGATGCTTTTAAACATCGTCATAAAAACATCTGAATCACAAAGTGAAGCTTTGAATAGAGGGTCAGACTTTGTTAATAGCTTGGGGTTAGGCTGGGTTATAACTCAACACGAGATGACCGTGACTCGCTTACCTAAAACGGAGGAAATAGTGTCAGTAAGTACTCAGGCAACCTCATATAATAAATACTTCTGCTATCGGAATTTTTGGATTCACGACGAAAGTGGTCATGAGTGTGTGGCGATTAGTTCTACCTTTGTCTTAATGGATTTAGAAACTAGGAAGATGACAAGTGTGCCGCAGGAAATTATAGATGTGTATGACTGTGAAAAAATTACTAAGATTTTACGAGGAACAAAAATTACTTCTTTAGAAGATGACTCTCAGTTGCGGGAGTATCGGGTTCGTTTTTCTGATATTGATGGGAATAAACATGTTAACAATTCCCGATATTTGGATTGGATGGTCGATAGCTTAACTTATGATTTTTTGACCAGCCATGAACCAACTTTTGTAAACATTCGTTTTGATAAGGAACTAGCCTATGGCAACAGTGTGACAAGTCATTGGCAAGAGGCCTCTGGAGAACAACTGATTAGTAAGCATCGCATTAAGTTAGACGGAACACTTTGTGCAGAAGCCAATATTAGCTGGCGCAGCATGTAATCCACCCCTTAGTTAGGAGAATCCTCTTAATTAAGGGGTTTTTCTTTACGCAATCTTAACACCAGGAGGCTTTTTCTTAACACTATCTTTATTAAAAAGTTGTTATGCTAGGGATAGATAAAGCTCCGATACTAGACAATCAGTGACCAATGTATTTGGCGTTATATCTAAAGTTTGAATAGAGGAGTAAAGATGATGAATGGAATTATTGTTGTATGTGGATTCATGGCATTGCTGTTGTTGTGTTATTTAATTTACGTCTTGTTCTGGGGGGATTCAAAATGATCTCAATTATTTTTAATAATGTTTTGTTCCTCGTGGTGCTAATCGGATTAGGAATCCCTTTGGGTAAATATTGCTATAAGGTTATGACTGGGCAAAAAGTTTGGCTCGATCGATTAGTAAAGCCAGTGGAAAAGTTGACCTATCGCTTAATTGGTAAAGAAAGTCAGAAGAAGATGACCGCAAAAACCTATGTGATAGCAATTATCGCTTTTAGTTTTTTTAGTTTTTTAGCAGTCTTTCTTATTATGTTACTGCAAGGATTATTGCCTTTAAACCCTGCTCAATTAAAGGGCACAAGTTTGAGTTTAGCGTTTAATACAGCCATGAGCTTTACTACTAATACAAACTGGCAGGCTTATTCAGGTGAGACGACTTTATCGACCTTTAGTCAAATATTTGGATTAACCGTTCAAAATTTTGTCTCAGCTGCAGTAGGTATTTCTGTTCTCTTCGTTTTATTAAGAGGGTTTACGGCGAAAAAACAAAAAGAAATCGGCAATTTTTGGCAAGATTTAACTAAGTCAACTCTCTATATTTTATTACCAATCTCAATCGTTATTGCGTTGTTTTTAGTTTCTCAGGGTGTTGTTCAAAGTTTTTCGGGACCTGTCGCCTATGATTCGCTGGAAAAGGGCGTAAAAAGTTGGCTTTATTTAGGAACAGCTGCTAGCCAAGTCGCGATTAAGCAGTTGGGAACAAATGGTGGGGGATATTTTGGTAGCAACTCAGCCCATCCTTTTGAAAACCCAACCGTTTTAAGTAACTTTGTTGAGAATATCAGTATCCTGTTGATTCCTATGGCGTTACTAATTGCTTTTGGCTATTTTGTAAAAGATCATAAACAAGGACGAACACTTTTTATCGTCACGATGATTATTTTTGTCTTAGCGTTAGTTGGCGTGACTCTCAGCGAGTTACATACAAGTCCTGAATTTGCAGAGTTGATCAATATGGGCAATTTGGAAGGGAAAGAGACACGGTTTGGTGTTGGTTGGTCAGCGCTTTGGGCAGTCAGCACAACAGCTGCTTCCAATGGTTCGGTCAACGGCATGATGGATAGTTTCACCCCGTTAGGAGGGATGATTCCCATGTTCTTAATGCAGTTAGGCGAAATTGTTTTTGGTGGTGCAGGTAGTGGCTTATATGGGCTAATTGCGTTTTTAATTTTGACAGTTTTTATTGCAGGACTTTTAGTGGGACGTACGCCAGAATATTTAGGGAAAAAAATTGAACCTTTTGATATGAAAATGGTTTGCTTGGTGGTCTTGACGCCACCTTTAATGACTCTCTTGGGGACGATGAGTTTTTTGCTCTGGCCACAAGCAGAGAGCATGCTGACCAACAGTGGAGCTCATGGCTTTTCGGAAATTCTGTACGCCTTCTCGTCATTGGCCAATAATAATGGTAGTGCATTTGCTGGTTTACAGGCAGATACGTCTTTCTTAAACGTAGTCGGCGGCTTGACGATGTTGGTGGTGCGTTTTATTCCGATGATAGCTGTTATTTTCTTGGGTGAGAATTTAGCCAAAAAGAAAATGGTGGCCATTAGTGAAGGGACGTTATCAACGACCAATGGGATTTTTGTTGGCATGTTGTTTGGTGTCATTATTTTAGTTGGTGCCTTAAGTTTTTTACCTGCTTTAGCTTTAGGTCCAATTGCTGACTTTTTAACAATGAAATAAGAAAGAGGAGTGGAGTTTAACGTGAATGAAGAACTGTCACAAACAACTATTTTTAAAGATGCGCTAAAACAATCAGTTGTCAAATTAGCACCAAAAACCCAGTTGGAAAACCCAGTTATGTTTGTTGTTTATTTAGGGGCAATCTTAACTACGGTTCTTTACTTTTTAAGTTTTGCAGGTATTCGCGACACGGATTCTTGGTTTGTTTTTACCATTACGATGATACTATGGCTCACTATTTTGTTTGCTAATTTTGCTGAAGCAATCGCAGAAGGTCGTGGACGGGCCCAAGCAGACAGCTTAAAGAGTGCTCGTAAAGAGGTTATGGCCAAACGGATTAAAATCAAAGAAAATCCATTAGATTTTCAGGAAATCAGTTCATCTGAATTGAAACGCGGTGATCTGGTTTATGTGGTTGCAGGTGAACAAATTCCGATGGATGGCGATGTAGTAGAAGGCGCAGCTTCAGTAGATGAGAGTGCTATTACCGGTGAATCTGCTCCCGTTATTCGTGAATCAGGCGGTGACCGCAGTGCCGTGACTGGCGGGACAACGGTAGTGTCTGACGAGTTAATCATTAAAGTGACAGCTGAAAGTGGCGAAAGTTTCTTGGATAAAATGATTGCTATGGTAGAAGGATCTTCACGGAAAAAAACACCAAATGAAATCTCATTGCAAATTTTATTAATTACCTTAACGTTGATTTTTTTAGTAGTGTCGGCTACTTTATTGCCATATACGGCATTTTCGAGTCAGTTAGCGGGAACTGGGGAGGCATTGTCTTTAACTACCATTATTGCCTTGCTTGTTTGTTTGGCACCTACGACGATCGGGGCGCTGCTTTCTTCCATCGGTATTGCTGGCATGAGTCGTTTAAATAAAGCCAATGTCTTGGCCATGAGTGGACGGGCAATTGAAGCGGCAGGTGATGTGGATATTTTGATGTTGGATAAAACCGGAACGATTACACTGGGAAATCGAAAGGCTAGCGAATTTCTACCAGTCCGAGGCGCATCAGAAAAAGATCTAGCGGATGCTGCCCAATTATCGTCCATGGCAGATGAAACAGCAGAGGGACGGAGTATTGTAATTTTAGCAAAAGAGTTATTTGATATTCGAGCTCGCAACTTTAAGGAAACCAATGCTAAGTTTATTGAGTTTTCAGCTAAAACGAGAATGAGTGGGATTGATTATCAAGGCGATGAGATTCGTAAGGGAGCGGCTGATGCAATTAAGCAATACGTGTTAGCCAACGGCTCAACCTATCCAGAAGAATGCGATAAACTGGTTGCTAAAATTGCGAATCTTGGTGGCACACCATTGGTCGTTGCCAAAAATTGTCAAGTTCTTGGTGTGATTTATTTAAAGGATATTGTGAAGTCAGGCGTAAAAGAACGTTTCGAAGACTTGCGTCGAATGGGAATTAAGACGATTATGATCACAGGTGATAACCCGATGACCGCAGCGGCTATAGCCGCTGAAGCTGGAGTGGATGACTTCTTAGCAGAGGCGACACCAGAAGCTAAATTGGAATTAATTCGTCATTACCAACAGGAAGGCCATTTAGTTGCCATGACAGGTGATGGCACCAATGATGCCCCTGCATTAGCCCAAGCTGATGTGGCAGTTGCCATGAATACCGGGACTCAAGCGGCCAAAGAAGCGGGGAATATGATTGATTTGGATTCGAGCCCGACCAAGTTAATCGATGTGGTTCGGATTGGCAAACAACTACTCATGACTCGTGGTGCATTAACCACATTTAGTATTGCCAATGATGTGGCAAAATATTTTGCCATCATACCTGTTTTATTCTTTGGCATATACCCTCAATTGAATCAGTTGAATATAATGAATTTAACAAGTCCGACTAGTGCGATATTATCAGCGATTATTTATAATGCTTTGATTATCGTCGCATTGATTCCCTTGTCGTTAAAAGGGGTGGCTTACAAAGAATTACCAGCTAGCAAAATGTTACGTCATAATCTGCTAGTTTATGGATTAGGTGGGTTGATTGCCCCGTTTATTGCGATTAAATTAATCGATATGGGATTAACTGTAATGGGCTTCATTTAGGCTGACTGAGTAACGGAGCGTTTAGGCGATAAAAAGGAGAGTAGGCAGATGAAACAAATCAAACAATCTTGGTTAGCAAGCTTAAAAATGTTAGGTATTATGACGGTCATTTGTGGAGGTCTTTATACCTTATTGGTCACAGGAATTGCTCAAGTCATTTTTCCAAATCAAGCCAATGGAAGTGTAATTGAGGCAAGTGATTCGACTGGTCAAAAAAGAATCGTGGGTTCGAATTTAATTGGACAATCGTTTCTAGGTGCTAGCTTTTTACATGGGAGACCTGAAGACGAAGCGAGCAATTTGTCTCCTGTCAGTGAGGAACAACGTGACTTAGTGATGATTCGGTTGACGGAGATAAAGAAAACAAATCCACAAGGAAAAGAGATCCCCAGCGAGTTAGTTTTAGCATCTGGGAGTGGACTTGATCCAGAAATAAGCCTAGCAGGAGCTGAATTTCAAGTTCAACGAATTGCGACTGCTCGTCAACTTGAACCACTGGAAGTTAGAAAAGTGATTGAAAAGCATACAAGTGGTCAAGTATTTGGTAAAATAGGAACTGCACGGGTGAATGTCTTAGGTGTTAATCTAGAATTAGAGGGATATAGGATTAATTAAGAAGGCGATAAACTTTAGCTTTTGGGCTAAAGTTTATTGTTGATTTTTCTGGGAGGGATAAATGTGAAGGAAGAACAACGACCAAATCCGGATTTTCTATTAATGAAGTATCGGGAAAATGGGCAATCCCGAGGGTCATTAAAAGTCTTTTTTGGTTATGCAGCTGGTGTTGGGAAGACCTACAGCATGTTACGGGAAGCTTGGGAGCAAAAAGATCGTGGGCGAGATGTAGCTGTTGGTTATGTGGAACCCCACGCTCGTCCGGAAACACTGGCACTTTTAGATGGTTTGGAACAACTGCCTGCTAAAGTGATGAGTTATCGTCAAATGACCCTAACTGAATTTGATCTTGATCAAAGCCTTGTTAGACAACCAGAATTAATTTTAGTTGACGAATTAGCCCATACCAATGTAACGGGCTCCCGAAATCGCAAACGTTATCAGGATATACAGGAGTTATTACGAGCGGGAATTGACGTGTATACGACAATGAATGTTCAACACATGGAAAGTCTAAATGATATTGTAGAATCGATTACAGGCGTTCATGTGAGTGAAACCGTCCCAGATAGTTTTTTTGAAGAAGCGTTAATCAAATTAATTGATGTAGAACCTGAGGAATTAATCAGTCGCTTGACAGCAGGAAAAATTTATCAGCCTGAGAATGCTAAACGTGCCATGGCACATTTTTTTACAGAAGAAAATTTAAGTTTGTTACGAGAAATTGCCATTCGTAAAACCGCTGATCATATTGGTTTAGATAATCGCCCAGAAGCGATGCCAATGAAAAAAAAAGTTCAGGGGAAATTATTAGTTTATTTGGAACCTCAAGCTCGCGGCGGTTTCGAAAAATGCTTGCGCTGGACAGCTCGTTTAGCAACCGCTTTGCGATTGGACTGGGTGGCCTTAGCTATCCAAGACGAAGAAGCTGATGTTGTTCTTCAGAGACAATTAAATGAAAGTTTTGAATTAGCTGAAAAATTAGGAGCGGAAACACTGACGTTAAATTCAGATGATCCACTGTCAACCTTGATTCACTATGCAAAAATAACAGGAATTTCCGATATTGTTATCGGTAAAAACCAACAAAAAAAGTGGGTTAGACCTATTTTTCGTAAAGAACTGGAAGATGTCTTAATTAGTGAACTAGCTGATGTCGACATTCATATCATTCCATACCTAGAAAAAAGACCAAAACAATCATTAAAAGAAGCGAAAAGGAACTGGCAATTAAAGAACTGGTTATCTACTGGCGATCTATTAAAAAGTGGAATGTTACTTGTGGCAGGGACACTTTTTTCTGAACTTTTTCTTTACTGGGGCTTAGGTGACCAAAATGTGATCATCGTGTATTTGTTTACGGTGTTAGTGATTTCGCGAGTAACGGAAGGGTATGTCTATGGGGCATTGTCTTCAATCGTCAGTGTCTTGTTATTTAATTGGTTTTTTGTAGAACCGTTGTTTTCACTGACCGTTTACAAGGCGGGTTATCCAATTACCTTGATCATCATGTTAAGCGTGGCGCTAATTACCAGCAATATGATGATTCGTGTAAAAAAACAAGCCGTTGAATCCATTGAAAAAGAACATCGGATGGAGGTGATTTATGAATTGAATCAACACTTGTTGGGGAGCGAAAATCTGGCTGATATTGTGTCTTTGACAACTGGTTACTTAGGGCGAATGCTTGAGAAAACCATTATCTTTTACACGGAAAAGCCTGAAAGGTCGAATGCTAATTATGACGTTCAACTGTATCATGCTCAGGATGCGGAACGCCTGACATCTGAGGACGAAAGAGGCGTTGCTAATTGGGTTTTTAATAATGGCAAAGTGGCTGGTTTTGGCAGTGATACATTAATGGGAGCAAATGGCTATTATTTGCCCATTATGTCAAACGGACAAGTGTTGGGAGTCATTGGGATTCTCAGTAAAAAGGAAAGTCCCTTAAGCCATGAAAATCATAATTTCCTGAAGTTAATTACATCACAACTTTCCTTGGCATTGGAAGGACAACAGCTGGCAGATAAGCAGCAGCGAATTATGATTGAAAACGAAAAAGAAAAAATGCGGGGGAACTTATTACGAGCGATTTCTCATGATTTACGAACGCCATTAACGGGCATCTTAGGGGCTAGTTCTGCCATGCTGGAAAACAAGGGAAAGCTCTCTGCCGAATTGGAAGTTCAGTTATTAAATGATATTAAAGAGGACTCTGAATGGCTGATTCGCATGGTTGAAAATCTGTTATCTGTGACTCGGATCGATGAAGGAACGATGCGGGTGAAAAAGGTGCCAGAAGCAGTGGAAGAAATTGTTGGTGCAGCAGTCAGCCGAATTCGCAAACGATTTAAGCATCAAGCGATTAAGGTTGTGGCGCCATCAGAGCTATTATTGGTTCCTATGGACGGTAAGTTGATTGAACAAGTACTGATTAATCTATTAGAGAATGGCATTAAACATTCTGGGACAATTGAAGCCATCGAGGTGACTGTCGAAGGCCAAGGAAATGAGGCCGTTTTTACTGTAAGCGACCACGGTTCAGGGTTATCTGAGATGACTTTGGAAAAACTGCAAAATAATTTTCAAGGAGAACCGTTAATTCCGGTGGATAATAAACGGGGATTGGGAATTGGTTTATCAATTTGCCAGACAATAGTGGCGGCCCATGGGGGCATTTTAACAGGCGAAAATGATTCCCAAGGCGGTGCTGTTTTAAGGTTTAGCCTGCCCTTAAGAGAGGAGGGATAAAAATGACACAAGGATTAGTGTTAGTGATTGAAGACGATTCAGGGATTAAAAATTTTATGACGGCAGTCTTAAAAGGCGCGGACTATCAGGTTAAGACAGCTGAAAATGGCAATACTGGCTTATCTTTAGTAGCTACTTGGTCACCAGACTTAATTATATTAGACTTAGGCTTGCCGGATATGGACGGGTTAGAAGTTTTAACTACGATCCGAACTTGGTCAGAAGTTCCTGTATTGATTGTGTCTGCCAGGGGAAATGAGCAAGAGAAGGTTGCTGGTCTCGATGCAGGTGCCGATGACTATATCACCAAACCATTTGGAACGTCTGAGTTATTGGCGCGAATTCGCACGGCATTACGTCATCGAAAAAAAATTGATGTTCCCCTTAACTTTTTTCAAACTGGTGAGTTAACCATAGATTTAGAGCGTCGACTAGTCAAGATGGGCGAGGTAGAGGTTCATTTGACGCCGACGGAATACAAAATATTAACATTGTTTGCTCAGCATCATGGAAAGGTTCTTACTCATGATGTGATTATGAAGGCAGTTTGGGGCCCATATGTCAATGAGAATCAAGCACTGCGAGTGAATATGTCAAACATAAGACGCAAATTGGAAGCAAATCCTGCTGATCCGCACTATATTTTGACAGAGGTAGGGATAGGTTATCGTTTAGCCGAGCGTTAGATAATGCACTTAAAATTGAGCATGAATTTGCCGATTTTAGGTGTTTTTTGTCATGAAAAACCAACTTTTATTAAAAAAATATATAAAGCGGTTTCTTTACTACGATGACAGGGGCTGAAAGAGATGTTAAAATGCGTAAATACGCCATTTATAGACTGTAAAAGTTGAATTTTTATGAGTGATAGCCCATACTAGTAAGGGAAGCAACATTTTATTTCAATACAGAAAAGCGCCGATATGCTTGTTTTAGCGAGGCTTTATTTTAATTTCTAATCTTAAACAATAAGGTCGTCCTATCAAAGTAATCAGTGAATTATTTTGAAATGAGTGTTTCGGTCAGAGTAAGGAGTGGAAAAGTGTGATTGAATTTAAAAATGTTACAAAGGTCTTTAAGGGTGGTAAAAAGGCTGTGGACAACGTGAATATTTCCTTTGAAAAGGGGGAATTTGTGTGTTTTATTGGAACAAGTGGTAGCGGTAAGACGACAACCATGAGAATGCTCAACCGCATGATTGAGCCGACAAGTGGCCAAATTTTAATCGATGGAAAGGATATTTCAAAACAAGATCCTGTCCAGTTACGTCGAGGGATTGGTTACGTGATTCAAAATATTGGCTTAATGCCACATATGACGATTCGTGAAAATATTGTGATGGTACCAAAATTATTGAAATGGCCGGAAGAAGAACGGAACCGCATTGCAGATAAATTTATCGATTTAGTTGAACTACCTCGTGAGATGCTTGATCGTTACCCTAGTCAATTATCAGGTGGTCAGCAGCAACGGATTGGTGTTGTTCGGGCTTTAGCAGCAGATCAGGATTTAATCTTAATGGATGAACCCTTTGGAGCGCTAGATCCCATTACGCGGGAATCGTTACAAGATTTGGTTAAGGAATTGCAAGAGAAAATGGGAAAAACGATCGTCTTTGTTACTCATGATATGGATGAAGCGATTAAATTAGCCAACCGCATTTTAATTATGGATGATGGAAAAGCCATTCAATTTGACACGCCAAGCAATATTTTAAAAAATCCTGCCAACGAATTTGTTGAAAATTTAATTGGTGAAGAACGTTTAATGCAAGCTAGACAGGAAGAAACAACGGTTGAACAAGTAATGCTTCGGGCAGCTATTTCAATTACCCCTGAAAAATCAATTTCAGAAGCGATTAAATTGATGCGTGAAAAACGAGTGGATACTTTGTTAGTCGTTGATGGCACAGGGGTCTTAAAAGGCTTTATTGATGTTGAAGACATTAACCGCAATCGCCGCTCCGCTACGAGCGTTGGAGATATTATTCATAACGAAGTGTTCTTTGTACGAAAAGATTCTTATTTACGAGACACGTTACAGCGTATTTTGAAACGTGGATTAAAGTATGTTCCAGTTGTTGACGATCAAAAACGTCTTGTTGGGATTGTAACTCGCTCTTCCTTAGTCGATATTGTCTATGATGTTGTCTGGGGCGATGAGGATTATCTTGAAACAGCGATCGAGGAAAAAACTAGCGGTCAGGAGGGAGCATAATTATGGATGCTTTCTTACAAGAATATGGACGTGAACTAGTTGTTAAAACGGGTGAGCATATTACGGTGTCTGCGATTGCCTTGTTCTTAGGAGTGATTGTTGCCGTGCCCTTGGGTATTTTCTTAACACGAACACCAAAAGTTTCAGGCTTTGTCATCGGTCTAGCAAGTTTGCTACAAACGATACCTTCTTTAGCGCTCTTGGCTCTGATGGTGCCTTTTTTAGGCGTAGGGAAAGTGCCTGCAATTGTGGCATTGTTTATTTATTCCTTGTTGCCAATTTTGCGCAATACCTTTATTGGGATGGATGGAGTTAATCCTGACTTAAAAGATGCAGCCAAAGGGATGGGGATGACGAATTTTCAATCGATTGTTCAAGTAGAGATTCCCGCAGCGTTACCAACTATTATGGCAGGTGTTAAATTATCTGCTGTGTATGTCATCGCTTGGGCGACGCTAGCTTCATATATCGGTGGAGGGGGATTAGGCGATTTGATCTTTAGTGGTTTAAATAACTATCTACCTAATCTGATTATCGGTGGGACAATTCCCGTGACGATACTAGCATTGTTAACTGATTTTATCTTTACAAAGTTGGAAGATAAACTGACTCCGCTTGTTGAAAGGAGTGAGTAGGATGACGAAAAAAAAATTAAGCACCGTGATACTGACCGTTGTGGCAGGGTTACTCTTAAGTTCTTGTTCGTTACCTGGCCTACCTAGTGGCAACAGTAAGGAAACAATTTCAGTGGGAAGTATGTCCACATCTGAATCACAGATTTTAGCTGGAATGGTCAAAGGCATGGTGGAACATTATACAGATATTAAGGTGAACATGGTCAACAATCTAGGGTCTTCGACGGTGATGCATCAAGCTATGTTAAATGGCGATGTTAGTATATCCGCATCACGATACACAGGCACAGATTTAAGTGGAGCTTTGAAACTTCAACCTGAAAAAGACCCTGAAAAAGCATTGAAAATTGTTCAAGATGAGTTTAAAAGCCGTTTTGACCAGAAGTGGTATCCTTCTTATGGATTTGCGAATACTTACGCATTTATGGTGAAAAAAGAGACGGCTGAAAAATATAATCTGAAAAAAATCAGTGATTTAAAAAATGTCGCATCAGAACTGACGGCGGGTGTTGATACGTCTTGGTTGGATCGTAAAGGAGATGGCTATAAAGGTTTCGTAGCTGATTATGGCTTTGACTTCAGCAAAGTCTTCCCCATGCAGATTGGACTTGTCTATGATGCGGTTAATGCCGGTAAAATGGATGTTGTTTTAGGGTATTCAACAGATGGGCGTATTGCCAGTTATGATTTAGTTGTGCTGGAAGATGATTTACATTTCTTCCCACCTTATGATTGTTCAATCGTCATTGGTGAAGCTTTATTGAAAAAAGTACCGGAATTAGACAAAATTCTATCTAAATTGTCGGGGAAAATTAACACGGAAACCATGCAAAAGTTAAATTATGAGGTGGATGATAATTTGTTGGAGCCTGAGATTGTGGCCCAACGATTCTTGCAAGAACACCGTTATTTTAGTGAAGAGGGGGAAAATAATTAATGAAAGACTTAAATGTATTTCAACAATTTTTCTACTACTTTAACGAAAATGGTAGCTATGTTCTAACTCAATTTAGTCGCCACTTTTTGATTTCCGCTTACGGAGTACTTTTTGCGGCTATTGTGGGGATTCCCTTGGGGATTTTAATTGCTCGTAAGCGTAAGTTATCTCGTTGGATTATTAATGGAGCAAATGTGATTCAAACTGTGCCTTCCTTAGCCATGTTATCGATTTTAATGTTAGGCTTGGGTTTAGGTGTTAACACGGTTATTGTGACAGTCTTCTTGTATTCCTTACTGCCGATTATATCGAACACTTATACGGGAATGATTCAAGTTGACTCGACCGTCTTGGATGTTGGTAAAGGAATGGGAATGACCCGTTTTGAATTGTTGTTCCAAGTAGAACTGCCTTTGTCTATCTCGGTTATTATGGCTGGTATTAGAAATGCTCTAGTGGTAGCAATCGGGATTACGGCGATTGGTTCGTTTGTAGGTGCTGGAGGCTTGGGTGATATTATTATCCGCGGGACGAATGCCACTGATGGTACGGCGTTAATTTTAGTTGGCGCCTTACCGACAGCGTTAATGGCAATTGCAGTCGATTGGATTTTAGGAATGCTGGAGCGTCGATTAGACCCAGCTTCTAAAGTTACTAAAAAAGCTTAATGGTAAAAGAGAGAAACTTGGTGACGAGTTTTTCTCTTTTTTTCCTAAAGATAGCAAATAATAATTGCAATTTGGCCATAGTTAGTGTAATTTTAGCTATAACCAAAAGGTTTTTACGGGAGGAAGAGGAAAATGAGAGAATTTCAAAAATCAATGAAATTAGAAGGTGTTAGTTACGACGTACGTGGTCCTGTTCTAGAAGAAGCGGACCGAATGATTGAAGAGGGCATTAGTATTTTAAAATTAAATACAGGGAATCCGGCTCCTTTTGGTTTCGATGCCCCAAATGAAATCGTTAGAGACTTAATTATGAACGTTCGTGATTCTGAAGGTTATTCTGATTCAAAAGGAATCTTCTCAGCCCGTAAAGCGATTGAACAATATTGTCAGTTACGTGGTTTTCCAAACGTTTCAATCAATGATATCTATACGGGAAATGGAGTCAGCGAACTGATTACCATGAGCATGCAAGGCCTGTTAAACAATGGCGATGAAGTCTTGATTCCTATGCCAGATTATCCCTTGTGGACCGCGTCAGTTTCACTAGCTGGTGGCACACCAGTTCATTATATTTGCGACGAGCAGGCGGAGTGGAATCCTGATTTAGAGGATATCCGTCGTAAAGTAACACCCCGAACTAAAGCCATTGTGGTAATCAATCCTAATAATCCTACAGGTGCTTTGTACCCGAGAGAGATACTAGAAGGAATCGCTCAAATCGCCCGAGAAAATAATCTAATAATTTATTCAGATGAGATATATGATCGTCTGGTGATGGACGGATTAACTCACATACCGATGGCAACTGTTGCACCAGACTTGTTTGTGGTCAGTTTTAATGGTTTGTCAAAATCTCATCGTGTAGCTGGGTTCCGTTGTGGTTGGATGGTCTTAAGTGGTGAAAAACGGCATGTTCAAGGCTACATTGAAGGACTAAATATGCTGGCATCAATGCGGTTGTGTTCGAATGTTCTGTCGCAACAAATCATTCAAACGGCCCTTGGTGGTTACCAAAGTTCAGATGAATTATTATTGCCAGGTGGTCGAATTTATGAGCAACGTGAGTTTATTTGGAAAGCCTTAAATGACATTCCTGGTATTACGGCAGTTAAACCAAAAGCTGCTTTTTATATCTTCCCTAAAATTGATATTAAGAAATTTAACATTCACAACGATGAACAGTTTGTTTTGGACTTTCTTCATAAACATCATATCTTGATGGTACATGGTGGTGGGTTTAATTGGTCAGAACCAGATCACTTCCGAGTGGTTTATTTACCGAAAGTTGAGGACTTGAAAGAAATGACTACAAGTATGACAGAATTTTTAAGTACTTACAGACAAGGATAATAAAAAGACTAAAAACTATTAACTAATAAGTTAGTAGTTTTTTTTGAATGTTAATTCACATATTAAGATATGCAACTATTTTTCGAAAATTGTTGATAAATTGAAAAAAAAGGATTAAAATGTGAATTAGCATATTGAAAAAAGAGGTGTCAAAGTGTACGATTTTGGGTCGGTTATTAAAAAAATGCGTCAAGAGCGCCATTTCACACAGAAAATGTTAGCAGAAAGCATCTGTTCTCAAAGTGTCTTAAGTCGAATTGAGAACAATGAAGAAGTGCCGAATGTAGTGGTTATGCAGCAACTATGCAAACGACTAGAAGTGTCAATTGATCAGGTTTTAAATCAGGATTCAAATACTATTAAGAAAAACAATGAGTGGCTGGATTTAATGACCTATTATTATCAAATTAAGCGGTTTAAAGAACTGAATAAATTAGTCAGTCAAGAATATATTGTGAAACAATTATATTCTGATGAAGAACGACAAAAACACATGTATTACCGTGGAATTTGCCTCTACCATTTAAATGGCGACCTAGAAGGGGCACTGGAATTGTTACAGAAGAGTTTGAATTTCACCTATACGGCTAAGAAAAAAGTAGTGTCGGATATTGAGATATTGTTACTAAGTGAGTTAGCCCGTATTTATTTTGAATTAGGGCAAGGAGAGTTAGGCGATTATTATTTTAAGAAGAGCGTGGCTTTATTTTACACGCTTCCCGATGAGCGTTGCCAAGTGGAATTAACTAAAATTTTTTACAATGCCGCTGCTGCTTGTATTGAAGTTTCAAACTATGATTTGGCAATGGAACTGATTGACCAAGGCATTTGCTGGTCTCGTAAAAAAAACAGCTATTACTTTTTAGAAGAGTTACTCATGTTGAAGGGAATTATTTTAGAGGATCATAATCAATTAGATGAAGCTATTAGATTTGTTGAAATGGCTGAGATATTAAAAGAAATAGCTACAAGCAAAGAGTTATTATTTAAATAATGGTATACACCAATCTTGACTTTTCTTCTAAAAAAGCGTAGTTTAGAGAGTATAAAAGAAGGATATAACTCTAAAAAAAGAGTTGTATGGAAAGAAGGATTAATATGACAGCTTACATTAAAGCAGACAAATTCTTTTTAAAAAGTGGGGTAGTGGGTCCCGGTTATTTGGAGATAACAGCAGGTTTATTCGGTAATTTTGTGGAAGAGGTGCCAGAAAAGGCTGACGTCACAGACTATAGAGGAAAATGGATTGCACCTGGTTTAGTTGATACTCATATTCATGGATATATGAATCACGATGTTATGGACGCTGATGCTGAAGGGCTTAAAGTGATGTCAGAGGGCTTGCTGTCTTGTGGTGTGACCTCATATTTACCGACAACTTTGACGTCTTCACGGGAGTTGTTAACAAAAGTGGCTAAAACAATTGGTGATACTTATCAAGAGGTGAAAGGTGCTAAGATTCAAGGCATTTATTTTGAAGGGCCCTTCTTTACTGAAAAATATAAAGGGGCACAAAATCCTGGTTATTTTTCGGATCCTAGCTTAGCAGTTTTTAATGAGTGGCAGGAGGCTGCTGGCGGGATTATTAAAAAGATTGCGTTAGCACCAGAGCGTGAAGGGGTCACGGAATTTGTTGAAACTGTCACGAAACAAGGGGTTGTTGTGGCACTTGGTCACAGTGATGCCACATTGGTTGAAGCCCAAAAAGCTGTAGAAGCAGGAGCTAGTGTTTTTGTTCATGCTTTTAATGGTATGCGTGGCCTTCATCATCGGGAACCTGGGATGGTTGGTGCAACGATGACGTTACACGATGTCTATGCAGAACTAATCTGCGACGGCCACCACGTACATAAAAATGCCATGGATGTATTAGTGAAAACAAAAGGGCATGACCATATTGCTTTAATTACGGATTGTATGATGGCCGGTGGTATGCCAGATGGCGATTACATGCTAGGTGAGTTTCCAGTAGTAGTAGCAGAAGGAACTGCTCGATTAGAATCAGGAAACCTTGCAGGCAGTATATTAAAATTAAAAGAAGCCTTAAAAAATGTTGTTGATTGGGGAATGGCAACACCTGAACAAGCAGTGATGATGGCAAGTTTGATACCAGCGGTCAGTTGTAATATCGATGATAAATGTGGCATGATTGCTAAAGGGCGTGATGCTGACTTTATCGTTTTATCAGATAAAATGGAGTTGGAAGCAACTTATTTAGATGGTAAATGCCGCTATGAAGCATAATAGAATTAAACTAAGAGACCTTTGATTAGGTTTCTTTTTTTGTTTTCACCTAAGAGTGAAAGAAAATTTTTTAGTTTTTATAACTTCAGATGAGAGAGGGATGAAAGAAAAATGATAAAATGATTGAAAAACCCTCATATTTAACGTATGATAAAAACTATATTGTTAAGGGGGATTTTATATGAAAAAGAAAAAAATTGTCAATTCACTGATTATCTTAACTTCAGTTTTAGTGTTAGGAGCTTGTGGAAGTAAAGAGAAGGACAGAACTAGCGGTTCGAAAAAAGAGGGGGCTAGCCCAGAGCAAGTTGTTAGTTTTGGTATTCCGCAAGAGGTAGCATCACTTGACCCAGCTACTGCCACAGACAAAGTCAGTTTCGGCTTATTGAATCAAATTTATGAAGGCTTTTACCGAATGGATAAAGATAATCAACCGATTCCAGCTGGAGCTAAGGAATTAGCTGAGAAAAGTGAAGATGGCTTAACGTACACGTTAACTTTGAGAGACGATGCCAAGTGGTCAAATGGTGAACCAGTGTCTGCAGCGGATTATGTTTATGCCTGGCAACGAGTGGCTGACCCAGCAACTGGTTCGGAATATGCTTATTTATTGGAGCCAGTAAAAAATGCGGCTGACATTATTAAAGGTGATAAAAAAACGAGCGAATTAGGGATTGAAGCAGTTAGCGACACGGAAGTAAAAATTACACTGGAAGTAGCAACACCTTATTTTGAATCGTTATTAGCTTTCCCAACTTTTTTCCCACTAAACCAAAAGTCAGTTGAAGAATTTGGTAAGGATTTTGCCAGTTCAAGTGAAAAAGCCATATACAACGGTCCCTTCGTTTTAAGTGACTTTGATGGGGTGGGATCTGATCTTCAGTGGTCTTATTTAAAAAATGACAAATACTGGGATGCTAACAAGGTCAAGTTAACGAAAGTGGATGCGCAAGTTGTTAAAGAGGCTTCGACTGCATTGAACTTATTTGAGGACGGTCAGTTAGACGATGTTATCATTACGGGTGAATTAGCTCAGCAATACCGAAACGATGATAATTACGTTACCGAGTCCGATGGTCGAACGATTTATGTGGACGTCAATAAAGAAAGTAAAACTCAGCCTTTTGATAATGTTAATTTTAGAAAAGCACTGTCTTATGCAATTGATGGTGAAGCGATTGTCAACAATGTGTTAGGCGACGGATCAACGGTTTCAACAGGAATTGTTCCTCGGGAGTTAGCATCGAATCCTGTTACGAAAAAAGATTTTGTTGAAGAATCTGGTGACTATAAACAGTTCGATGAAGCTAAAGCAAAAGAATACTTTGAAAAAGCTAAAAAAGAACTAAATGTTGAAACAATTAGCTTTGATATTATGACTGATGATAATGACTCAACTAAAAAAATTGCAGAGTACATGCAAGGAGCCTATAAAGAGGTATTGGGAATTAAAACAACTGTGACCCCTGTAACAAAACCGATTCGTTTAGATCGGACTAGTGCTGGTGATTATGACATGGTTTTGACTGGCTGGGGCGCGGATTACAATGATCCAGGTTCATTCCTAGATCTCTTTGTAACAGGCAATCCTTATAACCGTGGGCGGTATGCCAATCCTGCTTATGATGAGTTAATCAAAGAAGCTTCGATCAAAAATGGTAATGATTTAGAAGCAAGGTGGCAAAATTACTTGGATGCTGAAAAATTATTGCTGGAAACCGATGCTGGGATTATTCCGGTTTACCAAGTGGTAGAGGGACATTTGCGTAATCCTAAGATGAAAGGTTACGTCTCTCATACTGCTGGTGCTTCTTATGATTATAAAGATATTTATTTAGAAGAGTAGGCGGATGATGAAATTCTTTAGGTAAATCCTATTAAGGGTGTTTCAGAATTATTAATATAAAAAAAGCAATTCCTTGACCCAATTATTGGTTAAGGAATTGCTTTTTTAGTTAAAGAAACGGGAAAAAAATCCTTTTTTTGGTTCGTCAGGCTGATCTTTTTCAGGTGGTGTAACAATTTCTTCCTCAATCTCACCTATGGGTAAAGTAGCAGTTGGTAAAATAGATGAATTAAGGTGCTGTTCTTCGTAGTCGACAAAAAAATCAATGAGTGGTATCTCAAAGACTTCTATATCAACTTTTACAAGGTTTTTAGGAATCACATAAGTTCGCTGATTGTTAGCTAAGATAAAGTCTCCGTCAATGGTCATAGCGACAACTTTAGTATCAGAATCAAAATAATCTGGCGTAATCGTGATCTCGGATTGAAGGGCGACGACATTTGCATTAAAAAGCCTGACGATTCGTTCTTGGTCCAACAGGAAATAATCATCATATTGAAAGATGCGACGATCATCAAAATGTTTAATAAAGGTATCGACAGTTTTATCTTTTAGTAGATGTTGTAAGGTTACAAAAACTTGTTGCATAAGGCGGACCTCCTATTTTAAGTTTAGAATGCTAACATTAAAGTTAATTGTACCATTTTTCCCAATAGTTTGGGCTTCCATATGGATTTCTTTTGGCATTAACTCACTTTCATTGTAAACAGGTGTAACCCGGTAACGTACTGTTTCGCCACTATCAACGGCTTGCCTAATTTGGTTCTCATAGTCGGTCATCATGGGGCTGTTTACTGGTGTCTGATAAATCGTCACTAAGTTTTGTCGGTCATCACCACTGCCGCCAAATTGTCGACCAATCAGATGCCCACGAGAATGGCCATGGGGTTCCAGGCCTGAAATAAAACCAGGAGGACGAATATCCCGATTGGCTTTAGTTCCTGAATTAATCATTTTTTTATTAATAAGCGCGTTCGCTTCAGTAGGTCGTTCTAGTCCATCTAATTTTCCATAAGTAATCCAGCCATTGGTAGAAGAGGTTAGCTCTTGTTGAGTGAAGGTAGCTAAGCCATGATCAATTGGGCCAGGGTTTTCCCCAGTTTCGGAAGTTGTCGGTTTTTGTTCAGGGTATTTCTCAACAGTTTTTGGTGTTTCCACGCCGAAGTAGTCTTGTAATATTTCAGGAATTTGGATACCTAAAGCGCCTAAAAATAGTAATCCTAAGATAATAATCGTTGCGATTGTCGGATTGAGTTTCGGTGTGTTTTTTCTTTTTTTTGCCATTATTTCCTTCTTTCTTTTCAAAACCTATACCAAAGGGAACTTTCTTGCGAAAACATTAGATCCCATAAAGTTTTTCCATCACTTGGTATTATACGAAATTTTGGGGCATAACTCAAAGAAAACTTGCAAGTAATAATTCAAAGTTTTTTCATAAGTTAAAAAGTAAAATATGTTAGAATAGAAGATGTATGTTATCTTGTGAAAAAAGATCAAAAAGCCTGTTAAACTTTCCAACTATGAAAGATATAGCAGATTTAAGAGCAATCATATAAGAATAGAGTTTGAAAGTCGTTACAATAAAAATGAGGAGTGTGGAATCGTGAGTTATGTTGAGTTATCAGGCGTTTTTAAACGTTATAAAATGGGTGAGACCGTCATTACCGCCAATCACGATATTAATTTTTCTATCGAAAAAGGCGAGTTTGTTGTTATATTAGGTCCAAGTGGAGCTGGTAAGTCAACAGTTTTAAATATTTTAGGGGGAATGGACACCTGTGACGAGGGGCAGATTATGGTAGATGGAACGGATATCGCTCAGTTTAACGAGCGCAAATTAACGACCTATCGCCGTTTAGATGTAGGGTTTGTTTTCCAATTTTACAACTTGGTCCCGAATTTGACTGCTAAAGAAAATGTAGAATTAGCCTCACAAATATCGCCTAATGCTCTGGATGTTGATTATGTGCTACAGCAAGTTGGGTTAGAAGAGCGCAAAGTAAATTTCCCAGCTCAGTTATCTGGTGGGGAGCAGCAGCGGGTTGCTATTGCAAGAGCCCTTGCGAAAAATCCTAAATTATTACTTTGTGATGAACCGACAGGCGCATTGGATTACGAGACAGGTAAACAAATCCTAAAATTATTGCAGGATAGTTGTCGGAATACAGGAACAACGGTTATTGTTATTACTCACAATTCAGCGATTGCACCGATGGCTGATCGAGTGATTCGTATCAATGATGCTCGAGTTAGAAGTATTGAGACTAACCCAGAACCAATTTCTGTGGAAAATATTGAGTGGTAGGACGTGAAAGAATGAAAAAGAAAGCTTTGCGCAAGTCTATTATGCGAGAAATATTTCAATCAAAAGCGCGATTCCTTTCTATTCTTGGCATAATTTTACTGGGTGTTTGTTTTTATGCGGGGATTAAAGCAACGGGACCGGTAATGATCGAATCGGCGGATCGCTATTTTACTGAGAAACAGTTAATGGATGGAAAAATTGTATCAACCATGGGGATTACTAAAGATGATTTAGATCTCTTAAAAAAGGATAAAGGCATTGATATCCTTCAGCCTGGTTATAGTCAAGATATTAATATGGTGAGTGATAATCGGGTTGTTCGTTTCTATTCGTTACCAGAAAAAAAGAAAGACACACTCAATCAATTTAAAGTGATTGAAGGTCGCTTACCGGAGCAAAAGGGTGAAATAGCATTAGATAGTTTAGCTGATTTATATGGTGAGTATAAATTGGGCGACACCCTGACAATTCAAGGCGACAAAGAATCGCTTGAGAGCTTTAATCAAACAGAATACAAAGTCGTTGGTTTTGTTAATTCGCCCATGTTTATTGAAAACATGACACGGGGGAATACACGAGTTGGTAAAGGTTCTATCGATTATTTTGCCGTTATTCCTGAAGAAAATTTTGATATGGAGACATACACAGACATCTACTTTACTTATAAAGGAACGGCTGATCTTCAAGCTTATTCTAAGGCATATGAAAAAGAAGTCAGTACGGGAACTAAGGCAGTTAAGAAGAACTTTAAAACACGACCGGCTGATCGGTTAGCTGAAATAAAAAAAGAAGCAGCTGAGCCAATTAATAAGGCTAAGAAAGAACTAGCTGACGGTGAGCAAAAGTTGAAAGAGGCTCAAAGTGAACTTGATAAAGGCCGGGGTGATTTAGCTCAGGGACAAACAGATTTGGCTAATGCTGAATTGACCTACCAACAAGAAATTGCCAATGGGGAAGCTAAATTAGCAACGAGTGCTCAGGAATTAGCGAATGGGCAGGCTGAGTTAGCCACTCAAGAGCAAAATTTGGCAACCGCTCAACAGACACTTGCCGCTTCTAAAGTCCAATTGGATCAAGGTGAGCAACAGTTGAGATCACAAGGTATTGACCCTTGGATGGACGTTGCGACTCTTCAGGGACAAATCTCCAACTTGCAACAATTAGCAGGTTATATCCAGACAATTGGGGCTGATATGGTGGCAACAGCAAATGGCACACCGGATGGGGACGTTATACCTGATGATACGCTGACCAAGTGGAGTGGAGGGTTAGCTAATTCTTACGTGGATTTAACTCAAGCCTCAGCTGCGATTATGGCAGTCTCTGGTGTACCAATGGCGCCTGAAAGCCGAGCAATGGTTTTAGCCATTGCTGCTCAGTTGACTGAAGCTGTTAACGGGATTTCTGAACAAACTGGACCAATGGAACAGTTAATCAATGGGCTATTACCATTCCAACAGGGGTCTGCAGAATATCAAACTGGTTTGGCACAGTACAATCAAGGTATTGCGCAAATTGAGGCAGCACGAGGCCAACTGGCAGAAGGTCAAGTGAGTTTAAATCAGGGGTATGGGCAGTTGGAACAAGCGAAAATTGATGGACAGGCTCAACTAGCTGAAGCGCGCCTGAAATTAAGCGATGCAGAAGCCAAGATTAAAGAGGGAGAAGCGACTCTTAAAACGGAAACTGCTAAATTAGAAGATGGTAAAAAGGAACTAGCCGAAAAAGAAAAAGAGTTGGCGGATTTAAAAGAGCCTGATTATTTCTTTTTTGATCGAGAGGATAATCCAGGGTATGCTGAGTATCATGAAAATTCCAAGCGGATCTCATCTATCGCAACGGTCTTTCCAGTATTTTTCTTTATGATTGCTGCTTTGGTCAGTTTGACAACTATGACTAGAATGGTCGATGAAAAGCGTGGCGAGATAGGGGCTTTGAAAGCACTAGGCTATACTAATTGGGAAATCTCGCAAAAATATATTGTTTATGCTACTGCAGCCAGTTTAATCGGTAGTCTATTAGGTTTGTTTGTTGGCTTTAATGTATTCCCTCGAGTGATTATAGATGCCTATGGGTCACTTTATAATTTACCATCGGTAGGAACTGTTTATTACGCCAGTTACTCGATTCAATCGATTATTGTGGCCTTAATGTGTACCTTGATTTCGTCCATGGTTGTTTTACGTTATGATTTATTTAGCACACCTGCCACACTAATGCGACCAAAAGCACCAAAAGCCGGTCAGCGAATATTTTTGGAACGCTTGACGTTTATTTGGAAGCGACTAAGTTTTAATCATAAAGTAACAGCACGAAATTTGTTCCGCTATAAACAGCGCATGTTTATGACTGTTTTTGGTATCGCTGGTTGTATGGCACTGATTATCACTGGATTTGGGGTTCGTGATTCCATTTCAGATGTTGTCGCCATTCAATTTAGTAAGCTGTGGCATTATCAAGCTGTTGTCACTTATAATGATGAAGCAACGAAGGAAGAAACAGCTGCTTACGAAGAAGATGTTAAGAATGTACCTGATTTAGACAAGCGGCTTGTGTTGTCACAACAATCGATGCGTGTGATGGAAAAGGGTAAGACCACTCAAACGGTTACCTTGGATGTGCCAAAAGAAACTACCTACTTGGCTGATTTTGTTCTCTTTAATGATCGAAAGTCAGGAGAGGTATACAAGTTAACAGATGAAGGAGTGATTGTTAATGAAAAACTGGCGAAAATGTTTAAGTTGAAGGTTGGAGATACCTTTGAATTAACTGACAGTGACAACCATAAGTATTCAGTTAAAATTGGGAATATTGTTGAGAACTATGCCATGCACTTTGTCTATATGACGCCAGCCTACTATGAGAAGGTTTTTGAAAAAGTGCCAGAATATAATTCAGAATTGCTCTTATTCAAAAATAAACCAACTGATAAGGAAGAAGATAAAATATCAGCTAGTTTAATGGAGAATGAGCAAGTTGTTAATGTTAGCTTCTTAAGCCAAACTAGTAAAGCTATGGATGATACGATAGACAGCTTGAATATTGTCGTTTGGGTATTGATTATTTCAGCAGGTACTTTAGCTTTTATCGTTTTATATAATTTAACGAATATCAATGTGTCTGAGCGAATTCGTGAATTATCGACGATCAAAGTTTTGGGTTTCTATAATAACGAGGTCACGATGTATGTCTATCGGGAAAATAATATTCTTACAGCTATGGGAATCTTAATCGGTTGTGTTGCCGGTAAGTTACTTCATGGATTTGTCCTTGGAACGGCAGAAGTGGACATGCTAATGTTCTCGCCCACCATTCATGGTATGAGTTATATCTATTCCGCCCTACTGACACTCTTTTTCTCGCTTATTGTGATGTGGGTCATGCATCGGAAGTTACGTAATGTGGACATGATTGAGGCGTTAAAATCAACAGAATAACCAAAAGGACGAGTTCAGCAAAAATGCTGGACTCGTCTTTTTTTTAAGCAATAACTTTTAGTTCTTTAGCTTTTAAGACAGCTTCTTTGCTGTTATTGACACCTAGTTTCTGATAAGCCAGATTGACATGAGCCCGGATAGTATTAATCGATAAGCCTGTAATGTCAACAATTTCATTAAATTTATGACCGGCAGCTAATAGCTCAACCATGCGCAACTGCTGCTTCGATAGGCGGACTGTTTCAGTTGACATTGGTGGCAATATTCCCGACCGCTTTAATGATACTTGGGTTGCAACAAGGATAATTTCACTCAGATAATGTTGGAATTCATTCGATGACCCGTTGGTTTGGTTGAGTTGATTTTTTAGCTTTTTAAGAATAGGTAAAATCGCTGCACCTTCATCTGCAAAAATGCGAACAAAATGAAATGGGAGGCTTTTGTTTAGAATGTCTTCTATCATTTTTAAAGCTTGTTTTTGATTGCCCAGGCGCCAGTAAACAATGGCTTGGAGAACCGTTACTTCGGCTTCGTCAGCAGGGCGTTTAAAATCTTGAGTATAACGTAACATTCGTTCAGATAAAAGGAGGGCTTCATGACGATGATCAAGTAAAATATGGGCCCGGATAGTGGTTAAGTGTTGGTAAAATTTATAGAGCTCAATTTGAGAAACTTCCGTCACATAATAACTTTTTAGCCAAGCATCTGCCTGTTGTTGATCACCTTCCCAAATCGCTAGACGGGAATTAAAGGCGGCGAAGTTAGGATATAAATAGTAATTATTGGTCTCTTTTAACCATTGTTTTAATTGGTTTTTACTCTGTCGAAAATAGTCATCGTCCCCACTTAAGTAGTGGAGTTGTAATAAATGCATGGAGATTGAAAAATAAAATTCATGATTCGTTTCATCAGTGACTTTTGAGAGTGCTTGATAGATATACTGAGAGGCGGTGATTAGATCATTGCGTTCTAATTGAAGGCCACCATAGACACAGTCTAGCGTTTCGTCGGCTTGATCTTGCAACAACACTTCGAAATGGGGACGAACTGCCAAAAAAGTGACCTCATTTGCCAATTCAGAATAATCAAGCAACCCGCGGTGTAAAAAAGGCAACTGAAGAGTCAAAGAAAGTTCTTTGCTGTTTTCAGGTTTTGGTAGTTTCTCAGGTAAACTAAAGACCTGAGTAATGGCGTTAATCTTTTCTAATAGGGGTTGTCGTGGATCAAGACCTAGAATTAAGATTATTTCAGGGATAAATAAAGGTGATGTGGTGGCAATTTGTTCGAAATGGATTAATAACTGATCTACATGTTGACTCATTTTAGTGGCTTTTCCAGTTAAATAATAATACCAGGCAGGTATTATATGAAAGCTAGGCTCTCGCTCGTAAATTGATAGTGGCAAGTTTTGTGCTTGAAATTTAAGAACCGTATCCACATATTCCTCGATACTAGTTTTGTAATCAATGTATTTAGACGTATTCATAAGGCTGGCAATCATTAAATTTTCATCAAGGCTGTTGATCGCAGCATGTCGAGCATTAAAAATATCCCCAATTTCAAGGTAATGACGAGTCAAAGTTTGATAAAGGCTGGAAAGATTGAGATGTTGAGCGGCTTGAAGTTTCCCTCGTAAAAAGTCTTGAAATAAATGATGAAAACGATAAGAGTTTTCATTAGTTTGATGGATTAGCATACTTTGGGAGGATAACTCCCTTAAAAGAGAATCACTTTCAGTATTCTCAGTTAATAAGCAAGCGATATTTGAGGTGATTTCACCGACTATGGACAACTTTAATAAAAAGTCTTGGGTGCTAGTCGGCCACTTCTCCCACATTTGACCTTCAATAAAGGTGGCCAGACGGTTCGTTTGATTTAGAGGAGAGGTTAACTGAACGGGACTAACCGCAAGGGATTGAATGGCAATTGGCCATCCGTTTGTTTGCGTATAAATGAGGCCAATTTCTTCACTGGAAACAGGCTTACCCATCAAGTGATAAAAATTTACAATTTCATCTTTTGTGAATGCCAAGTCCTCAGCGGTCAGTTTAAGGATTTTTTCTGGACGGTAATGTTCCTCAATTTCAAGAGGCATGGCTGCACGACTGAGTAAAATGATTTTTGTGGATAATGACAATCGCTTTAAGACAAAAGGAAGAGACTTTAATATTTTAGGATTGGTAATAAAATGAAAATCATCGAGGACCATTGTATAAGGTTGTTCTTCAGTTTTGAAGGCTGCCAGAGCTAATATCATAAATTCAACAGGGGATGAGGGGAAATCAGAATGATTGACGATTTCTGCCAGAGCACAATTATCTGGTTGCGCCCCTAAAAGAGCCTGGCTACACAGTTTGTAAAACAAGGTAGGTAAGTTATCGTATTCGTCCAATGACACCCATAAAACAGGCTCATTTCGGTTATTTAACCAATGAACGGTTGAACTGGTTTTGCCGTATCCACCAGGTGCTTGAAATAAAATAATACGCTTATCTTCAGTATCATTGAGAGCATGGATAATGTGACGGCGGGGCAAAAAATTAACGGGAAGAGTGTCGAATAACAATTTTTCATTTTGTATATACTTTTTATTCATCTGATACCAACCTCCTTATAATATAAACTGGGACTCCAACAACCTTAAAAAACAAAGCATCTTGTTATGAAGAATTATATCTAACTTATTAATAAAAGAACACATTTTGAATCGTTAAATGAGTAGAAAGTCTATTATAGGAGGGTTATTAGAGGCGAAACCTCACCTTTTTTATAAAAAAATAGCGTTAAACGATAAATTGTCAGACTATTGTGAAAATAATAATTAAACGAAACCTAACTGTCAGGTGATTGTGAGAGTGAAGACTATTTTTTACACTATAGGTAGTAATCGTCAAAGAAGACGAGCTGAACTAACAGTAAATGGTACAAGTACACAGGAGAATGGAGTGAAGAAGATGAAGAGACAAGTCAATCTCATAGTGAAACTGTTGGTCATGTTGACATTGACACTACAATTAATGCCTTTTAGTGTGGTAGCTGAGACCATGGTACAAGCGCCAGTGATTATATCAAAAAAGGAAGCCAGCACTCAATTAATTGGCGAAGAGTTATCGACGTATTTAAAAAATTTGACTGATGTTGAACGTGAGCGAGTGAAAGGGGAACTAAGGGATGAGCAAATAAGAAGTTTAGAAAATCTGGAAAAAACTGAGGAAAGTCAAGCCATGGTTAATGAAAGCAACAGTGAGCCAGCACAACCGATTGAGCAAAACAGCCTGTCAGACAGCCAAGAGACTAGTTTTGATACCAGTCAAAAAATAAATGAAACCACTGAAAGCAGTGATGAATTTCAAGAAGAGTCTTTAATAGGCGCCGCTACTGATTTTTTGAAAGCAGGACCATTGTCCAATACGTTGGATCTTGCAGCTGAAAGCAACTTGATTTTAAACAAAACAGCTACCTATAATGAGCAGCAAAATGCAGTTGATTTCCAGTTGGAAGCTTATGCGAAAGGAGAAATTGTTACAAGTAACTCAGAAGTTGATGTTGTATTTGTTCTAGATATTTCTTATAGTATGGATGATTATTTTACGAATAATAGAACCCGCTTAGATGCACTAAAATCAGCGGTGACCGGTTTCGCTGATGCTATGGCAGAATCTCAAAAAAAATTGGGAACCAATCAGTATCATACGATGCGGCTAGTGACCTATGCCAGATCTGCAACAACTTATCAGACAACTTACAAGACAAATAATGCCCAAAATGTAACTGGCTTTAAGGGAACAGTAAACGGACTAACGACGGCCAGTGCCACTAGGCAAGATAAGGGACTTGAAGCTGCTGAAGCAGTGGTGACATCTAACAAGGCAGTTCCGAATCGCAAGGCGAACCAAGTGGTTATTTTGTTTACAGATGGTGAGCCCGCAGATAGTGACTCAACAATTGAACAAATTGCTGGTAATGCCGTTAATGTCGCCAGACGAATAAAACAAAACTTAGGTGCAACTGTCTACAGTATTGGGATACAAAAAGATGCTGCACCGGGAAGCACCAGTTCTGCTGATATTCCTAACAGTATGCTAAATGGTATATCCAGTAACTATCCGAATGCAACTGTGGCTAACCCAAGCAAATATAAGCTAACCCTTGATCTTGGAGCGGTTAATCCAAAAGGAGCCAACTACTATTTAACCACAACGACTGCAGGAGGCTTATCAAGTATTTTCCAATCAATTGCCACGGAGATTGGTAAAATCGATAATCTAACGATTCGTGATGTCTTAACAGAGGAACCCTTTTTCGCAAGTGCGGCTACCTCAATTGATTTAAGTACCGTTAAGGTTTATAAAGCATGGAGTTATGCGCCTACGTTAGTCCCAGACTCAAATGCTTTAGTAACTTATGGGACCAATACGAGAACGGTTGATGTAAAAAATGTAACCTTAGACCCGGTTATTTTTAATGGCAATACACCGACGGAAGCGTCGAAAAATAATAAACTGATTATTCGTTTTTCAGTAAAAATTCAGGACGAGTTTCTGGGTGGAAATCAGGTGATGACCAATGAGGGGCTTTCAGGAGCGTATACCACAAGTGAAGGTGTGGAACAATTGGTAAAAACGTTCGACATACCAAAAGTTAACATCCCTTTGAAAGATGGCGGGATTGTTGTGAAGGATCAAAAGGTATATTTAGGAAACAGTGCTCAGGTTGGGAATTTTTATACTAATCTTGCAAAACTCAATGGTAAAAATAATCGATATGTTAATGTCATATACAAAATTGAAAAAGGCACAAGTATTCTGGCTGAAAAAACCATTTTAGCCGGTACAATCTTTCAGGATACTGCCATCGATGCTATCAGGAATGAAACAGCAGATGTGAGTTACCGGGTCAGTTATTCGGTAGTGCCTGTGATTTTGGAAACACCTGGTGTCACATCGATAAATAGGTCTGCTACAGCTAAAATTTTTGTCTTTAAACCAGTTCTGACGGTACCAGATCGTAAAATTTATCTGACGAATAGCTTGAATATGTTAGAAAAGTTGCCGACAATTGCTAACTGGCAACATCCGGAAGCTGCAAACCTTACTCATCTTAGTTTTAATGGGGAAGCGCCAACGGTTACGGGAGCTGTGACTGAAAGTCGAGACCTAATGTCTGAGGAAGTGATTAATGCCAATCTTAATCAAGTCACACTGTCAAATAACGCCAAGTTTAATTCGCTTCAAGGGTTTAAAATCTATATTTTTAGGCCAGAAGTAACCAGTTCTAACAAACAAATTGACCTCGGTGAGAGTACGACATTAGCAGAACGGAAAGTTAATTCTACTTGGAAAAATAGTCAGGCAACAATTTCTGGAATAGAAGGAATAGAACCAGTATTAACCTTTGAACCACGAAAAGTTGGAAATACGGTGTCAGAGACGCCACTTGTGAGCCCAAAGGTAAGTACGAATTATTTTTGGATAGTAAAGGCAAATAATCAAGATATTAGTCAGTATACCAGTCAAGTGAACCCGGATTATGGAGATGATCCAAAGCCGGTCGGTGCCAATTTCACTGTTTATGTCCTAGCTAGCTACTTGACGATTCATAAGGAAGTTGTGGCTGAAGCCCCAAGAGGATTTGGAGATGAGACGTTCTTATTTGAAATAACTTGGAAAAAAGGAGATCAATCAGAGACATACTACCAAACGATTACCTTAAACGGTAATCAGAAAAAGGGCCAAGCAGACTTGAATCAACTGAAAGCCGGAACTTACACCATAAAAGAAATTAATCAATGGTCTAGTCGTTATGAAGCTGATAATCAACAAAAAGAGCTTCAAATTACCAGTCGGAACCCAGGGAGTGTCACGTTTATAAATACGCTAAAAAATTCTAAGTGGTTGAGTGATGAAAGTAAAGTAGTCAATAAATTCACTCCATTAAAGAATCGAGCTGATACAAGGTGAAATCATTACTTAATCAAATCAGTTCATTGTTATTGATAACATTAGCTGTTCTAACATTACTGTTACTCTTAGGTCGGGCTCAAGGAAGAGCAGTCTTTATCATTCTTTCTGGCTCTATGGAGCCCACCTACCCTGTTGGCGGACTAGTTCTAACAAAGCCGATGAAGTTTGAAAAATTGACGGCGGGTGATCCGATTACCTTTCGTCGGCATGGTAAGGAAAATAAGGTTGTTACTCACCGCATTATCGAAATTAACCAACGAGAGGGATTTGCTAGGACCCAAGGAGATGCCAATAAAGAGCCAGATGGACAAGTTGTTCTAGCAAAAGATGTGATTGGTAAGGTGACACTTGGGTTACCTTATATCGGTTATGGGTTAGCCTTCTTACAAGGGCGTTTTAGTCAGTGGTTATTGCTGATGCTGGCGATCGGTTTGTTAATCAGTTATGTCAGTCGCCGCTTTTTTCTAAGTGACCAATCGACAACAGCGGATCAGCACATCAGATGGGAGGAGATGAAATGAAAAAGCAGTCTAAAAGTCGGGTATTACTAGTAGTAATTCTAATAGTAGCAGGGCTAATGTTGGTTAATAAGACTCAAGCGTGGCTGCTAGCTAAAACAGAAGAGCGGGCTAATCAATTCACTGTTGGTAAGGTTGCTCACGAAATTGAGGAGGAATTTGATCAAACTCAAAAAACAAACGTGAAGGTCACGAATACTGGCAATACTGACGCGTTTATTCGGGTCAAACTTGTTCCTCAGTGGCTAGATGAAACGGCTACTAAAAGTCTTGGGTTAGCGACGGCAAATACATACGAGATTGTGTTTAACGAAGTTGACTGGATTGAAAGTGGCGGGTTCTGGTATTGTCGCCAATCGGTTGCAGCAGGGGCACAAACGCCGATCTTGGTGAAGTCAACTAAACCTAAGGCCCAGCTGGCAGAAGAGTACAAAGGCAAAGTGTTTACTTTAGAAGTGGTGGCGCAAAGCGTTCAATCGTCACCAATCGAAGCGGTAACGGAGTTATGGGGCTTTGACCCTAGTAAATAAAATTTGGAGGGAATTAACATGACAAATAATCGGAAAAAACTCGCAGGCATATTAACAATTGCTTTACTATTAATGTTTGGAATTGCTGGGACATTAGCTTATTTAACAGATAAAACATCACCTAAAGTAAACACCTTTACAGTTGGGAAAGTGGGAATTAGCTTAACCGAACCAAAATGGGAAGCTGCTACTAACCACAAAATCACACCAGGGGTAGTCTTAGATAAAGATCCAACAATTGCGGTAGCAGCAGATAGTGAGACTGCCTATGTTTTTGCTGAATTAGTATTTACAGATAGCCTGGTCAAATATGACACATCCGCCACGATTAATTACAGTCCCGACTGGAAACTGTTAAAAACAGATGGGAATAAGAAAATCTATGCCTATCAGGCAACTGTTCCAACTAAAGGAACAGTCACGGCTTTAGCACCAGTCTTCACACAGCTAACCTTTGCCAATACCTTAACAGCAGCAAATCTGGAAGAATTAAAAACTGCCCAAATAACTGTTACGGGATATGCGATTCAAGCGACAGGGTTCCCAGATGCAGCGGCAGCTTGGGCAGAAGTTTCTAAATAATTAGTGAGGGAGGCATGATAAAAGGGAGCAGCCACCTTTGTCGAGATGGAGTAGAATGGTGCAATAAAATCAAAATAAGTCTTGCTTTTAGTCACCATTCCTCTGGAACTACCTAATTAACTAACAATAAGGTTGTTATCTTAAGTTAGAAAGGAGTAAAAAAAATGAAAAAGAAACTAGTGGGAGTCGTTTTATTGTTAGCGCTATTAGCGGGGGCTGTTTACTCCACGTTAGCATTATTTAGCGACAGTCAGGCAAAAAAAGGAATCATTACTACTGGTCAAGTAAAGATTGCCTTAATCGAAGAAGATGCTAAAGGGGCACCTTATGTTCAAGGAAATGAGGTTTTAGCGCCTGGTGACGAGATTAACCGTGTGGTGTCAGTTGAAAATGTTGGAAATAAAGCTGCCTGGGTGAGAATAAAGGTAGCCAAAAGTTTTGTGGTACCAAGAACAGATATTGAGCCTGCTGAACTACGTTTAATCGAAGTTGATTATCAAAGTAAATGGGTTGAGAAAGACGGTTTTTATTATTACCAGGAAAAATTAGCACCTGGAGCAGAAACAGCCCCATTTTTCAAACATGTTAAATTAAATTTAGCAGCGGATAATCGTTTTAGTAATCAAAAAATTAATGTGGATGTGACGGCAGCGGGTATTCAAGCGGATCATAATGGCACTAAAATTGCTGATGCTATAGGTTGGCCAAATTAACTAAGAAGCTAAGTATTGAGGGAGGTTTTAAGGATGAAGCAATTAAGAAAATCGTATGTGCCAATCCTAATCCTGCTAATCAGTTTTTTCTGTTTATTTCCTCTGACAGGACATGGAGCAGAGTTGGAAGATAGTTATCTGACTTATCAGGAGGATGGCGAGTTTCAACTCCAATCTGAAGATTTATTAGCCAAATTTAAAGGCGTGATGCCGGGAGATAAAGTGCGGCAAAAACTAATCGTAAAAAATGATAGTAACCGAGAGGTTGAAATTAGCCTGAGTGTGGTTAGCACAAACCCTGTGGATTTGGCTTTTTTGGAACAGTTAGGCTTGACCTTAAGAAAGGGAAGGACCATTTTATATTCTGGTAAGATTCATCAAATGACCGAGAAGTCAGGAACGGAACTGGGCAAGTTTCAAGTAGGACAAGAAGAAGTGTTTGACCTTGATCTGGAGGTCCCTCTCAGCTTGGACAATACCTATAATGGTTATTTAACCACATCAGAATGGAGCTTTGTGGCAACCGATAGTGGGGCACCAGTCAAACCAGAACCATCAAAACCAAAACCGACACCTCAGCCAATCCCTCCAAAAAGTGTCACTGGTGGTAAGCTAACTACGGCGGGCTATCATCTATTGCCGCAAATGGGGGCCAGTCGTAATAATTGGCAGTTAGCCGGCTTATTGGTATTGGCTTTGACAGTGTTAGTGGTTGGTAAGAGAATAGTAACTAAATTGGGCTAGTGATTACGGATGAAATTTAATTTAACATAGTGTGAGAAAAGCTTTAAAATAAGCGGCTCACACTATGTTTTTTTGATAGGAACGAGTTGAGCCAAATCAAAGGGAATAATAAGAATAGAATGTTTATTTAACCAATGTAAGCGAAAAACATTGCGTTGATACGATATAAAGATTAAAATATAACTAAGGCTAAAGACTGATTTTTTACAGAATTGTTACGATTTGACTGTATTTTTGTTACAAAGGTTGGTAAAATAGAATAACAGGGTACGAAGAGAAAGGAAGTGAGAATAATGCTAGGTGGGTATCCCTTAGAAACGATTTATTTTTATGCGTTAGTTGTTTGCGCTGGCTTAGCAGTCCTCTTATTTATTTTTGGTGACATCTTTGATTTTGATGGACCAATTGATCCAATGTTAATCGTTCCGTGGGTTGCATTTACATCGCTATTTGGTTATATCGGTGAGAAATTTTTTGCTGGAAATAGCCTGATGGTTTTCTTAATAGGGGCTGGCATCTCAACTTTACTTGTGTTCTTGTTGAATTTTTATATTGTAGTACCACTACGAAATTCAGAAGCCACCATTTCAACTACTGAAAAAGACCTTGAAGGGCGTACGGCAACGGTAGTGACACCGATTCCCTTAAAAGGAATGGGGGAAGTCCAATTTAAAAGTGTGACGGGTTCCATTACACGACCGGCTAGTTTCTATGAACCTCAAGAGGTTGGAATCGCTAACGGCGAATTGGTCTTAATTATCGAAATCAGAGACCGAGTCTGTTATGTGGTGCCCTATGAAGAAAGTTTTATTAAATGATTGAACACCCTATCCCTTTAAAGGTGGAATAGGGTTCATATGAAGGCGGTTCTGTAGAATCATATCAGAATCAGATTCATAAGAAAGAGGAGGAAAAAAAATGTTATTGTTAGTACCAATTGGATTAGTGGTTTTCATCCTATTAATGTTATTAGTGGTCTTTATCACGAAATATCAAACGGCAAAACCAGATGAAGCGTTAATTATTAGTGGGAGTTATCTGGGAAGTAAAAATGTTCATCAGGATGAGTCAGGTAATAAAGTGAAAATTGTTCGTGGTGGCGGAGCTTTTGTCTTACCTGTATTCCAGCGTTCGAACCGTTTAAGCTTGCTTTCAAGTAAACTGGATGTTTCAACACCAGAAGTTTACACAGAACAAGGCGTACCAGTGATGGCAGATGGAACATCTATCATCAAAATTGGTTCATCTGTAGAAGAAATCGCAACGGCTGCCGAGCAGTTCCTAAGTAAAACCCGAGATGAACTCGAAAATGAAGCTCGTGAAGTTTTGGAAGGCCACTTACGCTCAATTTTAGGATCGATGACAGTTGAAGAGATTTACCAAAACCGCGATAAATTTAGTCAAAGTGTGCAAGAAGTTGCCAGTGTTGACTTAGCTAAAATGGGATTAATCATCGTTTCGTTCACTATTAAGGAAGTACGTGATAACAATGGTTACTTGGATTCACTAGGTAAACCAAGAATCGCTCAAGTCAAACGTGATGCTAATATTGCTGAAGCTGAAGCAGATAAAGAAACGCGGATCAAACGGGCACAGGCTGAAAAAGAGTCTCAAAAATCAGAGCTGGAACGTCAAACTGAAATTGCTGAAGCCTCAAAAGAAAAAGAACTGAAGTTAGCATTGTACAAAGAAGAGCAGGATGTGGCTAAAGCGAAAGCCGATCAGGCTTACAACTTGCAAAGTGCAAAAGCTCAACAAGAAGTTATCGCTCAGGAGATGGAAGTAAAAGTCATCGAGCGTCAAAAGCAAATTGAGTTAGAAGAAAAAGAAATCATTCGTCGTGAAAAACAATATGATTCAGAAGTTAAGAAAAAAGCCGATGCGGATCGTTATGCACGTGAACAAGAAGCTCAAGCTTCTAAAGCACGTGATGTTGCGGAAGCGGAAGCTGAGAAATTTAGAATTGAAGCGATGGCAGAAGCCAATGCGTCACAAGTACGTTTAGAAGGTAATGCTGAAGCCGAAGCTATTTTAGCTCGCGGTACTGCCGAAGCGGAAGCTAAACAAAAAATTGCAGAAGCCTTTAAACAATATGGCGATGCAGCCGTTATGAGCATGGTTATTGATATGTTACCAGGTTTAGTTAAGGAAGCGTCACAACCATTGGGTAATATCGAAAAAATTACAGTTGTCGATACCGGACAAGGTGGCGAAGGCAGTGGCGCAAACCGCATTACAAATTATGCCACAAACCTATTAGCCTCTTCACAAGAAACATTAAAAGAAACAACTGGATTAGACTTAAAAGAAATGTTACAAAACATGGCGAAAAAGAATGGTCAAAATGTAGTAAATGTAACAGAATCAAAAGAAGATTAAACAAAAAAAGGACTGCGAAATTTTTCGCAGCCTTTTTTTGTTATTAGCTATTGTTTATCTTGTTTTTGATATTCAGCTAGTTGTTCTTTAAGTTTAGCAATTTCTTTTTCCTGAGCGATAACTTCTTCTCGATAATCCGTGTTTAAGACCATATCTTGTTCAATCTTTGCCTCAGGTGGTTTGACAAACCGATTGACCAGAAGGGCAACCAATGTGCCAATAACTGTATCCATAATCCGGGAGATGGCGTACCAAAAGGTTTCAGTTTCGGGGACTGTTAGGACGATAATAAAAAGGGTCGCACAAGCACCAACTATTCCAGGATTAAAGTTAAGCGCATCTGAGAAAATAATAATCGCAATAACGAAAAGGGGAATGAGAACCAGTTCAGCGTAAAAGTTGTAATTCAACGCCCTGTAGATATAGATATAAACTAAAGCTAGACTACCACCTACAAGGTTTCCTATAATACGATAAGAGCCAAAGTGGATCGTTGATGAAACGTCTTCCCTCATCGCGAAAACGGCCGCTAAACACGCGATTAAGGGGGCATCCCGATCTAGTAGTTGAAATAATAGGATACACAACAAAACCGCTAAAGCAGTTTTGAAGGTTCGAAGACCAAATCTTATGGGACCAGCTATCATTTGCCTCGCTCCTTACTTTGAGCAGCATCCTTTTCAAAAGTCTTAATGAGGCTCAAAGTGTAATCAATGTTTGCCTGAGCTTCCTCACTGACGATGTCCATTGCGCCATAAGTTCGTTGGATAATGGACAGTTCATCATCCATGTTTTCTTCTTTCATAGGCAAATCATCGTAAAATTGTTGCTCTTGAGAAACGCTGGTTTCGACGTAAACGGACAAAGAATCGAAATTGCTCGTGACAATTTCCAAGCTGCGACTAATTATGGTTAATTGACTATTATTGACGTCGGCCCCATTTTTCTTGACGATTCGATCTAGTTCTTTCTTTATGTTTTTAATCTTTTTTTGTGTGTTAATCATGGTACTGTGAAGCTCTTGTCTGACTTGTAGGTTATCGAAGACTTCACCAGTTTCATCTGCAAAAAGGCCCATATCTGGATCTTCTTCACGATCGAGTTGAAACGCCTCAGGAATTTCTTCAATGTAGGCAGAGAGTTGTTGATAGTTATCACTTTGTTCAGTGAGTGCTGATTTTAAATCAGCGACATTATTTTTGGCTTGCTCCAGTTCTTCTGTAATACCACATGCTGTCAGTAACAGAAGTGGCAGCAATAGAAAACTAAAAAGTCGTTTTTTGCTCATCTAAGAATCTCCTTTAAACTATTTTTCTTACGCAACTTGACGTTTCTATTGTATATCATACCATAAATGACTGAAAAAATTACGTTTAAAGGTTATAAAATACCTCGGCTTATTTGCTAAAGCATGTTATTCTATAGGGGCTAGGAGTTGAAAAAAGTGAAAATAAAAATTGGCTTAAGAACAATTAAAACAGCGATTTGCGCCGCAGTGGGGATCCTCATTGCCCAGCAATTAGGCCTACTTTATCCTGCTTCAGCAGGCATAATTGCCATACTAAGTGTGACCAATACAAAACGCTCATCTTTTGAAACAGGGTTTTATCGAATTTGTTCCTTGGGATTAGCCACGGTTATTGCGTTTTGTTCGTTCAAGTTAATTGGCTTTAACGCCGTGGCTTTTGGGATTTATCTACTATTATTTATTCCTTTAGCCGTCAAAGGTAAGATGTCAGAAGGGATTCCTGTCAGTTCAGTGCTGGTCACACATTATTTAGTGGAAAAAAGCTTGGGGCTTAGTTTGATTGGCAATGCATTCTGCTTATTATTTATTGGTGTCGGTTTGGCCTTATTAGCGAATAGTTATATGCCGGATATAAGCCGAGACTTACGAAAAAGTCAGCAAAAGATAGATGAAAAAATACGTCAATTACTGCTTGGAATGAGTCATTATTTGGATAAAAATGGGGACGTTATATCTTGTGATCCTTTATTAAGTCAAGTGGTGGTAGCATTAGTCGAAGCCGAAGAGACGGCTCAACGTCATGGCGATAATCAATTGTTGACCAATGATGATTATTATTTTAATTATTTTACCATGCGACGTTTGCAAGTCAATGTTCTCAGTAAGATGAATGAGCTAGTCAGTCAGATTGATTACTTTCATGGAGAGACAGCCCAAGTCAGAGAATTGCTAGTATTTTCAGCGACAACATTTGCTGAGGAAAACAATGGCTTGGAAATTCGCAAACGGATTGAGGCGACCCTAGCTTATTACCGGGAGGCCCCTTTGCCAATAACTCGGGAGGAATTTGAAAATCGGGCCCGTCTATACCAACTGTTAAATGAATTTGAACGGTTTATTGACATTAAAATCGAGTACACGATTAACAATCAAAAAAAGAAACTCTCTTGGGACTAAGCCAGGAGAGTTTTTTGTCTTAGAGGTATCATTGAGTTACCACTGAGCACGCATGCGATCCATTAATGCCACTACATCAGTGGTCAAATTTAAGGAATCGTTAGGTAATGTTCCATCAATAAACTGTGTCATATTACTGACTTCGTAGTTAAGGGCGAGAGCTTCCTCACCTGATTGTAGCGTTTCAATCTGGCCGTCTAAATAAGTAATCATAGCAGTATCGGCACGTGGAAATTCGTTAATGGTAATAAAGGCTTTCTCAAAGGCGACAATGCCTTGTTTTGGCATCTTAGATTGAAAGGTAAGGGCGACTGTAGCCATCTCATCGTTCTCGTTTCTCAGAATGGTGACCGATTGTTCATCAACACCCGTTTCAAAGGGGGCCATAGTTGATTGAATAAAAGTGGGTTGTGCCGATAAGAAGAATCGGACAAAGGACAGGGCATAGGTTCCAATATCTAAAATAGCGCCCCCCGCTAAATCAGGATTAAAAAAGCGATTTGTAGGATCAGCTTCCTTAAAGCTACCAAAAGAAGCTTGAATCATTTTTAATTTACCAAATTCTCCGGTGTTAATACGCTCTCTGAGTGTTAAGTATAAAGGCATATAAAAAATAGTCATCGCTTCAGCTAAAATCAAGCCTTTTTCACTAGCCAACTGTTTAGCCTGGGCTAATTCTTTTGAATTGAGGGTGATGGCCTTCTCACAAAGGACATGTTTACCATTTTCCAAGGCTGGAATAATGCTCTCTAAGTGATGATTGTGAGGCGTAGCGATATAAACGATATCAACCATGGGATCAGCAAATAGCTCTTCATAAGACCCAAAAGCCTTGCTAATGTGATGCTTGGCCGCAAAGCTTTGGGCCCTTTCTAAGTGACGTGAGGCTGCGCCATAGAGTTCCCCTAATTCGGGGTTAAATGTGTCGGCAAATTGAGTCGCAATGGTACCAAGACCTACAATGGCCCAACGGTAATGTGGCATAATGAAATTCCTCCCAGTAGAGCCTAATATAATCGACTCCATTTATATTTTTAATAGATTAGTTGCAAAGACTCTGACGAGTGGTCAGATATAACGGAAGGATGCTCTATCAGTATAGCAGAATTGCGTGTTACTTGAAAAAAATTCAACTTTTCCTTAAAATTATAGGTGAAAGGTGCTTTTTTTGAGCGACCGTTGTAGAATAGAGAATGAGGTGAGGAAAAATGCATCAAGCGATGGTAAAAATCATTATCGATCGAGTCCATAGTCAATTTGACTCAGAGAATCACTTTTGTAGCGATTATTTAGAAGTACCCCTGCAACAATGGGAAGAGTGGAAACGAGGCAGTCTTGCCTTACAACCAGAAGAAATGCAAAAAATTAAAAGTCTATTTTCCGACTATGAGTGGATGTTAATGCAGAAAATTATCAAACAAACTATTTTATTTCCTGAAAAACGTAATTATGTGGTGATGGAATACAAACGAGTTAAATCCTTGATTGCTAAAAAGTGGTTACAATCAGGTGAGGCGACAGTTGAATTAATCAGTCAAAAAGATACGTATTCTAAATCACCTAGAGCGCAAAGTAAAGAGATGATAAATTTAAAAGTTTCAATGGAATATGGTGTTTGGGGATACGATGATATTTTAGAGTTTTCTTTACCGGCCCTTATTCAAAAACAAATCGAAGATTCGCCTGTTGATTTGCTTGAATGGGTCAATGAAAATTTAACAGATACCTATGTGACTAACGATAATCAAGAGTGAGGAATCTAATGACCAAAAAAATATTCGGGATATTATCGATTTTAATAGTGGTCTTTATGGTAATCGTCTTTTTCTTTCCCGATACTAATAAGAAGAAAGAAGCCGAGCCAATACCCGCTAAAACCGAGACAACAAGTTCCCAGACAACTAAGAAGGTTGATAAAGACTTACCAAATGTGTCGAGATCGGATTGGCAACTTGTATTAGTGAATCATGATCATCTTATTATGGAAGAGCCTAAAACATTAACTACCATGAAGAACGGCTATCAAATAGATCAGCGGATTTACGATGCTTATTATGAAATGGAGGAAGCCGCAGCTAAAGCTGGTTTTTCCTTAACCGTTATTTCTAGTTATCGTTCAGTGGCCGACCAACAGGCAGTCTTTGATGCTGATGTCACAAAGTATCTTACAAGTGGTTTAACTGAAAAAGAAGCCGAAACAAAAGCTGAGGAATATGTCACCCATCCTGGTGGCAGTGAACACCATACAGGCTTAGCAGTCGATGTAGTTGATCAAGTCTGGTATGATCAGGGAAACGGCTTAGAAGAGGGCTTTTTTGAAACGGAAGCGGGTAAGTGGATTGATCAAAATTGTGCCAAATATGGGTTTATCATTCGTTACCCTAAAAATAAAGAAGGGCTAACAGGTATTAATTATGAGCCTTGGCACTTGCGTTATGTTGGTAAAGAGAGTGCTAACTATATGGTAACCCATCAATTAGTATTAGAAGAGTATTTAGATGTATTAAAAGAAGCAGGTAGATAATGAAAAACCAGAAAAAAAGAGCGACGAAGCGGCCTAGTTATCAACGTCGAAAACAAAAAAAAGACTGGAAACAATCCTTAACTCTATGGATTGCGATTATCTTGGCTTTAACTTTTTGCTTCGTTTTGAGCCTCTCACTTTTGAGTGAGCGTTATGAGCGAACTGAAGTGGCTCAAGTGCCTCAATCAGAGTTATTCATCGATGAAATAGCTCCCCATGCCCAAGTGATTCAACAGCAGCATAATATCTTGCCAAGTATTATCTTAGGTCAGGCTATTCTTGAATCTGACTGGGGACAAAGTCAGCTAGCAGCGACTTACGGTAACCTTTTTGGAATCAAAGCATATGGTGATGCCGATAAAGTCAACTTAGGCACAAGTGAGTTTGTTGATGGCAAGTGGATTGAAATTAAAGCGGATTTTCGTGTCTATCCCAATTGGCAGGCGTCAATGGACGATCATGCCCTGTTGTTTGTCAATGGGGTAGATTGGAATCCTAATCTTTATCAAGGAGTGACCCAAGCCAAAACCTATCTGGAAGCAGCCAAGGCTTTACAAGATGCTGGTTATGCAACAGATCCAGATTATCAACAAAAAATTATTGGTGTGATTGAGACTTATAACTTAAATAAGTATGATTGAATTTTAGGGTGGAATATTGAACTGTCATCGATTCGTGGTATAATAAGAGTTTAAACAGTCAAAGTTGGCGGTATCAGTTTAACTGGCTGTAACTAATAGTTTAGAACGATAGAGGGAGTTAATTGAATGAGAAAGCAAATCAAGGCGTTAAAGGGGATTATTGGCGGTTTATTATTGTCCATGCTAGTTTCAATGCCAATAGTTGCAGATGCTAGCAGTTTACAACCATTGCCTCAAACAGGTGAGGAAATTGCTAAAACTGGTCTAGTTATTGGCGGAATTATTATTGTAGTCGTAATCCTGATCATCTTAATTCGTCGCAGAAAAAAATAACGATAATGAGCTGGGGGATTAACCTGGCTCTTTTTTTGATGTTTGCTAATTTATTCTTCAATGGAGGGGCTTATTTGCTACAATTAACTCGATCTAGCCTATAATCTAACATCGAGTTAGGATAAACCTTAATAATATGATGAGAAAATTAAAAATTATTAAGAATTGGCTTGAAAAATAGGTGAATATGGTAGATAATTAAGAAAACTTTTTGAAAATTACAAGCTTGTATATGATCATAATTGGTTGATCGTCTCTACCTGGTGCCGTAAACACTAGACTATAAGCAAAAATAGGCATTTTAGACCTTTTTTTGCTATGGATAAACTAGCAGAAACAGGTCTTTTTGTATTTTTTCATAAGTAGCAACTCAAATCTAAGGAGGACAAGATGGAAATTTTAAAGAATAGAATCAAACAAGATGGCACAGTTTTAGGAAATGGTGTATTAAAAGTCGATAATTTTCTGACTCACCAAGTTGATCCAGCGTTAATGCAAGCTGTTGGAAAAGAATTTGCTGAGTTGTTTAAAGGTGAAAAGATAACAAAAGTGGTGACAATCGAAGCCTCCGGAATTGCACCTGCTATCTTTACTGGCTTATTTTTAGAAGTTCCCGTTATTTATGCTCGCAAGGCCAAAAGTTTAACGATGAAAGAAGAATTACTGACAGCAGAAGTTTATTCTTTTACCAAACAGATCACAAGTAATGTGTCCATCTCTCAAAAATTTTTAAGTGAGGAAGACAACGTGTTAATTATTGATGATTTTTTAGCAAATGGTCAAGCTGCACTTGGCTTAGTGGAATTATGTCGCCAAGCAGGTGCTAAAGTTAACGGTATTGGTATTGTGATTGAAAAATCTTTCCAAGATGGTCGTGAGTTATTAATTAGCAAAGGTCTTCGAGTGGAGTCCTTAGCCCGCATCGCCTCACTGGAGAATAACCAAGTGGCGTTTGTGGAGGAAGATTAGTATGGAAAAATCATCTAATGGTAAAGCAGCGGTCCTAGGGTTACAGCATTTATTAGCGATGTATGCAGGGGCAGTAGCTGTTCCCCTCTTAATTGGTCAAGGCCTCGGTTTTAGTACTGAAGAAATGACTTATCTGATCTCAATTGATATTTTTATGTGCGGGATTGCAACTTTATTGCAGTTAACTGTTAATAAGTATTTTGGTATTGGACTGCCAGTTGTTTTAGGCTGTGCGATTCAAGCGGTGTCCCCCTTAATCTTAATCGGCTCGACTAAAAGCATTGGTGCCATGTATGGTGCTATTATTGTGGCAGGAATCTTTATTGTGGTAATTTCTGGAGTCTTTTCTAAAATTGAAAAGTTTTTCCCACCAGTGGTAACAGGCACGGTAATTACCGTCATTGGATTAACCTTAATTCCTGTCGCCATTGAAAAAATTGGTGGCGGTAGTCAAGGAGCAGAAGGTTTTGGCGATTTACGCAATGTTGGATTGGCCTTTTTAACGATTGCGCTTATTTTAGGTGTTCAGGCATTTGGTCAAGGGTTCTTCCGATCGATTTCAGTCTTAGTTGGTTTGATAGGCGGAACGTTAGTGGCATTATTAACGGGAATGGTTAATTTTTCTGCGGTTAAAGAAGCCACTTGGTTGCATTTACCACAACCCTTTTACTTTGGTAAGCCGGAGTTTGATTTAATGTCTATCCTACTGATTATTATTGTGTCAATAGTTAGTATGGTTGAATCTACGGGTGTTTATTTTGCTCTTGGAGATATTACTGGACAAAAAATTGGCAAAGATGAATTAAAAAAAGGGTACCGTGCAGAAGGGGTAGCCGTTATTCTTGGGGGAATCTTTAACACATTTCCTTACACAGGCTTCTCACAAAATGTTGGGTTAGTCCAATTGTCTGGTATTCGCTCTAGACGCCCGATTTACTTTTCAGCTTTTTTCCTGATAGCCTTAGGTTTATTGCCAAAGGTTGGGGCAGTTGCTCAAATTATTCCTGAACCAGTTTTAGGTGGAGGAATGTTGGTGATGTTTGGTATGGTTGCCGTACAAGGGATGAAGATGTTGTCAAAATCCGATTTATCAAATGAAAAGAATTTGTTGATAATTGCGATTTCCATAGGTTTTGGTCTTGGCTTCAATATTGTGCCAACGGTCTTTTCACAGTTTCCAGCTGCTTTACAAATGTTTACTGGCAACGGCATTGTAATGAGTAGTTTCACTGCTATCATCTTAAATATTATTTTTAATTATGGAAATTTAGGGGAAACAAAACCAGTGGTAGCCGATAAACCAGTTTAAGGCTAACAAACAGTTGGAAGCCTATCACAGAGTGGGACAGCTTCAGTTCGCATTTATGACTGGCTTAAGTTGAATTATTCTTAAAAAGAATGTCTAAAATATGACTGAAAGTTTTGACACCGAGCCTTGCCATTGTTAAACTAAGGAAGTAAGGCAACACTAGCCCTTATTTAGCCTTAAAGAAAGCAGGAGATGACATTGTCAGAATTATTTATACCTGGTCAGACAATTGGCATAATTGGTGGCGGTCATTTAGCCCGGTTATTGACACTATCAGCTAAATCCATAGGGTTTCACGTTGGTATTTTAGACCCGGAACAAGGCTGTACAGCTGCTGAAGTAGCTGACTGGCAGATTGTTGCGGATCATAGCGATCAACTGGCAATGGTTCGGATGGCTGAAAAATGTGACGTCTTAACTTTTGAACATTTAGACAACGATCTTTCGTTGATTCGTCAAATAGATGAACTTGTTTCAATTCCCCAAAGCTTAGAGTTGTTGGAATTTCCTCAGGACCGCTTATTAGAACGGACTTTTTTGGATGCCAGCAATATTAACATAGCGCCTTATGCGCAAATCAATCAGATTGGTGATATTGAAAAAAATATTGAAGCAATTGGTTTCCCGTGTATTTTAAAAGGTGACCGAGGTCAAGGAAAGGCTGAAAGCCAGCACGTGATGAAACGAATCTCTGATATAAGAGGATGCTTACCTTTAGTCAGAGAAGGAACCTGTATACTGGAGGCAATGATTCCTTTTGAAAAAGAAATAACTGTCATGATTGTAGGTAATGGCAATCATGATTATTCGAAGTTCCCCATTGTGGAAACTCGTTACCATCATGATGGCCGTTTTGCTCAGGGCATTGTGCCGGCGGAATTATCAAATGAAATAGCTGAGGAAGCTTATCGAATTGCTGATGATATTGCTGTTACACTGAATGTTCAAGGCATTTTAACCATTGAAATGTTTGTTACGGAGGCAGGCATGATTTATGTCAATTCTCTGGCACCAGGACCACACAGTGCTGGGCATTATTCCTTAGAGGCCAGCAATCTGTCACAATTTGATGCCCACATCCGTGGGATTTGTGGCTGGCAATTGCCGGATATAAAACTCTATTCACATGCTATTATGATGAATGTAGCAGGTGAGCAACTGATAGAAACGATTAGCTACATTCCTTTTGAGAAAAATTGGTACCATCACTATTATGGAACGACCTCTTTAAGTAAGACAGATACCGTTGGACATATTACCATTTTAACAGATGATGTTGAGGCGGAACTGGCTCATATTGAAGGGATTCAAATTTGGGACAAGGATTCGGAATACAGATAACAAAAGTCGACTAATAAAATTAGAGGAGATAGTTAAATGATTGAACGTTATACACGCCCGGAGATGGGGAATATTTGGACAGATGATAATCGCTACGATGCCTGGCTGGAAGTTGAAATTTTGGCGGCAGAGGCTTGGGCAAATCTTGGTGAAATCCCACAAGAAGATGTGGTGAAAATCAGAGAAAATGCAACCTTTAACGTTCCTCGTATTTTAGAAATCGAACAGGAAACTCGTCATGATGTTGTGGCTTTTACGCGAGCTGTCTCTGAGTCTTTAGGCAACGAGAGTAAGTGGGTTCATTATGGTTTAACCAGTACTGACGTTGTGGATACAGCTTACGGTTATTTGCTAAAACAAGCTAATGATATTTTGCGTCGTGACTTAGTCAAGTTCACTGAGATTATTGGCGAAAAAGCAAAAGCTCATAAATATACAGTGATGATGGGAAGAACTCATGGCGTTCATGCTGAACCAACTACCTTTGGGTTGAAATTAGCTTTGTGGTATTCTGAAATGACTCGGAATATTGAGCGTTTTGAGCACGCTGCTAAAGGTGTTGAAGCTGGGAAAATCAGTGGGGCAGTTGGGACTTTTGCTAATACCCCCCCTGCTGTGGAAGCTTATGTCTGTGATAAATTAGAGATTCGCGCTCAAGATATTTCCACTCAAGTGTTGCCTCGTGATTTACATGCCGAATATATTTCGGCTATGGCGATTATTGCCACCAGTATTGAAAAATTTGCCACTGAAATTCGGAGTTTACAAAAATCGGAAACCCGTGAAGTGGAAGAATTTTTTGCCAAAGGACAAAAGGGATCATCAGCCATGCCTCACAAACGTAATCCCATTGGTTCAGAAAATATGACCGGATTAGCACGAGTTATTCGAGGTCATGTGTTAACAGCCATGGACAATATGGTCTTATGGCATGAGCGAGATATTTCTCACTCATCAGCAGAGCGAATCATTATTCCCGATACGACTATTTTGCTTGATTACATGTTAACACGTTTCAGTACAATCGTTGAAAATTTAACGGTTTTTCCAGAGAATATGAAACGAAATATGGATGCAACCTTTGGATTGATTTACAGCCAGCGTGTGTTGTTGCAATTAATTGATAAAGGAATGACTCGAGAAGAAGCCTATGATCTAGTGCAACCAAAAACGGCTTACGCTTGGGATCATCAAACGCAATTCCGTCCTCTTTTAGAGGCAGACGAGATTATCATGTCGTCATTAAATCAAGCTGATTTAGACGAAGCCTTCGATTATAACTGGCATATGAAACACGTTGAGACTCTCTTTGAACGAGTTGGTTTAGGATAATAGAAATAAAAAGATAAGAAAAAATCAATACCGCTAAACCAAGGAATTAATTTCCCTGATTTGGCGGTATTTATCTTATTTAACAATCATGTCAAAGCTTTTGGAGTCAAAATATGACGAGAATTTCAATTATTTTTCTTAATGTTTAAAAATTTGTTATACTGGATGTAGCGAATGAAAGAAAAGAGTTAGCCTATGAGAAAAAAAAAAACTGAGAAAAAAGTTTATGATTATGTATTGAAGCAGATAGAAGAAGGGGCCCTTGGTCCAAATAGTAAAATTGTGGAACAAGATGTGGCTCATTACCTTGGAGTCAGTCGTTCGCCAGTTCGCAGTGCCTTGCTTACTTTAGAAAGGGAAGGCTACATTAAATTGATCCCATACAAGGGAGCAATTGTGTTAAGTAAACAATTGGATGGACCCACTTATGTGGAGCAATTAAAAGTGTTTGAACTGTTATTTATACAGTATCTTTTTCAGGTTGAAACGAAGCACAGTCAGCTGCCTTTTGAGGAATTAGCTGAACAAACTCAACGTATTTCTCAAGGAATTGGTCAAGTTGCCAAAGAAAGGACCATTAGTTTGGAAATGGACCTCCTGGGGCTACTTTTAAGTCAGCAACCAAACCGCTACTACAAACAATTAGTGATGGGAATTATCAAAGGTGTTTTGACAACGGATTTTGGAGAAATGACATTACCAGAAGAAGAGGGCCAGCTTTTGTTTTTCACTCATTTTAAACTGTTAGTGGACTATTTAGAGAGTGGGAAGCATCCTCAAGCTCGCCGGGAAGTCAGGATTTTAGTTAATAATTTAATATTGGCGGTGATCGATAAACAGGACTTGGGACAATTAAATAAGTATGAATCGTAAGTGGTTACATGTATAATGAAGGGGTGTGAGAACGCAAGAGATTAAAGCGTTTAAATTCTGGAACCTTCACTAAGGTTTCAATCGCATCAAACTTAAGCGTCTTTCGATTTTTGCTATTACTCAAGCTTTTTCTGGGATGTGGCAAGGCCCAAGTTAGGGAAGATCGGACTTACAAAAGAGGAGGAATTGTCAGTGGAATACATTAATTTAGGTGGAAATGAAGACTTAAAAGTATCACAAGTAGCTTTAGGCTGCATGAGAATGACTAGCCTGTCTGAGACAGAAGCTACATCATTACTTGAGACAACTGTCAGTGAAGGAATTAACTTTTTTGATCATGCGGATATTTATGGTGCAGGAGAATGTGAAGTCTTATTTGGCAAGGCCTTAACTAATAGCTCGATCAAACGTGAAGATATTTTTATTCAAAGTAAATGTGGGATTCGCCAAGGCATGTTTGATTTTTCTAAAGAACATATTCTATCTTCTGTAGATGGTATTTTGAAGCGACTGGACATTGATTATTTAGATGTCTTGGCTTTACATCGCCCGGACACCTTAGTTGAACCAGAGGAAGTAGCAGCAGCTTTTGATCAATTAGAAAAAACAGGCAAGGTCCGTCATTTCGGTGTAAGTAATCAAAAACCTATGCAAATTGAGCTGTTAAAAAAGAGTTTAAATCAACCGTTGTTAGTGAATCAGTTACAGTTTGGTATTATGGCAACTGGAATGGTTGACCAAGGGATTCACGTTAATATGAAGGATGATGCTAGCGTGGACCATGATGGTAGTATTTTGGATTATTCCCGACTACACGATATGACAATTCAAGCATGGTCACCTTATCAATATGGCTTTTTTGAAGGTGTGTTCTTAGGTAATGAGAAGTTCCCAGAGCTGAATGCAGCTATCGATGTTTTAGCAGACAAATATAATGTTACAAACACCGGGATTGCTACTGCTTGGATTTCGAGACATCCGGCAAAAATGCAGACAATCTTAGGTACGATGAAGGAAAGCAGAGTTAAAGAAGTGGCCAAAGCCTCAGATATTGAGCTGACTCGTCAAGAGTGGTATGAGATTTATCGTGCAGCTGGCAATATTTTACCCTAATTATGTCACCTGTTCTCGAAAGAGAGCAGGTGTTTTATATTTTGAGAACCAATAAGATTTGTTTGTGATTGACGTGAGACTGGTTTCATATGGTATTCTTAAAATAAATCAGAGATTTTTTTAAGATAAGTCTCAAGGGACATGATGCGGAAAAAGTAAATTTGCAAATCCGCTCTAATACATATAGCCATGAGTTGGAAGGGATTGAGTAAATGGCAACAATTCGTGATATAGCAAAATTATCGGGGTATTCAGTGTCAACAGTTTCTCGGGTATTGAATAATCATCCCTATGTTTCTGATAAAAAGAGAAAAAAAGTTCAGGATATTATTGATGAACTCAATTATATCCCCAATACGAAAGCTCGGCATTTAAGTTACGGGAAATCATTAAATATTGGCGTGTTAATCCCTCTGACTAATAATTCTTGGTTTGAAGAAACGACCAGTGGGATTATTGATGAAGCAGCAAAATCCGGGTACACCGTCACGCTTTTACCGACTAACTACAATCGTGAAAGAGAAGATTATTTTCTAAGGGAGTTGCTGGCGAAAGCTTACGATGGGCTGATTATTTTATCCCGTGAGATCCCTTTAGCTATGATTGAAGAATATGCCAAGCAAGCTCCGATTGTGTGTTGTGAAGACACAGGTGACTCTAAAATTTCTTGTGTTTATGTAGAACGCAAAGAGATGTACAAGCAGGTTTTTGAAAAAATCAAAATTGAAGGAAAAACACCAGTTGGTTTAACACTTAGCCGCAATGAACGGAAAAGTGCCAGTATGCGGACGACTGTTGAAAGTTTTGTAGAGGTTTTTGGTTCGTTAGACGAAGCGGTTATCTTTCGAGAGTGCCGAACCTTTGAAGAAGGGTTGGAAGCTGGGGCCTTTTTTGCGAAACACTCTACCCCACCTCAAGTGGTGTTTGTGAATGGTGACGAAGTAGCTGCGGGTATTTATGAGTATTATCAAAAAGGACAGGGGATTGACATCATTGGCCAAGGGAATGAATTACTAAGTCGCGTCTTAGATTTCCCGACGATTCTCCATCCCTTAAAGGAAATGGGTAGCTTAGCCTTTAAGACTTTATTTGATACAAAAGTGACTCAGTTAAAACTGAAAAGTCGATGGATTCATCATCAATAAGAGTAAAACAAACGGGAAGATAAATTTTTTGGGTCCTGGTTGGGTTATTCGTTATGTATCAACACATGCTCAGTGCACGACACTTTGTATTTATCCCATCAATCGTGTACTATTCGTGAAAAAATGTGGTTAGGATAATAGTCCCAATCTCCGATAATTTTACGAAAATTGTGCGATAGACGCGCTCTAAAAGTCTGCTCTCTTCGATCTCAACAAAGTCTAATCAATGCTCGACGCTTCAGTGTACAGCGATTGATGAGATCGGAACGCAGTGTAGTGTCCCTTGTTTCTAATTGCTGCCGTTATTCTTATGAATTTCGACCTTAGCGGTAAGGAACAAGGTCGTGAAGGCTCGGGAATTTCTCAAAACCCGAGCAATCGACTTTTTCTGTGACGAGTTGTCTAACGAGGAAACAAAACAACTTTATGTCCCAGCTTGTTTTTACAATTGGTCGGGAGTCAAACATGATGTGTGGGGCTGTTTAATTTCAGCGAGCACACGTTTAGCTAATCTGTTAATACCAATGGGATAGACAGGTCGAAAATAATGATTGATGATTGGCAGATGTGCCAAGAGGAAGACACCGCTACCTTCAACCAAAGAAAATGGACGGCCAATTCCCACGACTAACCCTGGTCGAATAACGATGACGGGATTTGTTAACGGCTTTAAGTAAGTTTCGGCTTGTCGTTTGTGCTGGATGTATTCTTTGGGTATCACTGGGCCTCCAGCGTTGGCAGAAAGAAAGACATAGGGCAATTTGGGGTAGTGGGCTACTTGGTCGGCGATTAGCTGATTTGTTAGGACAATCATCTTCTGATAGGTGATGTTTTTGTTTTTATTCTCTCGCAAAATGCCAATTAAGTTAATTACTCCAAAGCTGTTCTCTACATACGGTTGCCAATTGGTTTCGCTGAAAATATCTGTCTTTACCCAAGTAATCAGAGGATGAGAGCTTAGAAAATGATTTTTAGGGCTGCCGCTACGTGAGAAACTGATAACGGGAATAGTTTGTTTGATGGCTTCTCGACAAATAGCTTGGCCAAGAAAACCACTGCCACCAAAAATTAAAAGAGGTTTTATCATAGTGACTCCAATCTGTTTTATTTAGTTTATAGGGTAAGCATATCATGTTCCGCTGTGACTGGGGAATGATACGGCTTATACACTCGGATAAAAGTATTTTACAAATATCCTGAGGTATGATAAAGTTAGTAAGCGAATGTGAGGTAATGACTATGAACAAAGCAACGCCCTATATTAGACGAAACAGCTCCTTACAAATGAATTAGATGAAGCATTGTATGGAGCATTAAAAACGAGAGACCCTTCATCACTTTTTTTAGCAAAAATTAGACTTGGTAAAGTCTTATTTGAGTTGTCTAAATTAAGTGGGGGATAAACCGATTTTATCAGGCTACTAGGATGTTTTTAGTGGCCTTTGTATGGAAAAGCAGAGGTTAGTAGGTGACTACTGAACTCTGCTTTATTTTATTTAAAAAGGAATGATGGAAATGAGTATCTTAACAATTGAAGAGTTGAATTATGAGCTACCAGATAAAGTGTTATACCAAGATGGCAATGTGACCTTAAATCGAGGCGAGCACATGGGGTTGGTTGGGAAAAATGGTGCAGGAAAAAGTACCTTAATTAAAATACTGATTGGGGATGTTCTAGCTGATTCAGGTAAAATAACCTGGCAGAACAACATTAAATTAGGTTACCTTGAACAATATTTATTAATTGAAGAAGGACAAACCATCCGAGAATTTTTACACACATCCTTTAGCGCTCTTTACGATCTAGAAAAAGAAATTGAAGGGTTATACAAAGAGTATGGTGAAAGTTTGGATGACCAATTATTGGATAAGGCGGGTAAGAAACAAGAGACACTCGAGCAAAGCGGTTTTTATACCATTGAACAATCCATTGAAAAAATGGCATTTGGCTTAGGGATTGCCGCGATTGGCATGGAGAAAAAATTAAGTGAGCTTAGTGGGGGACAGAAGTCCAAAGTCTTTTTAGCCAAATTGTTGTTAGAAGAGCCTGACGTCTTGCTATTAGATGAACCTACCAATTATCTAGATGATACTCACGTTCAGTGGTTAGCCGGGTTTTTAAATGAGTTTACTGGCAGTTATTTAGTTATTTCTCATGATTATCAGTTTTTAGACGAAATCACTAATTGCATCTGTGATATTGAATTTGGTCGTTTGCAGAAATATCCAGGTAATCTAAATAAGGCCTTGAAGTTAAAAGAAATTGCCAATGAAAACTATTTAAAGGATTACCATGCTCAACAAGAAAAAATCGATAAATTAGAAAATTATATTCGTAAATACAAAGCCGGTTCCCGCTCGACTATTGCTAAAAGTCGGGAAAAACAACTGAATAAAATTGATCGCTTATCAGCTCCAGAACGGGTTTATCAAAGTGCCTTCGAGTTTCCTTATGCCCCAATTCTAGCAAACTATATGATAGAGACGAAAGGCTTGGAAATTGGGTATAAGCATGCCTTATTACCAGCGATTGACCTGATTGTTCAACGAGGTGAGAAAGTTGCTATCAATGGTTTTAACGGTATTGGGAAGTCAACTTTACTCAAGACGTTAATCGGCGAAATACCGGGTTTAAAAGGAAACGTAATCCTGCCTGAAGGTTTGGAAATCAATTACTTTTCCCAAGAGTTAAATTGGCCGAACCAAAGTTTAACACCTTTTGATTACGTTCGGGAAGCTTATCCTAAATTATTGGACAAAGAAATTAGAACTCATTTGGCCCGTAGTGGCATTCATGATGATAATGTGAAAAAAGCTATGAAGTTCTTAAGTGGAGGCGAGCAAACAAAAGTTAAATTGTGTATTATGACGATGGTTCCCAGTAATTTATTGATTTTAGATGAGCCGACCAACCATTTGGATACAGATACCAAACGAGCCTTGCGTCAAGCTATTGAATCCTATGAAGGGACGATTTTAATTGTGTCGCATGAAGCCGATTTTTATGAGAATCTAGTGGAAAGAATTGTTAATATTGAGGAGTTGCAAGCTCAATAAGTTTGTCTATGATACAATATTTTTAGCGAACATGACTAAAATGAAAAATAAGTTGAGGTTAGGAAATTGAGAGAAAAGAAAAGCAAACGACTAAAAAATTTATCGCCAGTCCAATTAATTGTGTTGAGTTTTGTAGGAGTGATTTTTGTTGGAACCTTGTTATTGTCACTGCCTATTGCCTCAACTACGGGTGAAACCAGCTTGATAGATGCCTTGTTTGTAGCGACTTCTTCAGTTTGTGTTACTGGCTTGACCACGGTGAATACAGCAGCGCATTGGAGTTTGTTCGGTCGCGTAGTAATACTTTGTTTAATTGAAATTGGTGGCATGAGTTTTATGTTAATGACACTCTTTTTTACGATGGTTGTTGGTAAAAAAATAAATTTCGGGACGCGCTTAGTGTTAAAAGAAGCCATGAATCTTGATGAACACAGTGGGGTTCTAAAGTTAGGTCTTTATGTATTGAAGTTTTCATTTTCAGTTCAGCTGATTGGTGCGATTCTATTACTGTTCTCTTTTGGACCTAAATATGGCTTCTGGAAAGGGCTCGGATATAGTCTCTTTCATGCTATTTCAGCTTTTTGTAATGCGGGCTTCGATTTGTTTGGAGATAGTCTAGAGAGCATGCGCCAAGACAGTTATGTCATCCTAGTTTTAGCTGGCTTGATTATTGCTGGTGGGTTTGGTTTTGTGGTTTGGCGAGAGGTCTTAAATTGGTTTAAGACCAAGAAGATGTCGATTCATTCTCGTTTAGCTCTTAAAGTAATGGCGGTCCTATTAGTTGGTGGTTTTCTCTTATTTCTGCTGATTGAGAAAAATTTAGCTGCTTACAGTGATGAACTGTCATTTGGACAGCGGTTGGTAAATACATTTTTTTTAACCGTGACTCCTCGTACAGCAGGATTTAACAGCGTTCCTTATGCTGATTTATCTGACGCGACGCTGATTGTGACAATGATTTTGATGTTTATTGGTGGGAATTCGGGCTCCACAGCAGGTGGTCTTAAAACCTCAACCCTTGGTGTATTAGCGCTTTATGCTTGGGCGAGCATTCACGGTCGTGAAGTGACGGTGTATCGGGAACGAACGATTAATCGTAAAGTCATTATGCGAGCTTTTGCTCTGTTTTTCATCTCAATCTCGATTGCGATTGGTTCAATTACGTTATTATCAATGACGGAAACAATTCCCATCGGTTTTGGCATTGAATATGTGGCATTTGAGGTTTTTTCTGCTTTTGGAACGGTGGGCGTGACGATGGGCTTAACCCCAGGGCTGACCTTGATAGGTAAAGGAATCATTATTCTTCTGATGTTCATTGGCCGAGTGGGGGTCTATACCTTCTTACTTGCCATTGCCCGTCGTCAAAAAAATAATGAGGCCCTGATTCGTTATCCAGAAGAACATATTATGGTCGGTTAAAGTAGTTACTTAACAGGAATTATCCAGATAAAAAGACGCCTCAGAAGTTTTCGTAACTTGGGGCGTCTTTTTGTTTGATTAAGTAGTGTTCTAATTAGACTTCAACGATTTGCGAGAAAGGAATGACAAGTCGTTTGTTTAATTCTTGAACTCGATCAGTATCAATTTGAGAAGAATCACTAACTTCTACTAAAGCTGACAAGTCATATAACTTTTCAACTTTTCCCCTGAAGCATTCTTCAAGTAAGGGACTTGCGCATTGATAGGTATTACCGACAACGATTAAATCTGCTTCCATGAAAATTCACCTTCAATTTCTTATACAAAAAGAGTAAATAAGTCTAGTTGTATTTTTTTTCGTACCCCTATCTTACGATACTTGTCTTATGATTTCAACATGAATATTCATAAATAACTCATTTTTTGTTAGAAATAACGAAACTACTCATAAAAACAACAGAAAATTCATTTTATTTTCACATTTGAAAGAGAAATCAATTGGTTTATTGTTTTTGAACGCTTCATCAAGCTGAATAAAGTTAATGGAAACGAATTTTGTTAATTGCCGTTGTTTTAAGTAGAACTTGACGAGAGAGTAATTCGACTTATTTCCATAAGAAAAAAGGTGACTAATCTCAAAGATTAGTCACCTTCTTCATTAATAGAGACAGCTTCTAACAATAACTCGAGGAAAATATCGCCATTTAAAAGACTTGGTAAGTAAATCGTTGCTAAGATGGAGTTATTTGTATCTAATAGATTGACTTGTTGTCCGTAATTCCAAGACAAGATGTCTTTCTTGCGAGAAGTTGAAGTAGTAAAGCGGTGAAGCTGAATATCTGCAATATCATACATGTCAACTTCAGTACCGTCGATTGTCAATTGACGACCTTGCCAAGTTATTTCTGCACCTGTTGGCATGATTTGGGAGACGGGCAGGTGACCTTTATTTTGTTCAATCATTAATTCACGATCAAATTCTTCTTGCTGGCTTGTGTCAACACTCCTTGAGATATGCTCTGCTAAGTAGGGAAAGACAATTACTTGACCTTCTTGGAGTTTGACGCGTAATTCTTGGCCTTTTAACAGTTGGAAATGTTCAATGATATCTTGCTGAATGACTCCGATTAGTGTTTTTTTATCTTCTCTATCTTGTAGATTGGGCCCAATAACGGTCCATGAAAAATTTTTATGTTCATAGAGGGCAAGAGCTTCTCTAAAGCCGTACTCCTTAGATCCCGGTAAACGTAATAGATGAATGTAATCAACATTATTCAAATCCACTGTATAGGATGCTTTACGACTGTGGACATCGATACTGTTTTCAGAAATAGTTAAGACTAGCTTTCGCTTATCAATCATCAGGTAAACGATAATCACAATAAACACTATTAGCAAAAAGAGGCATAGACCAATCAGTGGCATTCCCAAAGGTTGTAAGCCAGTTAAAGAGAGGTTGAAGCTTCCCAGAGACAGATTGGTCAACGAGGTCAGGCTTAAGCCATAAAGCACGCCAAGGATGATGCTGGCTATTAAAAGCAGAGTGGCACAGACGAGCAAAGCCAGTTTATGCTGGGTGATGCGGGTAAGTGTTCGATGATTCATGTAAAGATCCTCCTTTTAAAGAAATTTAGGTCGGTTAAGGTAATTAGCAGTGGGTAAATCGCTAATGGTCTTTTTATTATAACACGTTTTGAGATGAGCTGTCGGAGGTAGCAACTAGTGACAATCTAATTAGTCAAAGAAACGGAACCTGGTACGCTTTCATTGTCAATAAATATAGTACGATACCAAAAGGCATATTTCTGAAAACCAGCAATGAATGCGCCCTAATATTGCCTAATGAAGGAAAGGTATATTATGTCGAAAAGTTTCAGATCAGCAGAGCAGAGATTGCCGAAATCACAAATGATGAAATTTATGAGGATATTCGTGTTAAAAATCAGAATGTCATTAAAACACGAACAATAATGTGGTGGATTTACAATATTATCATAAAATATTTAGAAATGACTTGCTTTTTTTATGGATATAAGGTAAATTATCTTAGGAAGCAAACGTAGAACTGTTAATTAAATGTTAATGTTCGTGTTTTCTTTCTAATATAATGAGTTCAAACTCAACAGGAGGTTATCAACATGAAAATTTTCGATTATGAAGATGTTCAATTGATTCCAAACAAATGTATCGTAGAAAGTCGTTCAGAATGTGACACAAGTGTGGTTCTAGGGAAACATACCTTTAAAATGCCCGTTGTCCCTGCTAATATGCAAACAATCGTTGATGAAACTATTGCCGAATGGTTAGCATCTAATGGCTATTTCTATATTATGCACCGTTTTGAAGAAGATAAACGAATTCCTTTTATTAGAGATATGGCTGAAAAAAAATTAATTTCGTCTATTAGTGTTGGCGTTAAGCAAAATGAATATGAATTTGTGGAAGAGCTTGCGGCCCAAGGTTTAGTGCCAGATTATGTCACTATCGATATTGCTCATGGTCATTCCAATGCCGTGATTAATATGATTCAACATCTTAAACAATTTTTACCTGAGACCTTTGTAATTGCAGGGAATGTCGGAACGCCAGAAGCAGTCCGTGAATTGGAGAATGCTGGAGCTGATGCGACGAAAGTCGGAATTGGTCCAGGAAAAGTCTGTATTACTAAGATTAAAACTGGTTTTGGCACTGGTGGCTGGCAGTTAGCTGCCTTACGCCGTTGCAGTAAAGCGGCGCGCAAACCGTTGATTGCTGATGGAGGAATTCGAACCCATGGTGATATTGCTAAGTCGATTCGTTTTGGGGCTACCATGGTAATGATTGGCTCATTATTTGCTGGCCACGAAGAATCACCAGGTGAAACAGTTGTCGTTGATGGCGTGAAATTCAAAGAGTACTTTGGCAGTGCCTCTGAATTCCAAAAAGGCGAAAAGAAAAACGTTGAAGGAAAAAAAATGTTATTACCATACAAAGGGGCTTTAGTGGATACATTAACGGAAATGCAACAAGATCTGCAGTCATCCATCTCTTATGCAGGTGGTAAAGATATTGGTGCTATTCGTAAAGTGGATTATGTTATTGTAAAAAATTCGATTTTTAATGGTGACTCAATTTAATACTCAAGTTTTATGACGTTAATTTTAAGCGAAGACCTTCCCCTTGTGGATAGGTCTTTTTTTACTTGACCTGTCGTAGTAATAGTGCTATAATTTTATTACTTCGACAGACGTAGTATATCAGTCGTAGTAAAATGGACTTACTCGGGAAGGATGTGAGTAGATGATCAGTAGTGACGTGATTCGTGGTTACAATGATCCGATGATATTATCCATATTAATTGAAGGTGATTCTTATGGTTATGAACTTTCTAAACAGATTAGGGAAAGGTCAGATGAAAAATACATCATTAAAGAAACGACCTTATACTCTGCCTTTACTCGCTTGCAGAAAAATGGCTACATTGAGTCTTATCCGGGGAATGAAACCTTTGGTAAGAAGCGCACTTATTATAAAATAACACCAGCAGGTTTAGAGTTTTATTTAGCTAAGCGGGATGAATGGCAGATTACCAAAGAAGTCGTTAATAAATTTATTGGAGGAGACGTGGAATGAATACAATAGCGGATTATTTAGAAACAATGTTTATTAATTTGCCGGAAACACCTGAAATTATGCAATTGAAATACGATCTATACGCTAATATGGAAGACAAGTACAATGAATTAAAGGTCGATGGTAAAAGTGAAAATGAAGCAATTGGAGTGGTTATCTCGGAATTTGGAAATATAGATGAAATTTTAGAAGAGATGAACGTCCATTATCAGGAAGAGGAAGAGGAGAGTATTCCAGTTGTGGATTTAACCGAAGCGTTGAGTTACGTCGAAGGAAAAAAACGAATCGGATTGGGAATTGGCGTTGGTGTTTTTCTCTGCGCCTTAGGGCTGGCGGCCTTTTTGCTGATAGCGATCAAATTTAATTCACCAATCGGCATTATCCCGATGATTGTATCAGTGGCAATCGGGGTGGGGTTATTTATTATTAGCGGTTATAAAAATAGCGCCTTCCAATACTTTCAAGGGGATTTTGTGATGACAGGCGCCTCGCGAAAAGTGATTCAGAATGAAAAGCATGCCTATGAACGAACCCATATCCTGGCGATTGTCTTAGGTGTTGCAGCGTGTATCTTATCTGTAGTCCCTTTCTTTATGATTGTGTTTCTTCGTCCATTTGATAATGGATTGATTGGCTTAGGGATTGGTCTAATCTTAGTGATTGCCTCAATTGGCGTGATCTTTCTAGTCTATACAGGGAATGTAATATTGGCTTTTAATACGTTGCTACGAAATGCGAAACCACGGCAGCCGACGAAAGAAGAGATTCAGTACAATCGAGTGGACCATTTATTTGAAGCTGTTTATTGGCCACTGATTGTGATTATCTATCTAGTTTGGAGTTTTACGGGATCAGGTATGCGCTGGTCTTACAGCTGGATTATTTTTGCTGTAGCCGGTATCTTGCAAGAAGCGATTAAAGCAATTTTAGGGATTGCTCCAACTCATAAAAAACATTAAAAAAACGCCTGACGAAAATCGTCAGGCGTTTTTTTGTTTTCTACCCAGTTAAATCAGTAAGGCTTAATTATGATTAAAATTGGGTGAAGTGCGTTTGTAAAATTGGGTGACAATCTGCTTGACCGGATAATAAGCAATTGTCACAATAATCAATGTGGATATACCATTGACTAGCGAAGCCGGTAATGACAGAAAAGCGGCAATAGCTGCTGGTCTCAAGCTGGCACCAGCAAGCATCGCAATCACAGTACTCTTTAAAAAGGTCATGGCCAATTTAGTGATGATGGCGCTAATTGCCACGATGATAATTTTATAAATCTGATCGTCTTTTTTATTAAATCCCATAAAAACTAAGGTGGCGACACCTCCAACAACGAAGCTTTCCAAAATAAAATAAGGGGCTTCTGCAGCAAAACCGTTCATCACATCGAAAATAGCAAAGCCCATGCCTCCAGCGAGAGCTCCTTTACGGAAACCAAGTGTTAAAACAGCTAACAGCAAAACAGAATTACCTAAATGAATAAAAGGGGCACCAACTGCCGCTGGCATAGGGATGCGAATCATTGTTCCGACAAATGTTAAGGTGGCAAATAGTCCCGTTAAAACAATATCTGCCGTTGAAATTTTATTTTTCTCCATTTTTTTTCCTGCTTTCAGTGACTGTCTTTAATTGGGCGAAGTATACGGTCCTCTGCGTGGTTGTATGCGCCATGCCAGACGTGACCTAAAAATGGATTGATTTCCAAGCCGTCTTTAATCGCGGCTGCCACGAAGGCTTTTCCTTGTATGACAGCTTCTTTCACGGTGAATCCTTTTCCTAAGCCAGCCGTAATTGAAGCCGCAAAGGTACAGCCAGCTCCGTGGTTAAAATCAGTTAAGTACATTTCATTTTCCAGGGTGATAAAATCCTGTCCGTCATAAAAAATATCAATCGCCTGATTGCCGGCAATTCGTTTACCGCCTTTGACGACGACATTTTTTGGACCTAAATCCAAAATACGTTTAGCGGCTTCTTTCATATCCTCAACGGTGTGCAACTCACCTAAACCAGATAAGATACCCGCTTCAATTAAGTTAGGCGTCGTAATAGTCGCAACTGGTAGGAGCAGTTCGACCATCTTGGCGACGTTCTCCGGTTGTAATAATTCTGTTGTGCCTTTGCAGGCCATAACGGGGTCGATTACAACATTTTCTTGATTAAAAACATCGATGTAATGACGTGCTACTTTGATCGTCTCGATTTCACCAAGCATACCGGTTTTTAAGGCTGCCAATGGTGCACCTGCATAAATCGTTTTTAATTGTTTGGCAACAACGTCTGAATCAACAGAGGTCACGCTGTGGGACCAGTTGTTATCCGGATCCATAGTGACGAAACTAGTGATGGCGGAAAAACCAAAGGTGCCGTATTCTTGAAAAGTTTTTAAGTCAGCTTGAATGCCAGCGCCACCACTGGAATCAGAACCGGCAATTGTAAGTATCTTGGGAATCATGTTTTAGCCTCCATCATTTTCTTGATATCTCTATCATAAACGATTCGCTGATTGACAAAAACAGCCAATTGGGTTATTTTTAACTCATCCAATTATAAGAAGGTGAAAGACGATGTGGCAATTGCCAGAAAAAAAGACCAAAGCCATTTATCAAAGCATTGTTGAATTAGTGATGAACCACATAAAAGCAGGTCGATTGTTACCAGGAGAAAAATTACCACCGGAAAGGCAGTTGGCCGCTGCTTTTGGAGTCAATCGTTCGACAGTTGTTCACGCTTTAGACGAGTTAGAGGCTATGGGTGTCATCATTCGTAAACAGGGGAGTGGCACTTTGATTAATGAAGGAAAATGGGGGATTTATACCGGGGCGTCAACTAATTGGCGGAGTTATCTATCGGGTGCCTTTAACCATCGTGACCCCTATTTGGAAAAAGTCAGTCAATTGGCAAAAAATCCTGGGGGTCGAGTGATTGACGCCTATACAGGAGAGCTTCCATTGGAGTTGATTCCCAGTTTAGCTTTACCGAGTATTTCTTGGAATGATTTTTTAGTTGAGGAGAGTCTTCAAGATGAGCTAGGTTATTTACCGTTGCGGCAACAAATTGTAACTCACTTAAATCATGAACGAGAATTGTCATTAACAACCGATCAATTGTTGTTGACTTCAGGAGCTCAACAGGCGCTTTTTTTAATCATCCAAGTCTTACTCCAAAGTGGCGATGCTGTAGCAATTGAAGAGCCATCTTCTTTTTATCCTCTGCCTATCTTTCAAGCTGCTGGAATTCGTCTTTATGGAGTTCCAGTTGACGGTCAGGGGATGAAGGTGGAGCTACTAGAACAGATGATTATCAAACGTAAAATAAAGATGGTTTTGGTTAATCCCAATTTTCAGAATCCAACAGGGTCAACGATGTCACTGCCTCGGAGGAAACAACTTGTGTCACTATGTCAGCAGTACCAAATTCCAATTGTGGAAGACGATGTTTTTAGTCAATTGTATTTTTCTGAAAAAGATAAGCCGGTCTTATTAAAGCAATTGGACAGTGAAAATGTGATCTATATAGGGTCGTTGTCTAAAATATTGGGAGCAACTACTAAAATTGGCTGGTTAAGTGCACCAGTTAAGGTGGCTCAGCAATTGGCTGAAGCCCGTAAAGAAATGGATTTCACTTTAAGTATCTTCCCTCAGGTGCTGGCGTCCAGTGCCTTAAGCAATCGCCAGTTTGATCAGCAAATCAAGGTGCTGCGCCAGGAGCTAAAACGTCGTCGGGACGTGTTAATCGGTTATTTAAAGGAGTTTTTGGGGCGAGAGGTTAGTTATGTTGTTCCAGAAGGAGGTTACTATCTGTGGTTGCAAGTTGAGAAACGGACATTAAAACAAGGAGACTTTGATTTTTTACTGGAGCTGGGGGGGTTAGTTGCCCCAAGTTTTACCTTTGGGGTGAATCGCCAAAGCCTAAGAATTAATTTTGCTAGGTTAACCCATAAGGATGCGCTTAGGCTGGTTAAATTGATTCATAAGATGATTTATAAAAGTTAGGAGAACGGTGACTTCTTAAAGTTTAGATCCGAAAAAAAGATGTTGTTAAGTTGTAGGGTGTCTTTTAGTTTTTTTGGGGAGGATTAATGTAAAAGATGGGAAAAAGGAAGGTTTTTATTTGACAGGTGAGGATTTAGCGCCTATAGTTAAGGGGTACCTAAAATAAAAACCAAATAATCTGTTAGGTGAGGCTCCTATATGGAAATACGCTGCTGCCCAAAAATATCGAGAGATGCCAATGGGTCAACTGGAATTGTCGAGAAAGGCTCTTCTTAATGTAGCTGACAGTAATGTCTAAGCCATATAGTGCTAAAACTCGACGTTGAGATTACTTTTTTGCTATGCATTATAACCTTGTTTAGCGAGCACTTCTCACGCCGAGAAGTGCTTTTTGTCTTTTTTTTGAGTAAGGACCAAGATGTTCCCTTTCAGAAAAATGATCTTTAAGTAGACATAGGGTTTTAGAGTTAAAAAGTAAGTTTCGAGATTTTAAGTGTTTTATCTTAAATAGGAGTAACTGGAAAGGGTGAGGGAAATGTCACGACAAGCGAAACAAGAGCCAGCAGAACCAGGTAGTAGTCGACAGCGGAGAAAAAAGCTAATTCATTCCCGAACCAATAAATTAAAGGCAGCCCTAAAATAGTTGGTTGAACGTACTTCAGATCTTATTTTATTTATTAAACTATTTAGCCAAGTGGCAGCCCTTAGTTTTTTTGTTAAAAAGGCTTAACTTTTTTCTTCGCATGAAAGTGAGGAAAAGAACATGATGAATTCAAGGAAAAATACAAAAAAAACAACTGTACAAATAAACCGCCAAGAGGCGAAAGATTCAGAACTAAAAAAATTAGCAGCCTTATCTGAAAGAGAACTGATGATGGAGTTTCGGACATCGGCTGAAGGGCTAACATCTGCCGATGCTGGGAAACGTTTAGAAGAACATGGACCTAATGAAATTTCTGCTCAAAGTCCAACACCTGCATGGAAATTATTGATGCACGCCTTACAGGATCCCTTTGTTTACGTCCTTGCTCTGCTCTTAGTAGTGTCAGCTGTAACAGGTGATATAGATGCCGCACTCATTATGGGTGTGATGATTTTCTGTAGTGTGATTATTAAATTTATTCAGGATTATCGATCTCAGAAAGCCAGTTTTGAGCTTAAAGAAATGATTGAGAACACCTGTGCAATAACTCGAGATGGTGTTACCACCGAAATACCGATGGATGAAGTAGTTCCAGGAGACATCGTGACCTTGTCGACAGGGGACATGATTCCTGCAGATGCTGTTCTTATTTGGACCAACGACCTATTCGTCAATCAGTCCTCTTTAACAGGCGAGTCAATGCCAGTAGAGAAGTTTGTTGATCCAGGAATTGATGTGAAAAAGATTCAATCCGACGACATTACGGCCTTGGATATGCAGGATTTAATTTTTATGGGAACGGACGTTTTAAGTGGTCAAGGGAAAGCGATTATTTTACGAACAGGGGAAGGCACTTTTTTTGGCGATATTGCTAAAAGTGCTAGCGGCAAACGAGGCGATACGGCTTTTGATGTAGGAATTACTAAAGTTAGTCGTCTTTTATTGAGAATGGTTGCAGTTCTTTTTCCAGTGGTCCTGTTGTTAAATGGCTTTACGAAAGGAGATTGGAGTCAGGCTTTCTTCTTTGCCATCGCTGTGGCTGTAGGGTTAACACCAGAAATGTTGCCGATGATTGTCACCAGTAATTTGGCCAAAGGGGCCATCAGTTTATCTAAGCAAAAAGTAATTGTCAAAGAACTGGCTTCCATTCAAAACTTAGGGAGTATGGACGTTCTTTGTACAGATAAAACGGGTACAATCACTGAAGATCGAGTGGTTTTAGTTAAGCACGTGAACCCCTTAGGTGAGGTAAACGATGACGTTTTAAACATGGCGTATTTAAATTCCAAGTACCAAACAGGTTGGAAAAACCTGATTGATCATGCGGTGATTAATTACTATGATCAAGCACCAGAGAAACATAACTTTACAACTGTTGAAAAAATCGATGAGATTCCTTTTGATTTTTCTCGTCGTCGTCTGACTGTCGCCGTTGATATTGATGGTCACCATGTGATGGTGACTAAAGGGGCAGTGGAAGAAATGGAAGATATTTGCACTCACGCTGAGATTAACGGTGAACTAGTCAAGTTGACTCCTGAATTGCGAAAAGAAATGCGCAGTGTCAATGTTAAAATGAATGAACAGGGCATGCGAGTCATCGCGGTTGCTTACCGTCGGGATGTCCATACTGAACCTGTTTATACGGTAAAAGACGAGACCGACATGATTTTGATAGGTTTTGTTGGTTTTCTTGATCCGGCGAAACAATCGGCAGTAACAGCGATTGCCTCCCTTCATGAACATGGAGTCAATGTAAAAGTATTAACTGGTGATAATGAAATTGTCGCACGTAAAGTCTGTAAAGATGTGGGAATTGAAGTGGAAGAGGTTCTTAATGGTTCTCAGATTGCGGAATTATCTGATGAGGAACTAAGAGGAAAGGTAGACGGCATTAATTTATTTGCCAAACTTTCTCCTATGCAAAAATCACGAATTATTAATTTGTTACAAGAAAATGGCCATACAGTTGGCTTTATGGGAGATGGCATCAATGATGCTCCAGCTCTGCGAAAAGCTGATGTGGGTATTTCAGTAGACACGGCGGCCGATATTACCAAAGATGCCAGCTCAATCATCCTCTTGGAAAAAAGTCTCAACGTTTTGGAGCACGGAATATTAGAGGGACGTAAAGTCTTCAGCAATATGATGAAATACATTAAAATTACCATTAGTTCCAATTTTGGTAATGTGTTTTCTGTACTAGTTGCCAGTGCCTTCTTACCATTTTTACCAATGCTCTCGATTCAGTTGTTAATTCAAAATTTGATTTATGATATTGCCCAATTAACGACGCCTTGGGATAATGTGGATGAAGAAGATATTTTAAAACCCGTTTCATGGGAAACTACTGGGTTACTAAAATTTACACTGTGCATTGGACCTGTTAGTAGTATTTTTGATATTGCAACCTTCTTATTGATGTGGTTTGTATTTGGTGCTAATACAGTAGCTAATCAAGGGCTCTTCCAAGCCGGTTGGTTTGTTGTTGGGTTAATCAGTCAAACGCTAGTGGTTCATATTGTGAGAACTAAAAAATTACCATTTATTCAAAGTAGAGCTAGTTTTCCACTGGTACTGTCAAGTTTGATAGCGATTGTCGTAGGTTTGGTGTTAGTCATCAGTCCCCTTAGAACAGGCTTTGACTTTGCAGCGTTACCAGCAACTTATTGGCCTTGGTTAATCGGTATTTTGATTGCTTATATTATCGCAACTGAAATTGCCAAAAGAATTTATATTCACTTTAATAAAGAATGGCTATAAGAGAATTAAAGGTGAGCTTTGCGAAAGTGAAGTCTTGCCTTTTTTTTAAAATTGAGATTATTCAATTTAACATTACTAATAGATAGAAAGAAAATGTCAGAGATAAGTCTAGGTTGATTGATATTTTTTTTGAGAAGAATAGCCAGAGAAGTTCGGTTTTTACAAAGGAAAATCAATTATTTAGTTAAAAAAGTTTGGGAATAACAGTGACAATATTAAAAAAACGTTTAGTGAACAAAATACTTTTTTCACTAACTTGTTGAAAAAAACAGATGAAAAAAAGTTGAAAATTGACGAATGAGCTAGATCAGTTGATTGTCGGTCAGAAATTGAAGAGTGAAGAACTTTGTGAAATGGCAAAAGTATTCAAATTGAAACAGCATAAATGTTGATAAATCAACGTGACTTAAATTATAATTAAGATGTTCTATAACAGATTGCACCTATGACTTATACAGAATGTAACAGTCTTTATCGGGAATGAAAATGAAAGTTTGAAAGTGGTGATTTCGTTAGTGAATTGATTCACTATATACTACAGAGTTATGCTCTGTCCTATTTTTATGAGAAAGAGGTTTTTTGAGCCACTTCGCTTGCAATAGTCTGTTTCTCGTGTTAAATTAAGAATGTGCTTGCAAGGAATACTGATACAGATTTCTTGCGCTGTTTGGAAACGAACACTAATAATGCAAAAAAGAGAGGATTGTGTAACAATGGCGACTAAAAAGAATAGCCCAGTTGATTTTGAAGCTTTGTTAGAGAATATCAACGCTGATTTTCCAACTTTACAAGTATTAGATGAGAATGGAAAAGTGACTAACCCAGATTTAATGCCAGATTTATCAGATGAAGAATTGGTTGAATTAATGACTAATATGGTGTGGGCTCGTGTCCTGGATCAACGTTCGACAGCATTAAACCGTCAAGGCCGTTTAGGTTTTTATGCTCCAACTGCTGGACAAGAAGCCAGTCAACTAGGCAGTCAATTTGCAATGGATAAAGAAGATTATCTATTACCTGGCTACCGTGACGTTCCGCAATTAATTAAACAAGGATTACCTTTAAAAGAAGCATTTTTATGGTCTCGTGGCCATGCTGCTGGTAACTATTACCCAGAGGAATTAAAAGCTCTACCACCACAAATTATCATCGGTGCGCAATACGTACAAGCTGCTGGTGTGGCTTTAGGACTTAAAAAACGCAATAAGAAAAATGTTGTGTTTACATATACAGGTGATGGTGGTTCATCACAAGGTGATTTCTATGAAGGGATTAACTTTGCGGGAGCTTACAAAGCGAACGCGGTCTTCTTTATTCAAAACAATGGCTATGCCATATCTACTCCACGTGAAAAACAAACAGCTGCCAATACATTAGCTCAAAAAGCTGTTGCTGCTGGAATCCCAGGGATTCAAGTTGATGGTATGGATGCGTTAGCCGTTTACGCTGTCACTAAAAAAGCAAGAGATTGGTCAATTGCTGGTAACGGTCCTGTCCTAATCGAAACATTGACTTACCGTTATGGTCCACATACATTATCAGGTGATGATCCAACGCGTTACCGTACAAAAGACGTTGAAGATTATTGGGAAAAACGTGACCCATTAGCTCGTCTACGTATTTTCTTAACAGAAAAAGGTCTTTGGACTGAAGATAAAGAAGAAGCGATTATTGAAGCAACTAAAGAAGAAATTAAAAATGCAATTAAAGAAGCCGATGCAGAACCAAAACAAAAGATTTCAGATTTCTTGAAAAACATGTTTGAAGTTTCTCCACAAAGCATTAAAGAACAAATTGCAATCTACGAAGCGAAGGAGTCGAAATAACAATGGCACAAAAAACAATGATTCAAGCAATTACAGATGCACTTGCAATTGAACTTGAAAAAGACCCTAATGTTTTAGTTTTTGGTGAAGATGTCGGTAATAACGGTGGTGTTTTCCGTGCGACTGAAGGCCTACAAGAAAAATTTGGCGAAGATCGTGTCTTCGATACTCCATTAGCTGAGTCTGGTATTGGTGGTTTAGCATTTGGTTTAGCTTTAGAAAACTATCGCCCAGTTCCTGAAATTCAATTCTTCGGTTTCATTTTTGAAGTAATTGATGAAGTGATTGGTCAAATGGCTCGTACTCGTTACCGTATGGGTGGTACTCGCACAATGCCAATTACAATTCGTGCGCCTTTCGGTGGTGGGGTTCATACACCTGAAATGCATGCTGATAACTTAGAGGGATTGATTGCTCAATCGCCTGGTATCCGTGTTGTTATTCCAAGTAACCCATATGATGCCAAAGGACTATTGATTTCAGCGATTCGTGACAACGATCCAGTTGTTTTCCTTGAGCATATGAAATTATACCGTTCATTCCGTGAGGAAGTGCCAGATGGCGAATACACAGTTCCTTTAGATAAAGCGGCTGTGACCCGTGAAGGTTCTGATATCTCTATCATTACTTACGGTGCGATGGTTCGTGAATCTATCAAGGTTGCAGATAAATTAGCAGAAGAAGGAATCTCTGTTGAAATTATTGACTTGCGTACAGTTGCGCCACTTGATATTGATACCATTATTGCTTCTGTTGAAAAAACTGGCCGTGTGGTTGTCGTTCAAGAAGCTCAAAAACAAGCGGGAGTTGCTGCTCAAGTTGTTTCTGAAATTTCAGAACGTTCTGTTTTGTCATTAGAAGCACCAATCGGTCGCATTTCTGCACCAGATACGATTTTCCCATTTGGTCAAGCTGAAAATGCTTGGTTACCAAATGCGACAGATATCGAAGCAAAAGTAAGAGAAATCCACGCGTTTTAAGAACCACGTTTAATGCATTAAACAAATTGATAATGGCTAAAAGGAGTATGCGCAAGCTTACTCCTTTAGCAGATAGTAATGACCAGAGTCTGAGCTGTTAAAACTTCAAACCATTTCATTCTTCAGGCAACTGATTATTCAATGGTTTTTAGGTTTGCACCGCTCAACTTTTATCAGACTTGATGAAAAGAAGGGAAGAATACGATCATGGCATTTAAATTTAAATTACCAGATATCGGTGAAGGGATTGCAGAAGGCGAAATCGTTAAATGGTTCTTTGCAGTCGGCGATACAGTAAATGAAGATGATACATTATTAGAAGTTCAAAACGATAAATCGGTGGAAGAAATTCCATCTCCAGTTACAGGGAAAGTTATTAGCATTTTGGTTCCAGAAGGGACTGTTGCTAATGTTGGTGACGTTCTAATTGAAATTGACGCTCCTGGTCATGAAGATGAGAGCCCAGCTGCACCTGTAGAAGCTTCAACGCCTGCACCAGCGGCACCGGCAGCAACTGGTGGTGTTTTCCAATTCAAGTTACCAGATATTGGTGAGGGAATTGCAGAAGGCGAAATCGTTAAATGGTTCTTCGCAGCTGGCGATACAGTTAATGAAGATGATACCTTATTAGAAGTTCAAAATGATAAATCAGTGGAAGAAATTCCATCACCCGTGACAGGGAAAGTCGTGTCAATCGTGGTTCCGGAGGGAACCGTTGCCAATGTTGGTGACGTGTTAATTGAAATTGATGCACCTGGTCATAACACTGCTACAGCCTCAGCTCCAGCAGCACCAGCGTCTCAAGCTGCACCAACTACATCAGCTCCAGTCGCTGTCCCAACAGCCGCTGATCCGAACAAACGTGTTCAAGCGATGCCGTCAGTTCGTCAATACGCTCGTGAAAAAGGCGTAGACATTACAGCAGTTGTGGCAACTGGTAAAGGTGGACGTGTGCTTAAAGAAGATATTGATGCCTTTGCAGGTGGATCTGTGGCTCCAGCTACAACAACTGCAACGTCAGAAGTAGCAGAAGCTGCACAAACCTCAACAACATCGGCAGCACCAGCAGCACCAGCACAACCATATGTTGGCAGTGGCGAACCAGAAACACGTGAAAAATTAACACCAATGCGTAAAGCTATTTCTAAGGCAATGGTAAACAGCAAACACACAGCTCCTCATGTGACATTATTTGATGATGTTGAAGTATCTAAAATGTGGGATCACCGTAAGAAATTTAAAGATGCAGCTGCCGCTAAAGGTACTAAATTAACTTTCTTACCATATGTTGTGAAAGCACTTGTGGCGACAATGAGAGATTTCCCAATCTTAAATGCCTCTATCGATGATGCAACACAAGAGATTGTTTACAAAAACTACTTCAATATCGGAATTGCAACAGATACACCAAATGGTCTATTTGTACCAAATATTAAACACGCCGATTCAAAAGGCATGTTCCAAATTGCTGATGAAATCGTTGAAAATGCTGGTAAAGCCATGGAAGGTAAATTGGCTGCTGCAGAGATGCGTGATGGGACTGTTACTATCAGTAACATCGGTTCAGCCCGTGGTGGTTGGTTCACACCAGTTATTAACTACCCTGAAGTTGCGATTTTAGGTGTAGGTACGATTGCTCAACAACCGATTGTCAATGAAGATGGTGAGTTAGCAGTTGGTCGTGTTATGAAATTATCATTGAGTTTTGATCACCGCATCGTTGACGGCGCAACAGCTCAAAATGCTATGAACAATATTAAACGTTTATTAGCGGATCCAGAATTATTATTAATGGAAGGGTAAGGTGAGAAACTAATGGTAGTAGGAGATTTCGCATTAGAATTAGATACAGTCGTAATCGGTGCTGGCCCTGGAGGCTACGTAGCAGCTATTCGTGCCGCTCAAATGGGACAAAAGGTAGCGATTATCGAGCGTGAATATATTGGTGGTGTTTGTCTAAACGTTGGATGTATTCCTTCAAAGGCGCTAATTAGCGCTGGACATAAATACCAGGAAGCAATTGATTCTGAAGTCTTTGGTGTGACGACTGAAAATGTTAAACTGGACTTTTCTAAAACACAAGACTGGAAAGACAATGTTGTGGTAAATAAGCTGACAACAGGTGTTAAAGGACTCTTGAAGAAAAATAAGGTTGAAGTGTTAATGGGCGAAGCCTTTTTCGTAGATGAGCACACATTACGTGTCATTCATGAAGATTCAGCTCAAACTTATGAATTCAACAATGCGATTGTGGCAACAGGTAGTCGCCCAATTGAAATCAAAGGATTCAAATTTGGTGGTCGTATCATCGATTCAACTGGCGGATTAAACTTAACCGAAGTACCTAAAAAATTGGTAATCGTCGGTGGTGGTGTTATCGGTGCTGAACTAGGTGGCGCATATGCTAACTTAGGCGCTGAAGTAACGATTCTTGAAGGATCTCCGCAAATTTTACCAACCTTTGAAAAAGATATGGTAAGATTAGTCGATAAATCATTTAAAGACAAAGGCGTTAAGGTTGTCACTAAAGCAATGGCTAAAGAAGCGATTGACAATGGTGACAGCGTCACAGTTAACTATGAAGTTGATGGTAAAGCTGAATCGATTGAAGCTGATTACGTGATGGTAACAGTGGGTCGTCGTCCAAATACAGATGAGCTTGGCTTGGAAGTAGCTGGCGTTGAAATGACTGAACGTGGCTTAGTTAAAGTTGATAACCAAGGACGTACGAACGTGAAGAGCATCTTTGCTATTGGTGATATCGTTCCTGGCGCTGCCCTTGCTCACAAAGCAAGTTATGAAGCTAAGATTGCGGCTGAAGCGATTGCTGGTAAACCAGTAGCCGTTGATTACCGTGCAATGCCTGCAGTTGCCTTTACTGATCCTGAATTAGCAACAGTTGGATTAACCCAAGCAGAAGCTAAAGAACAAGGGTTGGATGTTAAGGTGTCTAAATTCTTATTAGGTGGCAATGGTCGTGCTATTTCACTTGATCAAACAGAAGGATTTATTCGCTTAGTAACTACTAAGGAAGACAATGTGATTGTTGGCGCTCAAGTAGCGGGTGTTAGTGCAAGTGATGTGATTGCTGAACTAGGTTTAGCAGTTGAAGCTGGCATGAACGCTGAAGATGTTGCTTTAACTATTCACTCTCATCCTTCATTAGCCGAAGCGGTTATGGATGCGGCTGAATTAGCCTTAGGTTTACCGATTCACGCTTAATAGAAATAATCTCTCATGAGGATTTAAGGCTCGTGGGAGATTTTTTTGTAAATGAAACTTTCAAACTAAGAGAGAAGGAATGCTGATGTATCAGTTATTTCTTCTCTCTTAGTTTTGGGTTCAAATGAGGCTAGAATAGTGGTATGAAATAGAGTATCTTTCATACGATGTTCTGTGATTGCTATGGAAATTGGCGGTTACTTTACCCAAAAAGGCCCGGAGCAACCTGACTCTATGCCTCAATTTCATTGGATTTTAGTTTAAAAGATAATAAACATAAATATCGCGATATTTTTATTTAGTGGTAAATGACTGTTATATCACTTTTATTTTTTACACTGGTGTAAAAAAATAGATTTTGACAGTGTCTTTGGCTTGTGTTAAACATGAAGTAAGAAGTCGGATTGATCGCTAAATTTCTGGTAATAGTCAAGTTTAACTAGCTATAACAAACTGAGTGATGATAGGCGATTGAGGCATTTAATAAGCTGTTAGGGAGACGTGATTAATAAAGATAATGTCGGAATTACAAGGATAAATAGGTAATAGTCATTATTTTTTCTGAAGTTAATTGCTCGATTTTTAACAAATAAAGTGTTTTTATTCTGACTTTTTAAAGATGGCTAATTAGACATCAAAAAGATATGTGTGTTGGAAATGAAAACCATTATGTTTAGAAAGGAGCATGAAAATGACAGAAGAATCAAACGTACATGAAAGTGTTTTGGAAGCGGCGAGATTGGTTCAAGAGATGAGACGTGAAAAGAAGTGGTCCCAGGAGAAGTTAGCGGAAGAGATGGGGGTTAGTCGTCATTCGGTATTACGGCTTGAAATGGGAACGAAAAGCAAAGTTGATTTAGTGACGGTCGCCCTGGCGGCAGAAACGTGTGGTAAAAGACTGACTCTAGGGAGTCAGTTAATGGAAGTGCGTCATGGACGGCCTGAAACAATTTTAGAATTAGAAGCCGAGATTATTATCGCTTTTTCAAAAGGTAATTTACGGGAAGCGGAAGAAAATTTAAACTTAATAAAAAATTGGATTTATCCAGCTCATCAAATTATGGCAAAAGCAAATCGCGAAGTGGGGAAAGCGTTGAACTTCTATTTCAAAGGGAGGACAACCTATGCTGTTTCGTATATTAATCAAATGATTATGGGGTTGGGTATGTGTGGATTGACCGAGAAGGCAAAGGAAATTTCGGACCGCTTTCAACGACATGTCGCAAATGGAAATGAATCGATTGAAGCAGAAATCCGAAGAGCAGAACAGGTATTAGCAGAAAAGAAGGTGATGAAGTGAGTTATCGTGAACGGACGTACCTTGTCTTGACTAATCAAGAGGGAAAAACAGCGCGCTTTAAAATTCCCGTTTATCTGAATGGGTTTGACCCAGAGGTGGTTAGAGAGCAAATAGAATCTATCTTGGATTTGGGAATTTTACTGGATACTAGAGATTGCACCCGCTACCTGGTGACATGTAAAGAAATGACAAGGGTGGAAGTAATCAAGAGGACCATATTTGATAAGGAAAACCCGTTCGCAGTTTTTATGTAGGTCAAAATATGATGTATGTCGCAGGTGTTGTTACATTTAGTTGTGGAATTACTTGTTTAGTTCTAAGGTCATCACGATGGCCATGGGAGTTAAGTATTACTCACTTAATAGAATTAGAATTTCAAAAAAATGAATGTGTGTAGCATGACATGCTACAATTTGAGTATTGGCTAAGTGGATTCTTGGCGGGGAATGAGTGATGTAAGAAGAGTTAAGAGGTCACAACTTAAGAGAACCAGGATTTCAAAAGAATGAGTGCATGTAGCAGTTATTGCTACAATTTGAGTGTTGGGTAGATGTATTCTTGCTGGAGAACTAGCCGTTCAAAGGTAAGGAATAATCACTTGAGAAAATCATGATGTGAAAAAAGGAATGCTTGTAGCAAGCCTTGCTACTATTTTAAAAGATGATTAGATGCTGTCTTGCTAGTTAGACAGTTAAGTCGAGGGAGTTAAGCACTCACTATTCAAGAGAATCGGGATTTCAAAAAAATGAAAGTGTGTAGCAAGAATTGCTACAATTTAAAAGTTAGTTAGACGTTTTCCTGCTAGCTAGATAATCATATAAAGAGAATAAAGTAACTATCATTTAGGAGAATCAGGATTTCAAAAAAGTGAGTGCCAGTAGCAAGTTTTGCTACAATTTAAGCGTTGGCAAAATGGATGCTTACTAGCCAGATAGTCATAAAGAAGGAATAAAGTAATCATCATTTAGGAGAATTGGGATTTAAAAAAAGTGAGCGCCTGTAGCAGGTCTTGCTACATTAAAAGTTGGTTAGATGCTGTCTTGCTAGTTAGATAGTCTCAACAAGGGAGTTAAGTAATCATTATTCAAAAGAATCAGTATTTCAAAAAAATGAGAGCGTGTAGCAGGTTTTGCTACAATTTTAGTGGTGGTAAAATTGATTTTCGCAGGGGAACTAGCCGTTCAAAGGGCGTTAAGGAATAATCACTCAAGAAAATCATGATGTGAAAAAACGAATAATTGTAGCAATTTTTGCTACAATTTAAAAGTTGATTAGACGATTTCTTGCTAGCCAGATAGCCATAAAGGGAGAATAAAGTGATCACCATTTAAGAGGATTGGGATTTCAAAAAAGTTAGCGTCTGTAGCAGGTTTTGCTACAATTTGAGCATTGGCAAAATGGATGTTTGCGAGCCAGATAGCCATAAAGAGGGAATGAAGTGGTCATCACTCAAGAGAATTAGGATTTCAAAAAAGTGAATGCTTGTAGCAATTCTTGCTACAATTTGACCGGTGGTTGAATGGAGTCTTGCTAGCTAGATAGTCATATAAAGGAAATAAAGTGATCACCACTCAAGAGAATCAGGATTTCAAAAAAGTGAGCGCTTGTAGCAGGTCTTGCTACAATTTAAAAGTTGGTTAGACGTTTTCCTGCTAGTCAGACAGTCATAAAAAGGGAATAAAGTGGTCACCACTCAAGAGAATTAGAATTTCAAAAAATGAGAGTGTGTAGCAAAACTTGCTACAATTTAAGCACCGATTAAATAGATTATTGTTAAGGCACAAGTGATGTAAAAGGAGTCAAGAGGACATTACCTAAGAGAATCAAGATTCCAAAAAACGGATGTATGTAGCAAGTCCTGCTACAATTTGAGCGTTGGGTAGATCGGGGGCTGTTTATGGAACAGGTCATACAGAGAGGCTTAAGTCATTACCACCCAAGCAAATTATGATGCCAAAAGTTGCATCTCTGTCGCAAGAATTGCGACAGATTTTAAGCGTCAATGACAAGATGACTATATGGAAACGTTGTTACACAAGGGTTGTTACTAAAGGTTAATGATAATAGGATTCTCGGGAAAATAAGTGTATGTAGCGAGAATTGCTACATCTAATGAAGGAGCTAGGATAATGGAAAGGACTACTGAGCAGTCTGACATTAGAGTATTATCGGTCACCGCTTTTGTTTGGCTAGAAACGAACCATATTTGCCTGTTGTTTCATTAGAAAAACTAAAAGTAGGACGGTGAATCATTTTCTGATTCATCCGTCCTATTTTTTTGCTTTAATCCGTAGGCTAACCTTTGTTTCTTTTTTCATAAATACGCACAGTTATCGTGAGTGATTTGGCCATACTGATAATCAAAACAAGGGTTACTAAATTATCATTATGGAACTGTGGGTAATACCCTTAGCCTAACCCCGTTTACTGTTGGAGACATAAACATAGTGATACGCCATAACTATTTTTTAGTGATCACTCTGGAGACGATTATTTTTTGAGGAAGGGATTGAGCTTTCTTAATTGACATCAGAACGGTAATCGATTACGATAAATAAAAATACTGTCATGAGGCAGTTACAATAGTGAGAAAGTTGGCGGGGGATTGGTTTATTTGAAATCATTATTAGCAGGGGCTGTGGTTACTGTGGCTATCATGGTAGGAGCTGCTTTGTTTGGTTATAGTAGTGAGAAAGTGCTAGGAGTGCTTATTTTGATTGGGATTCTTCTGGCTGGGAGTTTAAGTGGGATTTTTAGTGGTGGTGAGCGGCAGCGACCTTGGAATAAGTGGTCCAACGATGATATGAGTCGTACGATTAATCAGGGTTTAATGGCGTTTGTCTTTACATTGCCTCTAATCCTTGGCTTTTTTATTAACTATTTGTTAGTCATTAAATAAAGACGGCTGATGTCAAAATCAGTCGTCTTTATTTGGTTGATAAGCTTTTCTGATTAGTTCAGGAAAATGGCGTGAGAGTCGTTCAAATGCTGATAGAATGTTGGCAGGTAATTCAACGTGAGCGATAAACTGTTTACCATTAGGTCCGTATCCCTGTGAATCATCTCTTAAACGTGGGATTTCCCCTAATATAAGCTCGATGTAGCGTCTTGGCTCCCATAAACCCCAGATTGATGGGCCAAGGTTAATCTGATCCTGGGATAGGCTGAAAAGTGGTTTATAAGGAGCATAGCTAATAATCTGAGTCAGTTTTTTCGGCCAAATTTTTGCGAAGGATGCGCCCATGCGTCTTTGCATTGAGGCATCTTGCATGATCAAGGTTTCTTTTGGTCGATAACCTGAGGCAAGTAGTTTGTCTAAAGCAAATTGGACATTTTCACCACAGTTAGTTGAAGCAGTTTCCAAAAAGAGTGACTCAGCTGGAATATCGTAAGTATTTATTAAATAATCGGCAAATAGGCTAGCTTCTGGCTGATTGTGCAAATCCGATTTAAAGGCCACTCGCAAGTGGTCAGTTGTATGACCGATTCCTCCTACGAGCATGATTTTTTTGACTAAACCTGTCTGCCAAAGTTCTCCTAGGACATCGGCTGCGGCAGGTATGGCACCACCGAAAAGGATAACTAAATCAACGCAGTCAATACCATGTGCTAAAAGAGTTTCTTTACTTAAATTAGGAATGGTACGCTCTGCTAAGTAGTCGCTAATAAGATTGAGATCGGCTACAAGGTTTGTTTGATAGGACAATGTATGTCACCTTTCTTTCACGAATTTTGTTAGATATGTTTTATTACATTCTATTATAGATGATTAGCTGATAAAAGTAGAGTGGAAGTTAAGTAAGAGCATAATCAGATAGAGTGGCTATGGTATAATAAAAAATAAATGTTGTTGTAGTAGGAGGAAAAAATGAAATTAGTGTTGGAGAATGTAACAAAAAAGTTTGACAAGAAAGCGATTATTGAAGAGGCCTCCTTTGAGTTTGAAAAAGGGAAAATATATGGCTTATTAGGGCGAAATGGGGCTGGAAAAACTACGTTATTTAATTGCATCTCTCGTAATTTACAAGTAGACAGTGGTAAGATTGCGTTGATTGAAGAGGGGCAACGAGACGAAAATTACGATAATACAGCAGTTGGTTTTGTTTACGCGACACCTCACTTACCAGGTTTTATGACGGGGTACGAATTTGTTAAATTTTTTATTGATGTGAATAAAAAGCGATTGGAAATGGTTGAAGATCCAACGGTCTATCTAACTCAAGCAGGAATTGAAACTAAAGATCAACACCGCCTGTTAAAAGATTATTCTCATGGCATGCAAAATAAAGTGCAGATGTTGGTAACCATGTTAGTCAAATCACCAGTTCTCTTACTGGATGAGCCGTTAACCTCATTTGATGTGGTGGCAGCTCACGAGATGAAAGAACTAATTATTTCTCAAAAAGATCATTCAGTTGTTATTTTTTCCACTCATATTTTACAGTTGGCACAAGATCTTTGCGATGAAATTGTGTTGCTCCATGAAGGAAAATTGACGGGAATACCTAGTGAACGAATTCATGATAGTGACTTTGAAGAAGAAGTCGTTAAATTATTATCTACTAAGCAAGCAAAAACGGATGCTCTTGATAGTATTCTCTTACAAGAGGGAGGTCAATAATATGTCTGAATTGGGCCAGAAATGGCGGATTTACTGGCTGTTTAAAAGCGCCGATGTAACGCGTAAAATTAATGGCTTATTCTTTTACTTGCGAAAAATACCCTTCATTGGCAAGGGAATCTCGGTCTCTATTTATCGTAATTATGAGATCAAGAAAATCTTATTCGTCATCATGACTTTTTTTGGGGTGCTGATGAAATTTGCCGTGAAGTTCCTTTGGATAGGCATTAATTTAGCGGTGATTAGTTTGTTATCCAACCTTTTGAATCTCCAAGGAGAAGTTGTTGAAAGTGGTTTGGCCTTATGGTTATTGACAGTCCCCTTGTTAGTCGGGGCATTTGATGGGTTTGGTGAACGCCTCAGTCAACAGGATGCCGATTTTATTGCGAATTTTCAAGTGTCTAATAGCTATTTCGTCCAGTCACGAATGTTGGTGGAAACGATTTATGATGGGCTTTGCAGTCTGCCGGCCATGTTGTTTTTTGGTGCCGTTGTTGGTCGGCCTTTATTGGTTCCCTTAGTCAGTCTCTTTTGTTATTTGGCTAGTTTGTTTCTATTTTATTACCTTGGCCGTCTGATTAGCTTATTTTCCAAAAGGCTTAGAATGGCGTGCAGTTGTCTTGGTTATTTGTTGATTGTCGGTCTGATTGGCTTTGTGTTTTGGCAAGATGGTTTTTCTCGATTATTTCAATGGTGTTTTAGCTGGCAGGGATTAATTATCTCTTTTCTGGCGATGTGTCTTAGCAGTTGGCTATTATTTAATTATCAGGGGGAAGAGCGATACAGTTATTGGCTGATTGAACGGTCTGCAGGACAGTTGGAGGCAATGGCTACTGCTAAGAAAAATAGTAATACTTATTTAGGTGAAGGGTTGAAAATGCAAAAGGATTTAAAATTGGTAACGGGTGAGCAAAGTCACTTAACAGGTAACCAGTATTTAAATAGTTTGTTGTTTAGTCGCTATCGGCCCACGCTAACTCGTCAGTTAAAATGGCGTTTGCTAGGAATAACGACTGTTAGTCTCGTGATAGTCGGGGTTAGTCTTTTAAAAAGTTTCCCTTTAATGTCAGAAAAAGAAGTCATTAGTTTGTTACCTGCTTTCTTTTTTGTGATGTACTTTCTGACGTTTGGTAAAAAAGTTGTCCAGATGGTTTTTATTAACTGTGATTCTTCCATGCTTTTTTATCCATTTTACCGGGAACCAAAGACAATTCTCCAAGGTTTTTATTATCGTTTTTGGAAGACGTTCTATTACAATGGAATTCTCTCTTTGGCGATGTTTTTGGCGATTTTCTTGATAAACAGTATCAATGGCTTTTTTCTCAGTCTGAGTTTTTTCGGGATTCTTGGGTTTTTGTTGTTGAGTTTGTCGCTACTGTTTTCATTTCATGAGTTGTTTATCTATTATATCTTGCAGCCTTTTTCCAGTGACTTAGAAGTGGTTAATCCAGTCTATAAAGTGGTGGCAGGTGTTCTTTATGGCGTGGCGTATCTGAATATGCAATTGCGCTCCATGGGTGCTTCCTATGTTATTTTAGTCTCGATTCTTAGTTTGATTTATGTGGCCGTGGGACTATTAATTGTTTGGCGAGTGGCCCCCAAAACCTTTCGTTTTAAAGGCTAACGTTAAGGGGCGGTAGTAAAAAAGCTTAGTGAAAGTGAAGTGAATCCTGACTTATGCAGAAATGAATGGTCATCTGATTGAATTTGAAGAATAATCCAATGACAAATGTGTTGTTTTAGTTTAGAATAGAGAGAGAAAACCTGAGGGTGAAGAGGTGAGAAAGATATCTGAAAAAAAGCGCAAACGTAAAAGACGGAGCTCCAGTGATATTATGGATGAGTTTATTGACGAGTCTTTACGACCTGAACCTTCGCCGAGAAAGCGTAAGCGTCGTTCAAGCTCCAGTGGCCAACGCAAGCGAAAAGTGCGTCAACCCATTGAAATGCCTGATATTGTGGATGAATCATTATTGGAGACCGTTGAAAAACCGGTGATGCCAGATAAAAGCCAATCAGTTAAAACAGAAGCTGTTATTCATCATGAGACTAGACGCTCGCGAATTCGCCAGCAACCAGCTGAAAATGAGTATGAAGATACGTTGCGCGACAGGCCCTATGATAAAAAGAAAAAAAGTTCGTTTGTGGATGGCTTGATAGGTGTTTTGTTAATAGCTGTTTTTATTTCCATGGTAATCTTTTACGTAAAGGTTGATCGGGCGGAAGTTATTAGTGGGTCCATGGAACCAACCTTAATGACCAATGAAAAAGTGGTGATTATCAATGGTCGTTCGCCTAAACGTTTCCAGATGGTAGTCTTTTATCCACCAGATGGTTCAAAAGACAAATACGTGAAACGGGTCATTGGTTTACCTGGAGACACGGTTGAGTACCGTGACGATGTGCTATACGTCAATGGTGAGATGTACGAGGAACCTTATTTAGATCAAAATCGAGAAGCTTTTGAAGCTGAGTCCAAGTCGGAAACGGATTTTTATACCAAAGATTTAGTCCTAGAAAATATTCCAGGAGTTTCTAAGGGAACTAAAAAGATTCCTAAAGATATGTATTTAGTTTTAGGTGACAATCGTCAAAACTCTCAAGACAGTCGCTATATCGGCTTGATCCCAAAAGATAACTTGGTGGGAATTGTCTGGAAAAAAGCGCAGGAACCTAAAAAAATAACAAAGTAAGTATGACTAATTAAAGAGGCAGGAATAATTTTCCAGTCTCTTTCTTTTGTAACGAGCCCCTAACTCGAGAATAAATAACAAATTATTTGTTCGATTAAAATGGGAATATTACGGATGAATTAAGTAAAAGTCATCGTTTTGAAATTGAAACTATGCTATACTTTTTTTGTAGGAGGAAGAACAATTATGAATATTATTAGACAACCAGAATTTGTAGAAGCATACCATTACGACATGAAAACAGCGGAAAGTGAAACTGAAACAGAAATCCGCGTTGAAGTAAAGCCATTTGATATGAGTGATCAACCAGATTTTCCAATTGATGAAAGTTCAGTTTTGGGGTTGCGTGTGATTTTCCAAATTGTCTTTGAAGAATTTGCCATTACCGGTGCTGTGCGTCAATTAGTGACATTGAGTGACCGTAAAATTGAAAATCCCGATGATCTAGAGCAACCTGAACTGGATGAATTAATGCGTCCATTGTTTTCAATGATCGAACGATTGACTTATGAGGTCACAGAAATCGCTTTGGATAAGCCAGGCGTTCAGTTGAACTTTGCTAATGAACCTGAGCCCTCAGCAGAATAGGGCAATGGCAATAAAAATAATCAAGCAAACTGTGTAAGACTAACAGTTTGCTTTTTTGATTTGATTAATGATAAATCTGACTAACGATTGAGTAGAAAACGTAGTATAATAAATAATAATAAGACTATTTTATACAATAAAAGACCGTTTGGAGGGGAGTTTATGAAAGAGTTAGTGTATGCCATTGGCGATATTCATGGGGATTATCTGACATTTATTGAATTGTTAAAAGAGTACGACCGGGAGATGCATCAGCTGGTTTTAATAGGTGACTTGGCAGATAGGGGGCCTCGCGGAAAAGAATGCCTTGAGTTAGGTAAACAATTAGTCGAAGAAGAAGGGGCTATTTATTTAAAAGGCAATCACGAGGATATTTTATTGAACTTTTTAAAGGATCCGGAAGAGCGCTACAATAATTATTTACGCAATGGTGGCAGTACGACAATCAATGGTTTGATACATCAAGGGGCAACGGAAGAGTATTCCCCTTTAGAGATGAGCATCTTAATTCAAACCTATCACGAAGAGTTAATAGCATTTCTAAAAAAACTGCCGCTGTATTTTGAATGGCATGACTATCTCTTTGTTCATGCTGGGGTTGACCTGACTAAGAGTGACTGGCACCAAACTAGTAAGCAGGATTTTGTGTGGATTCGGGATTCTTTTCACCAAGGGAAAAATAATACTGGGAAAACCATCGTATTTGGTCACACTATTACGCCTTTTCTTCATGGTGACAATCAAACGACAGACCTTTGGATTTCCGACAATAAAATAGGCATTGATGGGGGAGGAATTTACGGTGGATCTGTTCATGGTGTGATAGTTAATCAGCGAGGGATTCTTCAAGACATCGAAATTCAGAATTTTATTGGACCGTGGCAACCAGATTTTTAGCTAATGGGTTAATCTTTGCCTAAAAGTGGGGAATTTTTGGTCCTTTTGGGAGAAAGCCCCATATTGATGAGATTATTTTAGGCTCATAATGGAAATTGTGGGTAGAAGTGTGCTAAAATAGTACAGTATGATTAAATGAGGGAGCCAATGTCAATGGATGAAGGATTGAATCAACATATACTAAATTTACTGCAAGCAGAACTTAAAAGCTTCAGCCCAAAACAAATTAAAACGGTCTTGTCACTTTCAGGTGAAGGAAATACAGTTCCTTTTATTGCCCGCTATCGTAAAGAAATGACGGGAAGCTTGGATGAAGTACAGATTCGTGAAATTGAAGAGCGTTATAATTACTTGCAAAACTTAGAAAAACGTAAAGAGGAAGTCTTGCGTTTGATCGGGGAACAAGATAAATTAACTCCTGAGCTAGCAGCCTCAATTAAAGCTTGTGGCAAGATGCAACAGGTAGAAGATTTATACCGACCTTATAAGCAAAAGCGCCGCACTAAAGCAACGATTGCTAAAGAGCGTGGTTTAGAACCCTTTGCGATGTGGTTATTATCGTTTCCGTTATCGGGAGATATTATCAGTGAGGCAAAGCAATACCTCAATAGTGACGAAGAGTTGCCAACAACTGATGCCGTTTTAGCTGGAGCACATGAGATTATTGCAGAGATGGTTGGGGATGAACCTAGATATCGGACGTGGATTCGTGAATTTACTCAAAAGAACGGTCAACTTGTCAGTACGGTGAAAGATAAAGAAAAAGATGAGAAATCGGTTTTCGAGATGTACTATGAGTACGCTGAACCAGTTAGTCGAATTGTTTCTCATCGTGTTTTAGCGACGAATCGTGGCGAAAAAGAAGATATCTTAAAAGTTAACATCACCGTTGATGAAGAGCAGATCATGAGCTATTTGGATCGTCAGTTAGTTGGCAACCATCAATCGGCTATTACAAAAGCTTATGTGGTCGAGGCTTATAAAGACAGCTATAAACGGTTTATCGGACCTGCTATTGAACGAGAGATTCGCAATGAGTTAACCGAAAAGGCTGATGAACAAGCGATTGCTATCTTTGGAGAAAACTTGCGAAACCTTTTGCTACAGTCTCCTTTAAAAGGGAAAGTGGTTCTGGGATTCGATCCGGCTTACCGCACGGGCTGTAAATTAGCCATTGTTGATGAAACGGGTAAGGTTTTAGGGATTAAAGTGATCTATCCCCATAAACCGGCCAACGAGGCGAAACGGCAACAAGCAGCAGTGGTGTTTAATCAATTAATTGAAACCTATCAAGTTGAGATGGTCGCGATTGGCAATGGAACAGCTAGTCGGGAATCAGAGCTTTTTGTGTCTGAACAATTGCGCCAAATTAAACGAGATGTTTATTATGTGATTGTTAATGAAGCTGGTGCCTCGGTTTATTCAGCTAGTGATATTGCTCGTCAGGAGTTTCCTCATTTGCAAGTGGAGGAACGGAGTGCGGTTAGTATTGCGCGACGCCTGCAAGATCCTTTGGCAGAACTGGTTAAGATTGATCCTAAAGCTGTTGGCGTTGGTCAATATCAACATGATGTCTCACAGAAAATGTTAGCTGGACAGTTGGACTTTGTTGTGGAAACTGCAGTTAACCAAGTGGGGGTGACTGTTAATACGGCTAGCCCCGCTTTATTACAACATGTTTCAGGATTAAATAAAACAACGGCTCAAAATATTGTGACTTATCGTGAGGAAAATGGGGCATTTACTAGTCGCCCCCAACTTAAGAAAGTACCGCGGTTAGGACCTAAAGCTTATGAACAGGCCATTGGTTTTTTACGTATTCCTGAAAGTAAAAATATTTTAGATAATACAGGCATCCATCCCGAGAGTTATCCTGTTGCGAAAACCGTTTTAGCTGAGGCTAAAGTGGGACCAAAGGAACTGGGGTCAGTGGAAGCTAGAACAGCTCTGGAACAGTTAAACACCAACCAGACAGCTTCTCAATTAGACGTGGGGAAAGAGACCTTAACAGATATTATTGCTGGTTTAATTCAGCCGGGTCGTGACTTGCGTGATGAAATGCCAGCACCCTTATTGAGACAAGATGTCTTAAGTATGGAAGATTTAAAACCAGGAATGGAGTTACAAGGGACGGTGCGCAATGTCGTTGATTTTGGTGCCTTTGTGGACATTGGCGTAAAACAAGATGGGATGGTTCATATCTCAAAATTAAGCAATAAATTTGTTAAACATCCCACAGACGTTGTGGCAGTTGGCGATGTGGTAACAGTCTGGGTTGAAGAAATCGATCTTCGCAAAGGACGGATTGCTTTAAATATGTTAGGACCAGCCAAAGAGAAGGGATAGAAGGGTATTGATGGTTTTCAGCGCATTATATGAAGATTTTAACTATCTGGAAGAGATGGATGATATCGACGCATTAACTGATGACCGTTTGCAAGAGTTGGTGGAGTTGATCTCCACCAACGAATTTGATCGGGAATTTAAGCATCGCGCTTTCTTAAATGGTCGCTTGCGGACAACGGGTGGACGTTATCATCTGAACTCTCATAATTTAGATTTTAATCCAAAAGTCTACGAACGTTACGGTATGGAAGAATTGATTAATGTTATTAAACATGAATTATGTCATTATCATCTTCATCTGGAAGGTCGTGGCTTTCAACATCGGGATGCCGATTTTAAGAATCTATTGAAAAAGACTGGCGGTAGTCGCTTTGTCAAACCATTAGAGGAACAAAAACCAGAAAATTATCAACAATATGAGTGTCTCAAATGCCATAACTTGATTTTACGCAAGCGACGGATTAACACTCGTAAATACAGCTGTCGTTGCGGTGGCCAATTAAAACATCTATAGGGATACAAGTAGGGCGTTTAAGAGCTACTTTGTAGGCTGATGTGTTAATTGGTTGTTGCAAGGCGAAAACTCTTAGACCTGCTTCTAGGTCTTTTTTGTGTTGCCTGTAAACGTCTCATTAAGGAAACTCATAGTGAGTTGGCGGTTGATTGCTGGACTAGGGAGAGGTTCAGTTGTAGTCTGGAAAAATCACAATGTTTGGGGCATTAATCTATTCCTTGGCAAACTAGGAGACTAGTTGGTTACTGGGGGAATGAGTTGAATTCACTAGATTTTGATGGAAGGGTGTCGCACAATTAAGGGATGATAATGGATGGAGGCGTTTTATGCCAAAAAGAAGTATTTTATTTGCGATTATTGCGATGGTCTTATGGTGGAGACGCAAAGTCTCTATTCTTTGGTTGCTTATTCATGGCTATCTGGGTGGTATATTTTGTATCGACTATTTTTTAGTTGGTGGCCTGAGATTGAAGAAGAATCATATGAAGATCATTGAGCCATCTTGCTTATTTTACTTGCCTTCTTTCAGTTGTCATGCTATCGTATGGTTAATTGAATAGTTCGACCACTAGGGGGGCGATTGTGAGGACGTGATTTGTCTGTTACTGTGCTGAGATAGGAAATATCCTGACCCTTAGACCTGATCTGGTTAATACCAGCGGAGGAAATGTGGCTAGCAGGTTTTTCGTTTAGATAGACGAAATAGTTGTTTGATAGGGTCTTACCCTAAATATGTGTAAATACACCCACTTTCTGATTTTGAGAAGGTGGTTTTTTTGCTCGATTCACGTTTCGAGGCGAATGAATCAAAATAATCCTTAAAGGAAGAGATTGATGAAAAGTTTTGAGCAGTTAAATAAAATAAGAGCAGTGAGCCCTTTGATTCATAATATGACGAATCAAGTTGTGGCTAATCATGTTGCAAATGGTCTGCTGGCAATTGGTGCGTCACCGATAATGGCTTATGCCAAAGAAGAAGTCGGGTTGATTGCTTCTCAAGCAAGTTGTTTAGTTTTAAATATTGGCACGATTACAACACCGATTTTTGAATCGATGCTAGTCGCAGGGCGAGGAGCCAATGAAAATGATGTGCCGATTGTCTTGGATCCAGTTGGTGTTGGCGCCAGTCCTTATCGGCAAGAGATAGTTAAGACTTTATTGAGCGAACTCAAGATAAGTCTCATTAGAGGCAATGGAGGAGAACTTGCCCAATTAGCTAATGTCCCTTGGCAAGCTCGAGGGGTTGATAGTGGGGCGGGACAATACTCCTTAGCTAGGATGGCGCGAGAAGTCGCCTTAGCAAATGACTGTGTTGTGGCAATTAGTGGTGAAAGAGATTGGATTAGCGATGGCACAAGACTGGCAAGTGTCGACAATGGTCATCTCTTAATGACCCGGGTAACGGGGATGGGTTGCCTTTTAAGTGGGGTTTGCGGCGCTTTTATCGGTAGTTATCCAAATGTTTTTGAAAGCACGGTGGCAGCTCACGCTATCTACGGAATAGCAGGGGAAAAGGCGGCAATGGCAACTAATCTCCCTAGTAGTTTTAAAGTAGAGTTTATCAATCAATTGTTTTTATTAAATGAAAGTGACCAGTTTTTGCTAAAAATCAGAGAGGAGATGGGATCATGAAAATAGCCCAAGCATGTACGATAGCAGGTTCTGATAGTGGTGGTGGTGCCGGCATTCAAGCGGATATTAAAACCTTTCAAGAGCGAGAAGTCTTTGGGACATCAGTGATTGTTGCAATTACGGTTCAAAATACTAAGGGAGTGAGCGGCATTTATCCAACTCCAGTCCAAGGGGTTCAAGAACAATTAGAGGCAGTGTTTTCTGATTTTGAGATAGGCGCAATTAAAACAGGGATGCTAGTCGATCAGTCATACATGAAGATTGTAGCCTCATTTTTGACTGCTTATCCAGATATTCCTCTAGTGGTGGATCCTGTTATGATTGCCAAAGGTGGCGCTTCCTTAATGGCCGATGAAGCCATGAAGGGGATGAAAGAAACTTTAGTGCCTTTGGCAACCTTAATAACCCCTAATTTACCTGAGGCTGAAGAAATAGTGGGCCATGCCATTGCCTCAGAAGCAGAGATGGTAGCTGCTGCTTATGAGATTCAACAGATGGGTAGTCGCAATGTTTTAATAAAGGGTGGACATGCCCTTAATCAAAGGGAGGCTAAAGACTATCTTTTAACGAATGATGGAATCGGTCATTGGTTAGGGGGGCCTCGTTATGAGACCCAACATACTCACGGTACAGGCTGCACTTATTCGGCTTGCATCACCGCAGAGTTAGCCAAAGGGCAGAGCGTTTTGAAAGCAGTTCGGACAGGTAAAGCGTTTATTGACGCTGCGATTAAAGAAGAGTTGAAGATTGGTCACGGAGAGGGGCCAACTAATCATTGGGCTTATGGTCGAAAGGAGCGAGGAAATGAAACCACCTATTAATTGGCACGAGGCACTCAAACTTTATTTAATTGGAGGAACTCAAGATGTGGCTGGAGGTGATTTAGTTGGCCTTTTAGCAGAAGCGATTAAAGGGGGGATTACCTGTTTTCAACTGAGAGAGAAGGGGCCGGGATCATTAAAGAAGGGTGAGGCGATTGAAGGGCTGGCAAAAGAGTGTCAAGCCTTGTGTCGGCGAGGGAATATCCCTTTTATCGTGAATGATGATGTGGCTTTAGCGATCAAAATAAAAGCCGACGGGGTTCATGTCGGTCAGTCGGATAAAGGAATCCGTGAAACGCTTAAGGCAGTTAAACCATATGGGATTGATGTTGGCTTATCAATCAATACGTTGAAACAGTTTGAAGAGGCGTTGGAACTACCGTTGCTTGACTATGTGGGGATTGGACCGGTTTTTAATACGCAATCCAAAGTAGATGCTCAACCAGTTGTTGGTTTGTCATTATTAAATGAGGCAGTCAGAAGATCGCCGGAGTTGCCAAAGGTAGCAATCGGCGGCATCACTGTGGCCAATGTAGGGGCGGTAAGAGCTACTGGAGTTGATGGTGTGGCAGTTATCTCTGCCATTACGAAGAGTGAGGCTATTCGTCGAAGGATTCAGGAACTGGGCGGTGGGAGCAGCTCCTGAATCGTACCAATGATGAAGCACAATGAAAGAATGAATTAGCTGTGAATTTATAAACATTATTTGACTAGAAAAGACTAGTAAAAGCTAGAAGGTAACGGTTTACCTTAACTTGGATGAAGTGGCGGTACAGAAATTTGGAACCTTCACCTCGATTAATCAGGTTAAGGCGAATCAGTTACTATTACATAAACGACTAATCCAAAACAACAAACTTTCAATTAAATTGGAAGTTTGTATTGCGTTTTATTGTAAGTTAACTTATAATAAGTGTAATGATTAATTAGGAGGCGTTATAGATGGAATATAGTTTCACATTAAAAGTGGCAGCAACAAGTAGTCAGGTTTGGGAGTATTATGAAAGGATTGACAAATGGTCAGTTTGGGAAACTGATTTAGAAGAGATTTCCCTTGATGGAGAGTTTATTACAGGCACGGAAGGCTCTATGACCTTAAAAGGGATGCCACCAATGAATTTTAAATTGACGTCAGTCATCACTAATCAAGAATTTATTGATGTAACTGAAACGCCAATGGGGCAAATTAGTTTTGCCCATTATATTCAGGAACTTTCAGATGGGGTGATGATTCGGCATTCGGTAAGCATAGACAAAGATGACCAAGATGTTTTGCTAATGTTGACGGGGATATTTAGTGATGTGCCGGAAACGATGTTTTTATTGAAGAAAGTAGTGGAATCACATGGAGTTTAATTCCATTAATCAAGACAGCCCAGAGGGAGCCATTGGTTTACAATTTGTTAAAGTTTATAATATCTGGCACAACCAAATTAAATCAGCCTTGAAGGAAATTGATCTGACTCATCCTCAATTTATCGTCTTAACCTCACTAGGTTATTTGCAGCAGAGTGAAAAAGAAGTGACACAAGTAATGGTATCAAAAATATCAGAAATGGATGTCATGACGGTCTCTCAAGTATTACGCATTTTAGAGAAGAAGGACCTTATTAATCGAGGCCCACATTCAACAGACACTCGAGCTAAGGCCTTAAGGCTCACTGATACCGGTCTTGTGAAGATGAATCAAGGGTTGCCGATAGTAGAAGCAATAGATCAGACAATTTTTGGGGTTCTGGGAGAACAAGAAAGTAGCTTTCAACAAAGCCTAAGTCGTCTAATCCAATTACATGAAGAAGGAGTCTAATCAGATGACTAACTATTGGATTGGAGTGGCGTCCAAAAAACATGTTGAAATAGGAATCAAGGAAGGGTTCTGTCAATTAAATCACGGTAAAAAAGCCCCCCTTCAGCGAATGCAGGCTGGGGATTGGTTGCTTTATTACAGTTCTAAATTAACTCTAGATGGTGGCGAACCTTATCAGCAATTTACGGCCATTGGGCAAATTAGACAAGGAGAGGCTTATCAGGTTGAAATGGCTCCTGGATTTTCGCCATTTCGCAAGAATGTCGATTATTATCAGTTTGAACGAGAATTCCCTTTACAGGGATTAAGGGATTTTCCAGAATGGCAAGTGAAGAGACCTCAGCTTAGATTCGGACATTTTCCGATCTCAGAAGACTTGTTTAGGGTCATTACCTCATCTATGGGGAAAGCTGAGATGATCGGTGGTCAAGGGATTATCGAAAAGCTTAGTTAGGGATGGTATAAGGCCTTAACAGATGGAGAATGGTAAGCCAAAAACAAGCCAAATCAATGGCTTGTTTTTTTTTAGTCTGGTATGACTTGTAACACGATTTTGCCCATGTTTTTATTATCTTCCATGTAGCGGTGAGCTTGTTGTATTTCTTCAAAAGGGAACACGCAATCAACGATGGCTTGGATTTTATTACTGGCAAATAAAGGCAAAACCTCTTGACTAAATTCCTGACTAAGACGAGATTTATAGTCGTCGCTACGTGGTGTCAATAAGGTACCTGTTAGCTGGATACGTTTAGCCATTAAATCGAATAGGTTAACAACGGGCACCTGATTGCCTCCTAAGGTTCCGATTAGGACCCAGCGGCCATCAAGACTAATACTAGCTAAATTTTGCTGAAAATAGGAAGCGCCGATAAAATCAAGAATTAGATTGACTCCTCGTTGATCGGTAGCGGCTGAAACATCCTCAGAAAAGTTCGTACGATGATAATTGGTGCCAAAGTCTGCCCCTAAGGAATAACAAAAGGCTAGTTTATCTTCAGAACCAGCGGTTGTTAAAACGGTGGCTTGTTTCAGTTGTTTTGCCAGTTGAATCGCAGCCGTTCCAACACCGCTAGCGCCTGCGTGGATTAACACAGTTTCTTTTGGCGCTAATTGACCAATCCAGAACAGTGTTTGATAGGCTGTTAAAAAGACTTCTGGAATAGCCGCGGCTTCTGTCATGGTCAGGTTATCAGGCACTAAGATTGCTCGTTCGGCCGGCATAATAACATACTCAGCATAAGCACCTCCATTTACTAACCCCATCACCGAATCCCCTACTTTGAAGGGGCAATCTGAGCCTACAGCGGCAATTGTACCACTTACCTCTATTCCTAGAATTGGATTTTGTAAATAACCTAAGGGATTTTCTCGGTTAATGATGTCAGTACGGTTAATAGCAGTTGAATGAACGTTGATAAGCAGCTCACCTGTTTTTGCTTCTGGAATGGGGTGCTCAGTTATTTCAAGCTGGTCAGCCCCACCCGGTTTTTTGACTGTAATGGCTCGCATGAAGTTACCTCCCTATTTTTTCTATAGGTAATGATACCATAGAACAAGGAAAACTGATGTTTATAAAAACCCTAGTCGATATTTTTACGTTCCTTTCAACAAATATATATCGTGTTAAATGCTCAAACAGATAGTTTCCTTGGGTAATTCGTATAATCAGACCTCAAGAGTGACGCTTTCCATTTGTTTCAGCTAAAAGTTTAACAGCAAAGAGCTTTCACTCCATTGTTTCTTATTTCTAGTGAATTATGACAAAAATCCAAGTTACTGGAATTATATTCAATCAATTTTACTAATTGGTCCAGTGTTATTGTAACCAGGAAAAGATAGGGGGGTTAATTAACCAACCGTTTTTCGATACCAAATAATCAATTAGACCAAACTATTTTAGAGATTCTTAAATTTGTCGCAATTAAGTCTTAAGTATGATTGATTCATGATGGTTTTAACGTATACTGAGACATATCGTGGAATAGTCAAATTTTGGCTATTAAATTATTGTTATTCAGGAGGAATGTATGGGAAAGTCAGTCTTACAGATAAAAAATTTATCGAAGAATGTTGGGAAAAAGTCTATTGTCCGTAATATTAATTTCGAAGTTAATCAAGGGGAAGTCTTTGGGTTGCTCGGGCCTAATGGGGCCGGAAAAACTACGATAATCAGAGCGATTGTTAGTTTAATCAGTCGTTCATCAGGAACGGTTTTAATCAATGGAACAGATGTTAGCGTTGATTTCAAAGGAACTATTAGTGAAGTTGGGGCGATTATTGAAAATCCTGAATTTTATATGTATATGTCAGGTTGGGCAAATTTGCAGCAGTTTGCGCGAATGAGTCGCAAGCCTATTTCAGAAGAACGGATGAATGAGATTGTCTCTCGCGTTAAATTAACGGATGCCATTCATCAAAAAGTTAAGACCTATTCTTTAGGGATGCGTCAACGGCTAGGACTAGCTCAGGCATTAGTTCATCAACCGTCGATTTTAATCTTAGACGAACCTACGAATGGATTGGATCCTCAGGGGATGGCAGAATTTCGTGAAATTATTCGCGAAGTGTCGGCCCAAGGAACAGCCGTCTTGATTTCCAGTCATTTACTGAGTGAAATCCAACAGATAACTGATCGATTTGCGATTATTGAAAAGGGAGAACTAACCCATATTGAAACGATGAGTGACATAATGAACGAAGCCCATGCTAAGTATCTCTTAAAAGTGTCTGATGTGGATGAAGCTATTCGTCTTTTAGCAGTAATTGGCGTTGAGGCTAACGTGGTAGACGACCGCCATCTGGAAGTATCAATTTTAGAAGAACAAGTTCCAATGGTAATCAAAGAACTGATGGTGAATGAATTGGATATTTTTGCTGTGACAGCCAAAATCGGTTCCTTGGAAGAACGATTCTTTGAATTAACGGAAGGGGGATCACTGTAATGGGAGTCTTAATAAAAAATGAATTAATTAAATTACGTGGTAAGAAGGCTAGTTGGATTATGCAAATAATCTTAGTGGTTGGGATGTTTGGCATGGCTTTTATGATGCTAAATAGCAATGAGAACATGAAAGTTTATTTTCAAAGAGAAGAACAAGAGGAATTTAAAGGTGGGATGACGGCCTATAAGGCAGCTGATGGCACCTTGATAAGCCAAGAACAATTTTGGAATACGGAAGATGGCAACTACGATGACATCCAGCCAGTTTCCTTGACCTTGGAGGAATCGATTACACTGCTCGAATCAAGCATTCAAACTTATAAGTCTCAACCGAAAAAGTATGATAAGCAAACGATCAAACTAGCTGAAAAAGAGTTAGCTTATTATCAAGCATACAAAGAGCAGGGAGAAATTCCTCAGGATCCAAATGTAGGAACCACAAGTGCCGCTTTTTTTAGTAGTTATGGTCAGATTTATGTTCTGTCAACCTTGTTTGCGGTTATTGTTGCCAGTATGATTATTGCCTCAGAATTTTCTGGTGGTACGATTAAGCTACTCTTAACTCGCCCTTATAGTCGACTGCAAATTCTTTGGTCAAAGTATATTGTGACGATTTTATATGGATTGATGACATCGGTAGTTATGGCAATGTCTGCTTTTGCTTTTTCCTTTATTTTACCGAGTCAGTCCTTATTAGTCCCACTGTCTTCTGCGACAGGGACCAAAACTGCACTAACCATGGCTGGCCAGTTGTTTGCTAGTAACACCTTACTAATGATCCTGTATATTACGATTGCCTTTTTCTTTTCAGCCGTTATTAGGTCACAAGCCTTAGCTGTTGGGGTAGGCATGGGCGTTTTATTCTCAGGTAGTATTCTCGGTCAAATTTTACCAGGTTTTATTGAGAAGTATGATTGGTTAAAATGGATTATCTTCAATTTATTGGGCTTAAACAATCAAGTGTTGGATGTCAATTATTTGACCGGTGGTAGTTTAAGTATTCCAGCGACAGCCACGGGAATCATCATCTACATAGTTTTGATTCAGACTGCCACTTTAGTTATCTTTAATAAGCGAGATGTAGCGCTATCTTAGGGTTTTAAAGAGGAAGAATTGTTAGTTTTTTTAAGAAAACGTGATCACTCTCTAATTGACAAACGTCAACATGACTATTATAATTAATCAGGTAACCGTTAAATTGGTTACCTGTCGCGGTTGTGGCGGAACGGCAGACGCACTACCTTGAGGGGGTAGCGAGGGTATCCCTCGTGTGAGTTCAAATCTCATCAACCGCATATTGAGTAAAGCTTGACGCATTAATTTGTGACAGGCTTTTTTTTCGTCTGTTTTGGAATAACTGTTATAGTCAAAAACTCGCTTATCGTTAATTTAGATGATTCGTTATCGGTTTTTCTGATAGCCGTTATATTTTTTTGATAATAGTTGACAAGTGTTTTAGACTCTGATAATATGGTGAATAAGTTAGAGAGTCATTAGAAAAAGATTAGAAAACGTTGAAGAGAAAAGTACATTGGAGTGGACGTTTTACAGAGAGTCCTGTTAGCTGAAAAGGGATAACGAAAGCACAATGGAAAATGGTCTCTGAGTTGTTTGAGTGAGCCGAGAGTAAACTCGAAATGGGAACGCCCATTATAGCGTCAGAGTATGCGATTGGAATTGGATCAAGTACTTGGAGAGGTGAAATCAGTGATGATTTTGCGAACAAGGTGGTACCACGTTAGTTTGTTTATCGAACTCCCGTCCTTGAATAAGTGCAGTTAAGGCATTTATTCAAGGACGGGAGTTTTTTTGTACTTTAACTTATGGAAAAGTACAACGTATGCTGTACAACTATAAAAAAAGAAGAGGATGAGGAAAGATGACAAGGATTAAAAGTTCAAATTTAGGCTACCCCCGTTTAGGAGAAAAAAGAGAATGGAAACGGGCTTTAGAGCGTTACTGGAGTGGTCAAGGGAGCCAAGAGGAGTTACTATCAACTACCAAGGCATTGCGCTTAGAGGCTCTTAAAAAGCAACAAGTGAAAGGGATAGATATCATTCCCGTGGCAGATTTCTCTTTATACGACCATATTTTGGATACTAGTGTCGCTTTTAATGTCATACCGGAACGTTTCCAAGGACAGGGTGCTGATCAGTTAACGACTTATTTTGATATTGCTCGTGGAACTGCCGAGGGAGTCGCGTCTGAAATGACGAAATGGTTTAATACCAACTATCACTATATCGTACCGGAACTGGCTAATGTTAATCCTGAGTTAAAGGATAATCGCTGGTTAACTTATTATTTGGAGGCTAAAGACGCTTTAGGAATTGAGGGGAAACCGGTGATTGTTGGTCCAATCACTTATTTAAAATTGGGTAAGGGCTATCAAAGTGGAGAGTTTAAAGAGTTGTTAGCCAGTTTTGTCCCGATTTATGAGCAAGTTCTGCAGGAATTGGCAGCCGCTGGCGTTCAATGGGTCCAAATTGATGAGCCCTATTTGGCAACAGAGGTCAGTGAAGTAGACTTGGGGTATTACCAAGAAGTCTTTACTCGCTTAGCTCAAACAGATGTCAATATCGAACTGCAGACTTATTTTGAAAGTGTCGATCATTTAGAGTCGGTTCTTTCTTTACCGGTTCAGGCAATTGGACTAGATTTTATTCATGACCATGGGGAAACCTTGGCTCAATTAAAAGTCACTGGATTTCCTGATGATAAAATTTTAGGTGCCGGAATCATTGATGGTCGAAATGTTTGGGCAAGTGATTTATCGAAAAAAATAACTCTTGTGAAAGAATTATTGACGATTGTTAAACCAGAACAGTTATGGCTTCAGCCGTCGAACAGCTTGTTGCATGTGCCGATTACGAAAGTGAGTGAAACTACATTGAATCCAGTTCTTTTAGGTGGTTTGGCTTTTGCTGATGAGAAATTAAACGAACTGGTGACCGTGACGAAAGGTGTGAATCAGGGAACAGAGTCAGTTGCGGCTGAATTGAACGCTAATAATCAGGAACTAAAAGCTTTAAACGAATCACCAGATCGAAATAATTCAGAGGTTAAAAAAGGGATTGAGGAATTAACGTCATTAAAAAATGAGCGTCAGGCCCCTTTTTCTGAGCGGATTAAAGCGCAAAAAGCATGGTTAAACTTACCGTTATTGCCAACAACGACCATTGGGAGTTTCCCTCAGTCGCCAGAGGTGCGACAAAAACGTGCAGCTTGGTTAAAAGGGGACTTATCCCAGGAGGCTTACGATCAGTTTATTGAAAGGGAAACGGCCCGCTGGATTGAGATTCAAGAGGAATTGGATATTGATGTCTTAGTTCATGGCGAGTTTGAACGAACTGACATGGTTGAGTATTTTGGTCAAAAATTAGCTGGTTTTCAAGCTACTAAATTTGGTTGGGTTCAGTCCTATGGCTCTCGTGCTGTTCGTCCGCCTTTAGTCTATGGTGACGTGGCATTTATTGAGCCGATTACTGTCAAGGAGAGCGTCTATGCTCAGTCTTTGACTAAACGGCCAGTAAAAGGGATGTTGACTGCGCCAGTGACTATCATTAATTGGTCATTTGTTCGGGACGATGTACCGAAAACCACGGTAGGCAATCAGATTGGTTTAGCTCTGAGGAAAGAGGTTGAAGCGTTGGAAGAGGCAGGCATTAAAATCATTCAGGTTGATGAACCAGCTTTACGTGAAGGATTGCCATTGAAACGCTCACGTTGGCAAGCATACTTAGATGCGGCCGTCTATTCCTTTAAGCTGACAACTACCTCAGTGGCCAATGATACACAAATTCATACCCATATGTGTTATGCCGAGTTTGATGATGTGATTGAGACGATTGATGCTTTAGATGCCGATGTGATTTCCATCGAAGCTTCTCGCAGTCACGGTGAGATTATTTCGACCTTTGAGCAACACACCTATGACAAGGAAATTGGGTTGGGTGTCTACGATATCCACAGTCCACGAGTACCAAGTTTAGAAGAAATTCTAGGGAATATTCGACGACCCCTTAAGGTTATTCCAGTGGAACAGTTTTGGATTAACCCAGACTGTGGTTTGAAAACCCGTAAAGAGGCGGAAACTATTGCGGCTTTAGCAAAATTAGTTGAAGCGACCAAAATTATTCGTCAGGAATACCAAAACAAATAAAAGGAAAGCTGGTGACCCACAATGGGACTAAAAGACGTATTAGGCACGAAACTATTAATAGCAGACGGAGCTATGGGCACCATGCTTTACCAATACGGCATTGACCGTTCTCAAGAGGAGTTAAACTTGTCACATCCAGAGGCGATTCAAGGAATTCATCAAGCGTATATTGAGGCAGGGGCTGACATTATTCAAACCAATACTTATGGGGCTAACTATTTAAAGTTAGCCCGCTATGGTTTGGAAGAAGAGGTTCAGAAAATAAATGCTGCTGCTGTGGCAATTGCTCGAAAAGCTGCGGACGGTAGTGATACGTTTGTGATAGGCACAATTGGGGGGATTCGAGGGGCTGTTGATGCCAAAATCAATGAGCCATCTTTGACTGATATTATTCGTGGCTTTAAGGAGCAGCTATACTGTTTATTGCTAGCTCAAGTTGACGGTATTTTATTGGAAACCTATTATGATTTGGAGGAACTAAAAACGGTTTTAGCGATTGCTAGAGAAGCGACCGATTTGCCGATTATTGCGAATGTTACCTTACATGAGGTTGGTTTTTTACAAAATGGTCAAACTTTGGCCTCAGCCTTAGTTGAATTGGCGAGATTGGGAGCCGATGTGGTGGGTATTAATTGTCATTTAGGTCCACACTTTGTTGCAAAAAGTTTTGAGTCGGTCCCAATTATTGAAGGGGTCATTTTAAGTGCTTTTCCCAATGCTAGTTTTCCGGCTTTGCAAGATGGAAAAATTGTTTACGAGAATGCAGCTGACTATTTTCAAGGCTTCGGCGAGCTTTTTAGGCAGGAGGGATTAGGATTAATTGGTGGTTGTTGCGGAACCACGCCTGAACATATCGCAGCCTATCGAAAGGGCTTAGAAGGGGATCAGTTGATTAAGACGAAAGAGGTGATCCCTTTAACGGAAGTGGCTTTAAAGCGAACCAGTCAACGACAACATCCCCGACTTATCGATAAGCTAAAGGGGGAGTATACGGTGATAGTTGAGCTAGCCCCACCTCGTACCCTTAATACAACGTCTTTTTTTAAAGGGGTGGAGCGCTTAAAAGAAGTGGGTGTGGATGCCATTACCCTCTCTGATAATTCCTTGGCAAGTGCACGTATCAGTAATTTAGCTTTGGCTGCTATTTTGAAATATGAATATGACTTGCAGCCCTTGGTTCATCTAACTACCCGTGACCATAATCTGATTGGCTTGAATTCACAAATTATGGGGCTCCATAAGTTAGGCATTCACGATGTCCTGGCAGTGACGGGAGATCCGGCTAAAGTAGGCGATTTTCCTGGTGCTTCTTCAGTTTACGATATCAATTCTTTTGAACTCATTAAGTTGTTTAAGAAATTTAATGAAGGAATGTCTTACACAGGTAAAAATATGGGGGAGAAAGCTGATTTTCAAGTGGGGTCTGCTCTCAATTTAAATATTCCACGACTGGAACGAGCAGGTCGGTTATTGAAAAAGAAACAAGAGGCTGGGGCTGATTTTTTTATTACACAGCCAATTTTCGACGAGGGGAAAGTCCATGCCTTAAAAGAGCTAATGTCCGCTTCAGATATTACGATTCCTGTTTTTATCGGTGTCATCCCCCTTGTGTCAAGTCGAAACGCAGAATTTTTGCACAATGAAGTACCAGGCATTGTTTTAACTGAAGAGACTCGCCAGCGGATGAAAAAAGCGGAGATTGACAATAATGAGGCTCAAGTAGGTCTCGAAATCGCAAAAGAGTTGATTGATCGCATCTGTCAGAATTTTACAGGCATCTATCTAATGACACCTTTTATGAAATATGAATTAACGGCGGAACTAACGGCGTATGTTAAAGAAAAAAACAGCCACTTTCGAAAAAAAGCTCAATGAGTGTTGCTGTAATGAGAAGAAAAAATTAGAAATCTTACCTTATAAGGTAAGATTTTGCTAAAAGGTTTGTTTAATATAACTATCTGTTTGACTTCTATCTATTTACTATGCTATTTTTGAAGAGTGAGTAAAAAAAGAATAATCATGATTATTCAGATGGAGGAAATGTGTGAAAAAGAAATTAGGAATATTAATTGCGATGATTGGAACAGTTGTGACATTAGCTGCCTGCAGTACGACACCTCAAGGTCAGTTTCTTGAGCAAATGGAAAAAGTTAGTTCTACCAAAAACAATTCTGGAACACTTGAAATGAGTATTGCAGATTTAGAGTTAACCCAAGAGTCAGCAGGGGGAAATGATGCGATGATGGGAATGATTATGTCTTCAGTTAAAGGCATGAAGCTAACGGCTGATTATCAAACAGATTCGAAAACACCTGAGAATTTCATGGTTAACATGAAATTAAGTGCTATGGGAACTGACATTCCAATGGAAATGATTGGTTCAATGGGAGACAAACCTCAAATTTTCATTTCAACAGATGTGATGTCTTCGGTGATGGAATTAGCTCAAACATTTGGCGGTGCTAATGTACCAGTTATTACGGGTCTTGATGACTTAAAAGGGAAATATGTCGATGTTATGGCCATGCAGGAAGCGACGAAAGCAAGTAAAGCTGACGTAAAAGAGATGGAAAATGCTCAAGAATTTGCCAAAGCTTATCAAAAAGAAGTGGCTGCTTACCTAAAAGGACTGGATAAAAAGAGTTTTACTAAGAAGGATGATGTGATCACTCATACTTTTACGAAAAAAGAAATTAGTGACATCATGGCGTTATCTCAGAAAGTTGCCAAGTCTGATAAGAAGTTTGCCTCATACGTAGCCGAAGAGGTTGATTTTGATGAGGTCTTAAAGGAACTTGATGATTTATCTGTCACAGTTAAAGCCAATACAAAAACAAATGCCACTAAGATTCGGACGTTAGTATCACCAAGTGAAAAAAATAGTTCGGCAGGTCTTAAATCCATTACAGTTGATATGGTGATGACGAGCAAGTCAGATAAGGTGACGGTTAAACTGCCTGCTAAAGAAGATATCCTTTCTAAAGAGCAAGTCAACAACTTGATGACACCGGAACCAACTGCCCAATTGAGTGATGAGGACTTTAAAACAATTTTGGACTCTTATAAAGGGACAGCAAGCGAATTAAGTGAAAGTGAAAAGGCAGAGATGCTGAAGCAATCAAAACAATTTCTATCCGACTCACAATACAAAGAGCTAGAAGCAGTATTGAAATAAAGCGATAACTCATTGAGACTACTCAAAACAGTAGTCTTAATGAGTTTTTTTGAAGAGAAATAACCTGTTATTAGTGATGAATCTAAGGTAAACTAAAGGTATAAGCTCATAGGAGGTAAAAACGATGGCTCGTGTTGATTACTATTTTGATCCACCTTTAATAGAGACCTTTCATATTTTTAATCTAGGGCATGAAACTTGTTTGCCAGGTCATCAATTTGGTCCCCACGTTAGGGAGCACTTTGTGATTCATTATGTCCTGAAAGGGAAGGGGTATTTTGAAAAAACGGGTGTCCGTTATGAATTGGGAGCGGGACAATTTTTTTTAATAAAGCCTGATGAAGTGACCTTCTATCGTGCAGACGAAGTAGAGCCTTGGGAATATTTTTGGTTAGGATTTAATGGGGAACAAACTGAAAGACTATTGGGCATACTAGGTCTTTTGGATTTTAATCGGGTGGGAACGGTTAAAGATCAAGAGAAGTTGGCTGAATGGATTGGAGAGGCCTTGTTGGCCAGTGTGACAATTGAGACTAATTCCTTCTATATACAGGGCTTAAGTCAGGCGATTTTCGGTGAGTTTCAAGTGGAAGGGGATTCGATTTATCGAAGCATCAATCGACGGAATGTCCATATTGAAAAATTGCTTAAAGCCATTCACAATAATTTCGGTCGAGTGGATTATTCCGTTCAAGAGCTTGCCCGAACCTTGAATTTGACGGCACCGTATTTAAGTGCCTTAACTAAAAAGGAGTTGGGGAAGACTCCTAGTCAGCTATTATCAGATTATCGATTGGAGAAAGCCAGTTATCTTTTAAAGAAAACCGATATGCGCGTTAATGAAGTTGCTTTAGCAGTGGGGTATGAGAGTCCTTTAAGTTTTAGCCGAGCTTATAAAAAAATGTACGGATTAGCGCCAAGTTTCCAACAACCTTAAATAATGTTTGCTTTAGGATAAATCAGGTTATGTCCTTCTGTCCCTTGTTTCTTTATGATAGAGGTAGAAACAAATTGGTTACTGAAACCTATAAGGAGGACTTTTTTATGGTTAAAATTGCATTTATTGGAGCTGGCAGTACTGTTTTTGCGAAAAATGTCTTAGGGGATGCCATGCTGACCCCAAGCCTTCATCAGGCGGAGATCGCGTTGTATGATATTGATGAGAAACGGTTAAATGAATCAGAGATTATGCTAAAGACAATTAATAAAAATTGCAACAACAATCATGCCAGTATTCAGTCGTATCATAATCGAATTGAGGCCTTAAGAGGGGCAGATTTTGTTATTAATGCGATTCAAGTTGGAGGCTATAAACCGAGTACGGTCATTGATTTTGAAATTCCTAAAAAGTATGGATTGCGTCAAACTATTGCAGATACCTTGGGAATCGGTGGAATCTTTAGAGGGTTAAGAACCTTACCAGTCATGTTTGAGATGGCTAAAGAAATGGAAGAGGTCTGCCCAGATGCTTGGTTATTAAATTACACAAATCCAATGGCGATTTTAACGATGGGAATGTTGAAAGGGACCAAGATTAAAACCGTAGGGCTTTGTCACAGCGTTCAAGTTTGTGTCTCCGATTTGTTTGATTATCTGGGAATCACAGATCAGTATGATTTATCTGAATTTAACTGGTCGATAGCTGGCATTAATCATATGGCTTGGTTATTGGAAATCACTCATAATGGCGAAGATTTTTATCCGGAAATTCGTCGTTTGGCAGCTGAAAAGCCAAATCCACATCATGATTCAGTTCGTTTTGAGTTGATGAAACATTTTGGTTATTACATTACTGAATCAAGTGAACATAATGCAGAATACCACCCCTATTTTATTAAGGAAAAATACCCGCAACTAATCGAGAATCTAGGTATTCCGTTAGATGAATACATTCGTCGTTGTGAAGAGCAAATTGCTAACTGGGAGAAACAGCGAGACGATATCGTTCATAATGGTGACTTGACCCATGAAAGAAGTAAGGAATACGCCTCCTACATCATGGATGCTATTGTCACAAATGTTCCAACGGTGATTGCCGGAAATGTCCTAAATACAGGTCTAATAACTAATTTACCAGCAGACGCTTGTGTGGAAGTTCCTTGTTTAGTCGATAAAAACGGAGTGCAACCAACAGTGGTTGGCTCATTACCGACCCAGTTAGCAGCTCTTAACCGTACCAATATTAATGTTCAGGAATTAATCGTTGAGGCAGCCATGACCTTGGAAAAAGATAAAATCTACCAAGCAGCGATGTTGGATCCGCATACTAGCTCTGAGCTGTCTTTAGATGACATCCATCAGTTAGTGGATGAGTTAATAGAAGCACATGGTGATTATTTACCTACCTATCATTAAAGCCGTTCGTTTAGCATTAATACCCGCTCTTTTTTACTTTTGTCTGAGGCACTAGTCAGTATAGCCACTAAATGGCTTGATTTTAAGCTGAATAGGGGAGTTTCCTGAAAATGATTTGAAACTGAGCTCGAAATCCGCTATAATTATAAAGGTTCGTCTAGGAACATAATTAAATTATGGAGGGTGTTGTATGACTCACAAAGATTTTTCTGAAAAGAAAATGGAAAATGTCATCAGTCAAGCCAATGAATGGTTTACTGAGTTTAAAGGAAGTATGCAATTTAAGGAGTTAAGCACGTCTGCTCAAGGGCATAGTAGTGTTGTAACGATGGCATTATCAGAATGGATGTATAAAGAGGAGCTGCGTGCTGGACGTGAATGGACCGCAACCACTCTAGAAAACATCTTGGTTAACGTCTTTCCTAGAGAAGTAAGTGAATACCCAGAAGTTGCCTCTGATATTTCGAGTATTTTAACTCACTATTTTACTTTCTTAAAAGAAGACAAAAAAATAAGTAATGCGGATACGCTTTTGCGTAAATTAGCTAAACTATCTTTTGGAGCTGAGCAAACTGAGCAACCAGTAAAAGCTGAGACTTCACAAACAAAGGCTAAAAAAGCCAGTAAGAAAGCAATCACTCCAAACTATTCACAAAGTGAAATTGCACAATTTAATCGCTTTGCTATGGGAAATACGATTAATGAAGTGAAAGAACCTGTTGTGACAGTTGAAGAAACGGCAAACATAACAGAGGTTGTTGATACTGATAAAAAAATTGGCCGTAATGATCCATGTCCTTGTGGAAGTGGGAAGAAATATAAGAAATGTCACGGTAAATAGAAGGTTGTAAAAGCTGAATGTCAAATCATTCAGCTTTTTTTAGTGATTATTATTCTCAATTAGATATATTATTTCTCAATAAGCCCTATGGGGTTCTTTTTGACTTTAAAAAGGGATAGCAAACTATTTGCTTGTGAAATAACCTTGTGTAACCTAGATAAATTGGGGATTCTATATGTAAGTTAAGGTCATTTTTTTTCTAAATTCTTTTTGACAGAGTCCTTTTTGTTTGTTATCATAATAATGTAATAGAAAATATTAACTAGTCAGAAGGAGAATGTAAATAATGAGTAACTTAATTAACAAGCAATTATTTGATTTCGAAACAGATGCATACCGTCAAGGTGAATTCCTTAAAGTGAACACTGAAGACGTGTTAGGCAAATGGAGTATCTTCTTTTTCTACCCAGCGGATTTTTCTTTTGTATGTCCAACTGAATTAGGTGACGTACAAGATCATTATACAGAGATTCAAGCAGCAGGTTGTGAAGTTTATTCAGTTTCAACAGATAGCCATTTTGTTCACAAAGCTTGGGCAGATGCAACGGATACAATCGGTCGTCTTGAATACACCATGCTTGCAGATCCAAATGGTAAAATTTCTCGTTTCTTCGGTGTGATGGATGAAGAAGCTGGTCAAGCTTTCCGCGGTTCATTTATCGTTAACCCTCGTGGCGAAATCAAAGCTTATGAAATTCACGATATGGGAATTGGTCGTAATGCTGAAGAACTTGTCAGAAAATTAGAAGCAGCAGTCTTTGTTGAAGAACATGGCGATCAAGTTTGTCCAGCAAACTGGAAACCAGGCGAAGACACGATTGCACCAAGTTTGGATTTAGTCGGCAAAATCTAGTTTTAGAGATTATATAGAAGGCTCTACCTGAGAAATCATGGCAGAGCCTTTTCTTAAGATAAAGAGGAAAGAGGGTTATTAAATGAGTGAACATATTTACGATTTAGTCGTTATTGGAGCTGGTTCAGCGGCACTTTCTGCCGGGATTTACGCCGGTCGTTCAATGATGGATGTATTAATTATTGAAAAAGATAAAATTGGTGGGCAAGTCACAACCACTTCAAGTATTGTTAACTATCCCGGTTTACGCAACGCGACGGGGCCTGCAATGATGGAGGAAATGCGTTCGCAGGCAGCTGATTTTGGCGCTGAGTTTGTCGCAGATGATATAATTGCCGTTAAGTTAAGTGGTGAAGTAAAAGAATTAACGGGGAAATCGGGTAAACTTTATCAGGCTCGTTCGGTTATGATTGCGACGGGAGCATCACCAAATAAAATTGGTTTTCCTGGCGAAGTTGAATTTACTGGTCGTGGGATTGGCTATTGCTCAACCTGTGATGGCGAGTTCTTCACTGGCTTAGATATCTTTGTACTTGGTGGTGGATATGCAGCGGCGGAGGAAGCAGTTTTTCTAACTCGTTTTGGCAAAAAAGTTCATATGATTATTAGAGAACCTGATTTTACTTGTGCAGAAATGACAGCTAATCAGGCGAAAAATCATCCTAAAATCGATATTGTCTACAATACAGAAGTTAAGGAAATCAGTGGTGACGGTTTATTGCAAAAAGCTGTTTTCGTGAATAATCAAACAGGAGAAGAAACGGTTTTTGAAGCAGATGAGGCTGATGGTTCTTTTGGAATGTTTGTTTTTGCAGGCAATAAACCAAATACGGCGATATTTAAAGAGCAAATCGATATGACGCCACAAGGCTTCATTCCAACAAATGAAAACATGGAAACCAATCTTCCAGGGGTTTATGCGATTGGTGATTTACGTGTTAAAGAATTACGCCAAATCGTGACAGCTGTAGCGGATGGTGCTATTGCCGCAACTAAGGCACAACATTATGTGAATGAAGAAAAAGAACGTTTGGGAATTCCAGTTACTCACAAAGAAATTAAAACAGTGAATGGTGAACCGACTGCGCCAGCTAAACCGGCAGCAGCCACGTCTTCAGAGCCAGCTAAAAAAGGTGAATGGTTCCCAGCAGCAATGAAAGAACAGCTAAAAGGAATCTTTGGCAAATTAACCAAGACGGTCACTCTAAAAAATATTTTAGATGCTAGCCAGCCTAAAACTATGGAATTGTCCAGTTTTATTGATGAAATCAGTACACTAAGCGATAAAATCATTGTGAAAAATATTTCCAGAGGCGATGACGGTGCCCTTGAGAGTGCCATGAACTTGGAGCGATTGCCAGCTACAGCCTTATTTAATGAAGCTGGGGAGTACACAGGAATTAAATTCAGTGGTATTCCAAGTGGGCATGAATTGAATTCATTTGTCTTAGCTATTTACAACGTGGGAAGTGATGGTCAAGCTTTAGAAGAAGGCCAACTAGAAAAAATTACGGCGCTACCAAAAACAAAAGTTCAAATCTGTGTCTCTTTAACCTGTCATTACTGTCCAGATGTTGTGGCCGCTTGTCAACGAATTGCAGCTGCTAACCACAATGTAGAGGCTGAAATGATTGACACGGCTCTATTTCCGGAATTGAAAAAAGAGAAAAAAATTATGAGTGTGCCGGCCATGATTATCAATGATCAAAAGGTAATCTTTGGGGCAAAAAATATGGATGAAATCTTGGCAGAATTAGCCAAGGCCTAAAGTGAGTGAGAGGGTAGGACGTAAGTCCTACTCTCTTTTTCTCACGAAAATTTAATGGTTGTTTTATTGTTAATCAAGGATTTAAAGAGGTGAATTCAGCATAAATTGCGTGAAAGGCAATAGAATGATTATTTTTTTAATGAAAATTTCATTTTATTATTAAAACCTCATTAAAAAATGGTATACTAAAAGCATTATTATTTAGATGAAAAGGGGTTTTCATAAATGTCATTAAACTATCAAAGTACACGAGATAAAACAAATCAAGTCACGGCCTCTCAAGCTATTCTTCAAGGATTGGCTGTTGATGGCGGGCTTTATGTCCCGACTGAACTACCAACAGTGGTTTTGGATTTTAAAAAATTGGCTAAAATGAGTTATCAAGAAGTTGCTTATTTAGTCATGAAAGAATTTTTAACAGATTTTACGGAAAGTGAGTTAACGCACTGTATTAAATCGGCTTATGACCATAAATTTGCTGATGAGAAAATTGCGCCACTTAGAAAAGTCGGCAGAGACTATTACTTAGAATTATTTCACGGTTCGACGATTGCATTTAAGGATATGGCGTTGTCTATTTTACCTTATTTAATGACGACTGCCGCTAAGAAAAACAAGGTTGATCAAGAAATTGTTATCTTAACGGCAACATCAGGTGATACGGGTAAAGCGGCTATGGCTGGGTTTGCAGATGTCCCTGGGACAAAAATCATTGTTTTTTATCCAAAGAATGGTGTTAGTCCCATTCAAGAAAAACAAATGGTTACGCAAAGTGGAAAAAATACCTGGGTAGTTGGCATCACTGGAAATTTTGATGATGCTCAAACTAATGTTAAAGAGATGTTTAACAATCAGGAATTGAAAAAGATGATGGCGAACAATGGTAAACAGTTTTCTTCGGCTAACTCGATTAATATTGGCCGTTTGGTGCCACAAATCGTTTATTATGTGTATGCCTATGCCCAGCTAGTTGCTAGTGGTGAAATCAATGTGGGAGATGAGATCAATCTGTCTGTCCCAACTGGGAATTTTGGAAATATTTTAGCCGCTTATTACGCTCAACAAATTGGTGTACCAATTAATAAATTAGTCTGTGCGTCAAATGAAAATAATGTATTAGCCGATTTTTTACGGTCAGGTACTTACAATCGTAACCGTGAGTTTATGGTGACTAGTTCTCCTTCAATGGATATCTTGGTTTCCAGTAATTTGGAACGGCTATTATTTCATGTAGCTAACAACGATGATAAACAAACGAAGGCGCTGATGGACAGTTTAGTGGCGATTGGTAAATACAGCATTACCCAAGAAATGGCAGAAGGCTTAGTTGATTTTCATGGTGACTTCGCAACTGAGGAAGAAGCGGCCGCAGAACTTAAGCGAGTCTTTAATGAAGAAGAATACACCATGGATCCTCACACAGCAGTGGCAGCAGCCGTCTATGAAAATTATCGAGAGGCTACGGGAGACAAGCATCCAACTGTGATTGTTTCCACGGCTAGTCCCTATAAATTCCCACGTGCTGTTGTGGCATCACTGACAGGGGAGGTATCTGCAAGTACCGATGATTTTGAATTGGTCAATCAATTGGCCACTTTATCTGAGTTGGAAATCCCTGGAGCTGTGAGTGAATTAACAACTGCGAAGGTTCGTCATGATACAGTTGTGGAATCCAAATACATGCAAGAGACCGTTGAGTCACTGTTAAAACTGAAGTAGGAGGCTGATGATGTCTAATCAACAAGAAGTTGAGTTATTTTGGCAGGTGTTCTTAGCCGATTCAGGCATTAATAATGAGAAAACTTACGAAGCTTGGGCTTTTGGTGATAGTCCGGAAATGGCTGACGAACTATTAGGTTTGGTATTAGAAGGAACTAAGACGGGAACAACGAGTGCCTTGGCTGCCTATGAATATGAACAAGAGCCCTTACCGTTAGTTGGGTCTTATAGTATCTGTTTGGATGGCAAGGGCATTCCCCGATGTGTTATCCAAACCGTGGCCATCAAAACGGTCCCTTTTAAGGAGATAACAGCAGCTGACGCCTATAAGGAAGGTGAAGGGGATCGCAGTCTTGCCTATTGGCGAAAGGTTCACCAAGACTTTTGGGAAAGAGAGTTAGTGGCTTATGACGTGCCATTTTCGGATGAGCTGTTAGTTCTATACGAAGAATTTAAAGTGATTGATTAAAGGAAAAAGGCTGGATTGTAGAAAAGCAATCAAGTCTTTTTCCTTTTGGGCTTGCAGAGTGAGTGGAAGTACGAAATAATAGAGAGAGAAGTGGCTGAGTTAGAAGGAGGACAACATGACCAATCATTACAATGATGAGGCTTTTTTTGAGGCTTACCAAGAAATGGATCGATCGAAATTTGGTTTAGAAGGTGCCGGAGAGTGGCACGAGTTACAGAAGTTATTACCTGATTTCCAAGGAATGCGGGTATTGGATTTAGGCTGTGGTTATGGGTGGCATTGTCGTTATGCGGTGGCGCAAGGAGCAGTTTCTGTCTTAGGGATTGATCTATCGAGCAAAATGCTGGCGAAAGCACGTGAATTAACGGAGTCGTCAAAAATTGTCTATCAGGAATTAGATTTGCGACAACTTGAGCAATTGGAAGGTGAATTTGATGTTATTATTAGCTCCTTGGCTTTTCATTACGTAGAGGATTTCCACCAGATTGTCACTCAGGTGAAGCGACTCTTGGTCCCTCAAGGTAAATTCGTTTTTTCTGTAGAGCACCCAGTCTATACAGCGGAGGGGAGACAGGAGTGGTGTTATGATGAAGGTCAGCTTAAGCACTGGCCAGTGGATAACTATTATATAGAAGGTTCTCGTCAAAGTCACTTTTTAGGTCAGGATATTGTGAAGTATCATAAAACGTTAACCACTTATTTAAATACGCTGTTAGTGAATGAGTTTACTTTAAAGCAGGTTGTGGAACCACAACCAAGTCAGGACAAGCTAGCCCAAATTCCTGAAATGAAAGAGGAATTGAGACGGCCGATGATGTTACTTGTATCGGCTGAAACCAAGGCAGATTAGAAGGGAAGTCTGACAAAGACTTCCCTGTGGTTATTTTAGACTTGTTCAACCATAAAATCAGCTAACTCAGTGACACTCAATTGAGCATTTAGGGCCACCAATAATTTAATGCGAGCTTTCTGGCTGTTTAAGCCATTACAAAAGAGGACGCCTTTTCGCTCAAGTTGGATGCCGCCGCCTTCGTAATCGTAGACGCCTTCGGCAATTCCATTGAAACAGCGAGAAACCAGGACAATCGGCACTCCTTCCAGCAATAGATTATCAATGGCTGGAATGGTTTGAGGGGGCAGATTTCCCGCTCCCAAGGCTTCGATCACTAACCCGTCGATTTGATTAGCAGACAGTAAGTCAAGGAGACTGGTCCCCATGCCTGCATAAGCTTTAACGATGGGGATTCGACCTTTAACAGAAGTGATATTCATCGTATGGGTGGTGATTAACTGCTGATAAAAACTCACCTTGTGTTTATTGACTAAGCCGATAGGACCAAAGGTGGGCGTTCTAAAAGTGGCAACATTGGTTGTATGGGTTTTGGTGACGTATCGAGCGGTATGAATTTCATCGTTCATCACAACCAAGGTTCCTTTGTTGACTGCTTCGTCACTGGCAGCTACTCGGACAGCTGTCATGTAGTTGTATAAACCATCGGAGCCAACCTCATTGCTTGAACGCATGGCACCTGTAATCACAATGGGTAACCTATCTCCAAGTGTAATATCTAAAAAATAAGCTGTTTCTTCAAGGGTGTCTGTTCCGTGAGTAATGACGACGCCATTGATGCCTTCTTTTAATCCTAGTAAAATCCGATCTTTCAATAATAGCATATGTTCCGGTGTAATATGTGGTGAAGGAATGTAAAAAAAATCTTCAACAATTAATTCAAGATTATGATCCACATTGGTGGGTAAATCTAATAGTGGGTTTCGTCCTTCTGTCGAGACGGCTTTGGTTTTAGTGTCCTCTGACATGGCGATGGTTCCGCCTGTGTGAAGAACTAATATTTTTTTCATGGTTAACCCCTGCTTTCCAGTTTTCTCTGCTTACTTATTATAACAAACTAGCCTGTTAATGGCTTGTTTTTGCTAAAAAAATTAAGATTGTGTAAAATGTAAATGAGAGGATGGGTTAAATGATTAACATCGGACTAACTACCTGGTCAGAGCACACCAGTTTAATAAAAAAACCAAGACCAACTTTGGGTGACTACGCTTCAAAATTACCGGTTGTCGAGATAGATAATCCTTTTTATGGGATACCCAGTCGTAAGACTTTTGAGAATTGGGAAAGTCAAACACCAGATGGGTTCAAATTTTTAGTTAAAGCCAATCAGGCCATGACTCTTCAAACGTCGTGGGAAGACTATTATGAATCAGAACGAGAATTATACGAAACGTACAGAAATGCGATTGCACCTTTTGTGCAAAGGGGAAAATTGGAAGCTATATTATGTCAATTTCCGGCTATGTTTGATTGCACGAAAGAGAATATCGTTCATCTCCGTCGCATGCGTCATTATTTAGGGGATCTTCCACTAAGTGTTGAGCTTCGTCATCCAAGTTGGTACGAGCCACTTTATCTTGAAAAAACCCTTGAATTCATGCGAGGGGAACACTTTATTTTATTGACGATTGACGAACCACAGGTTCAAGATCGTTCGATTCCTTTTTATCCAGTGGTCACACATCCGGATAAAGCTATTTTTAGACTTCACGGTCGCTATAAAGATGGCTGGTTAGCAAAAGGGGACGACTGGAGGAAGAAGCGGACCCTCTATCGTTATAATCAAGAGGAACTGGAAGAAATAAAACAGGCTGTTCTAAATGTGGCAGGTCAGGTTAAAACAACGACGATTATTTTTAATAATAATTCTGGAGGGGACGCCGCAGATAATGCCATGGCGTTGAAAGAGTTATTGGGTATTGATTATTCAGGGTTAAATCCAGAACAGATTGATTTATTTTAGGAGCGAGAGAATGAAAATAAGTGCAGTGTTTTTCGATATCGACGGAACCTTAGTCACTCATCAAGCAAAAGCCTTAGCCTCAACTAAAGAGAGTATTGCCCAATTAAAGAGCCAAGGGATTATTTGTGGGTTGGCAACGGGTCGTGGTCCAGTTCGTCTTGACGAGCAGGTGGACCAATTAGCTTTAGATGTTTTTGTGACCTATAACGGGCAGTATGTTTATACCCGTGATCAAGTGTTATATGCCAATGCGTTTCCAGTGGATTTAGTAACAAAAATTGCTGCTTACTGCGATCAGAATAAGCGGCAAATTCTTTTCGGCAGCAATGATGAATTGGCGGGGAGCTCGATTATGAGCATCGGTCAAAAAGCTTGGGCCAAAAGACTTCAACGGTTTTTACCTAAAGCCCGTAATTCTCTTTTTTTTAAGAAGATAGCTCAAAAGATTAGTCGAACGGGAAATAAACAACGTTATCAAGATTTAGCTATATTAAGGAAACCTATTTATCAGTGTGTGTTAATTAGTCCCGAAAGTGAGCAGCCAATCTTGGAAAAGTTATTTCCAGAATGCAAGTTTACTCGTTCAAATCCTTATACGGTAGATATCATTATGAAGCGAAATTCAAAAAGTGTGGGGATTCAAAAAGTAGGTCAACATCTAGGATTTACACTTGATCAGTGCATGGCATTTGGGGATAGTTGGAATGACACTGAGATGCTGCAATCTGTTGGTCTAGGAGTTGCTATGGGCAACGCTAATGAGGATATTAAGCTGTTAGCGGATTACGTCACAACTAGCAACACGGAAGATGGTATTTATAATGCCCTTCGACATTACAACATTATTAAATAGGGAGGAACAGGGTTGAATCCATACGAACAAGCAAAAGCATTTCATGATAAATTTCATCCAAGCAAAAATCATCAGCCGACAGTTTTTTCACCACAAGAAGCTGGCTACCGAGCTGGCTTTAAGGCGGAGGAGTTAGTGGAGTTTTTATATGCCGCCGCTGACAATGACCAGCAAAGGTTCCAAAGCTTAGTTGAGGGACTTAAGAATAGTATTGATGGAGCGGTCACTAAAATAAGCACAAAAGGGGAACGGGTTAAGAATCCCCTTGTTGAAGAAGTCGATGCCTTGATCGATACCCTCTACTTTACTTACGGCTCCTTTGTTTTAATGGGAGTGGATCCTACCGAGATATTTAAGATTGTTCACGAGGCGAATATGGGAAAATTATTTCCTGATGGTCAGCCTCATTTTCATCCAGTTACGGGGAAAGTTATGAAGCCTGAAAATTGGGAACAGGATTTCGCTCCAGAAGAGAAAATCGAAGAAGAGTTGTCGAAACAGAGCGGAAATAAAAGATAGTCCTTGAAAAAGGACTATCTTTTATGGGGTCAACGTTGCATTAACGATGTTTTTGATTGCGGTTTGTTTAAATTTCCCGGGAAAGAAGTTAGTTGTTTTCAGACCTCTTTAAAGGACTTTTATCGGGGCGTCGATTGTAAAGAGAGGATATTTTCAGGTCTTCAATCGAGGTGTTTTGATTTCCCTTGCGTCGAGTTAGCTGAGGCGCTTATAGCCAAATTAAATACCGCCAAACCAAGAAAACTAGCTTCTTGGTTTGGCGGTATTTTTTAAAAGCTAGCATTACTTTTTAAAAAATTCTTCATATAGTGCTTGGATGGCGATATCCTCATGGCAACTCTTAATGCCGAAAAGAATGCTGACCTCTGATGACCCCTGGTTAATCATCTCTAAGTTAACCCCAGCTGCAGAAAGGGCATGGGTGCTTTTAGCTGCAGTCCCCACATTGCTTTTCATCCCTTCGCCAACAATGGCAATCATTGATAAATTATGGTTGACGTGAATCTCATCAACTTGTAATTCTTTTTTGAAGCGATCGATTAATCGATTTTCTACGTCAGTTGATAATTGATGTTCACGAACGATGATTGAAATATCATCAATACCAGATGGCATGTGCTCATAATTAAGAGATTCATCTTCAAGAATTTCCAAAACCTTTCGGCCAAACCCAATCTCTCTATTCATAAGGTATTTACTCATGTAGAAAATAGCGAAACCTGAATCACCAGCAATGCCAATAACGGCTTCATCGCCTGGTTGACGATCAAGCAGAATTCTTGTACCAGGAGCACTAGGGTTATTTGTATTTTTGATAACTACTTCAATTCCCCCACGGAAGGCAGGAATTAAGGCTTCATCATGGAAAACGCCAAATCCAGCATAACTTAGCTCTCGCATTTCTCTAAAGGTCAGTTCTTTAATCTTATGAGGGTTTTTAACTAAACCAGGATGAGCGGCATAAATAGCGTCCACATCGGTAAAGTTTTCATAAAGATCTGCATGGATACCAGCAGCGATAATCGAGCCGGTAATGTCAGAACCACCTCGAGAAAAGGTACAAATTTCCCCCTTTTCGGTATAACCAAAGAATCCCGGAATCACAAGAACTTCTTCAGTTGCTCGTAATTTAAAAAGTTCATCGTAAGAACTTGGTAAAATAAGGGCATTGCCAGGCTCGTCACTGACTATCATGCCTGCTTCTTGAGGACTCATGTAACGAGCCTTGAGGCCATTTTTTTGGAAGAAAGTCGCCACAAGTTTGGCGTTGTTATTTTCTCCACTAGCTTTAAATCGGTCCATCACACGAGCCGCATCTTGACTTAGCTCAGTTTCTTCGGCTAAATTAAGAATGGCTTGACGAATGTCTTCAATAATCGCGTCACCTAAGTTTAATTCAAAGGCAATTGCTTCGTAACGTTGAATAATCTGAGCTTGAATCTCTTGATACTCAAGATTAGCCAAATAAGCGTCTGCGTATTCAATTAATAGATCGGTGACTTTCTCATCGTCAGGGTTTCTTTTTCCCGGTGCAGAAACGACGACAATCTTTCTTTGTTCATCTGATTTAACAATAGCTAAAACTTTATTTAATTGTGTTGAAGAAGCAAGAGAACTTCCTCCAAATTTTACAACTTTCATTCGTTCAACCCCACTATTCATAAACTGTATTAATTAGATGTTTACTTATCAGAATACCGAAGTGAGCCAGTAAAATCAATACAAAATGAGTGGAAAATGAGAAGATTTCTTAGTTTTTACTCATTTATCGCGAAAAAGTGTCATTTATCGTGTGGTTTTTGTGTAAAAATCGGAAGAAGGGGCTGAAGAAGATGATCATCTGATTTTGAAGACTAGGGAAAGAAGGGGTCAATTAATTTAGAAAAGAAGGATGAAGAGGGCGGTTAAACAGGTGGGAAAAATAGCTGAAAACGAGAGTCAAAATTAGGAGATTAAGTTTGAACGACAGGGATATCAGGTTCTGAAATTCGTTGTATCTCAAAGGGATAATAATATTTACTGATTTTAAACTAGCATTTCTAATGATTTAGTTGTATAATTTTTTAGGGAAAAGTCTTTTTTTGAGGAGGACTTTTTATTTATGTTGGCAGATAAGCATGTTTCAAATTGAAGACAAGTTTTGCTAAAGCTGAATGGATACCAGTCAAAAGTCTCATTTTTTCAATCTTTTGTCGCTTTTATCATTTAACTAGTGAATGAAATCATTTCCTATGTTATAATTTAGAATAGATGCAAAAAATGTTGATAAACTTAAAATTAAACTTAAAATGACTTACTTTTAGTTTTTGATTGCAGTAAAAATGGTATGCTTACCTTTGCCTTTAGGACTATAAGTAATCTTGATAATTGATAGAAAAACGGAGGAAATTTCATGGGATCAAATATATGGATTTGGGTATTATGTGCGGTCATTGCCGTTGCAGCTTTGCTATACCTAGTCGCTTTTTTAATGAAAAGAAAAAATGAAGAACGTTTGGATGAGTTAGAAAAGCGGAAGATCGATTTGTTTGATTTGCCAGTAATAGAAGAAGTCGAAGAAGTTAAAAAGATGCACTTGGTTGGCCAAAGCCAAAATACCTTTAGAGAATGGAATCAACGTTGGACAGATATTTCAACAGCTTCATTTGCTGAATTAGAAAGTCGGATTTTTGAAGTTGAGAATCTGAATGAAACCTTCAGATTTATGAAAGTCAAAGGTGCAATCGAAGAAGCTTACGACACGATGGATGAAATGGAAGAGCAGGTTGAAGCGATTCGTTTAGGCTTAAAAGAGCTACGTGAAAGTGAAGAACGTAATTCACTAGCGGTTCAACAAGCCTTAGACAAGTATGAAGAAATTAGTGCTCTATCAAAAGAAGAAACTAAAAAATATGGACCAGCAATTGGCGAAATTCAAAAGCAAGTCCAGAGTATTGAAAATGAATTTACACAGTTTGTGGCGTTAAATACTGCCGGCGATCCGATGGAAGCTGGTTCAGTTTTAGAACAAGCCGAGGCGCGGACGTATGAGTTAGAAGCGGTAATGGAATTAATTCCACCATTGTTCGAGGAATTGGATAAGGTCTTTCCTAACCAAATGAAAGAAATTATCAATGGTCATAAAAAATTAGTTAAACAAAATTTCAAGTTTCCAGATGACGAGATTAAGAAAAATATCGTGAAAGTTAATTCACGAATTAAGAAAACCATGGCTTACTTGGAAAAATGTGAAGTTCAAGTAGTGGCTGAAAACAACGTGGAAATTTCAGAGCGGATTGATCAACTGTATGAAGTGATGGAAACAGAAATCAAAGCTCAAACCTATGTCAAAGCTAATATGAAAACTGTTCGTGAGTTTATCGGACACGCGTTACGCAACAATCGTCAATTGTTAATTGAGTTGGATCATATTTCTCAAAGTTATGCTCTTAATCACAATGAGTTAGGTCGTTCTCGTGGGTTCCAAACGCAGTTGGAAGAATTGACTAAACAGTTTACCGCCATTGAAGAGCAACTTAAAAACCATGAAGCTGTCTACAGCGAAGTGGAAAGTCGCTTAAAAGATGCTTACTCATTATTGGATGAGATTGAAAATCAACAAATTGAAATTAACACGTCATTGCAATCACTTCGTAAAGGTGAGAAATTAGCTCAGAAGAAAATTGATGAGTTTGAATTTAGTTTGCGTAACATGAAACGCTATGTTGACAAGCAACGTTTGCCTGGCGTGCCAAAAGAATACTTGGAGTTTTTCTATGTGGCAACTGATCGCATTGAAGAATTAAGCAAGGAATTAAACAAAATTAGAATTGATATGGAACAAATTAACCGTCTGGTTGAGTACTGTGAAAAGGACATTGAAGTTCTTGAAGAAAAAACCAATGAATTAGTTGACAGTGCTGCATTAACGGAACAAATGTTGCAGTATTCTAATCGCTATCGTCATAGCCATGGTGGAATTAGCCAGGCCATTGATAAGAGTTTACAATTGTTTAACATTGAATACCGTTACCAAGATGCTTTAGATGAAATTGGTGCGGCCTTAGAAAGAACTGAACCAGGTGCCTTTAAACGGATCGAGTCCTTCTATTTTAATAATAAAGAAAGTATTACTCATTTTTAATTAAGCGAAACTGTTTCTCTTGAATTCATTTTAAGAGAGGCAGTTTTTTTGTTCTTACTGGAATTAGAAGCTAGAAGGTAGAGTGACTTTCAGTTATCGGTGATTGTAATTTTAGTCAATAACGTCTATAATGAATAAGGATTTTACGTGAAGTGAAATAGCTGAGTTAGTGGTGATAATTTACTGAAATGACAGTTAAGTTAAAGAAAAGGAGTCAAGTTATGATATATTTTGATAATAGCGCAACGACAAAAATTCATCCTGGCGTATTAGATACTTATGTAAAGACAAGCCAACGGATTTTAGGGAATCCTTCGAGCTTACACCAATTAGGAGCGCAAGCGACTCGTCTATTGGATCAATCGCGGAAACAACTAGCCGAATTGTTAGAGGTTTTACCAGAAGAAGTTTATTTTACTAGTGGTGGAACAGAAGGTGACAATTGGGTTGTTAAAGGCACTGCTATAGAAAAGAACGGCTTTGGCAAACATCTAATCATTTCAGATATCGAACATTCGGCTGTTTCGAAAGCTGCCCAGCAACTTGAGCAGTTTGGTTTTGAAATTTCCAAAGCGCCAGTTGATAAACGAGGCATTGTGGATGTTGCAGCTCTCGCGTCTTTGATTCGACCTGAAACTATTTTAGTTTCAATTATGGCTGTCAATAATGAAGTAGGAAGTGTGCAACCGATTGAGGCGATTGGTAAGTGTTTAATCGATTACCCGACGATTCACTTTCATGTTGATGCTGTGCAAGCTTTAGGAAAAGTGCCAAAAGAAAAATGGCTGACGCCTCGTGTGGATTTTGCCACCTTTTCTGCTCATAAATTTCATGGGCCAAAAGGGGTTGGCTTTATCTTTAGTCGTAAAGGTCGGATTATTGCGCCGCTTTTAAACGGCGGTGGTCAAGAGCATAATCATCGTAGTGGAACAGAAAATGTAGCGGGGGTAGTGGCTATGTCTCGAGCTGTTCGTCTCCATTTAGAAGATCAGGAACTAAAAAATAAACGAGAAGCTAATATTAAAGAATACTTATTGGACTCATTAAAAAAATACGATAAGGTGTCGCTTTTTTCTGAACATAATCAGGATTTCGCTCCCCATATTGTTTGTTTTGGCCTTAAAGGAGTCAAAGGGGAAGTGCTTGTTCATGCATTTGAGCAAAAAGATATTATCGTGTCAACCACTAGCGCTTGTTCTAGCCGCAGTAAGGTGGCTGGGAGTACGTTGCATGCGATGGGCGTCCATGATAGTGTGGCAACTACGGCTATTCGCTTAAGTTTGGAAGCGAACTCGACTATGGTTGAAGCGGAGCAATTTATGATTGTCTTTAATCAATTATACAAACAGTTTGCCAAGATTAATAATTAAACCACTATATAAGGTTAAAGAGGAAGGAAATGTCATGAATTATACAGAAATTATGGTCCGCTATGGTGAACTTTCCACTAAAGGGAAAAATAAACGGGTTTTTATAAGCATCTTAGCTAGTAATGTCAAAAGTGCTTTAAATCAATTTCCCAATGTTAAAGTCCATGCTAATCGTGATCGGATGCATTTGTTGTTAAATGGGGAAGATAGCACTGGGGTGATGGATGCTTTGAAGCCGATCTTTGGTATCCAAAATGTTTCGCCATCTATTAGAATTCCTAAAACAACTGAAGCAATCTATCGCACAGCTGTTGAAATGATGACCGAAGTGTATGAGGAAGGTCAAAGTTTTAAAGTCAATACTAAACGCTCAGACAAGGAATTTGAATTGGATACAAATGAGTTGAATCGAGAGGTTGGCCATCATGTCATTGAAGCGATTCCCACTATTGGCGTTGAAATGAAAAAGCCGGATATAACCTTGCGAGTAGAGATTCGTCCCGATGGCGCCTTTCTTTCTTGTGAAACAATCAAAGGGGCAGGTGGGTTGCCAGTTGGTTCAAGTGGTCGTGGCATGTTGATGCTTTCAGGTGGGATTGATTCACCGGTGGCTGGTTATTTAGCGATGAAACGAGGCGTAAAAATTGAAGCCGTACATTTCCATAGTCCTCCTTATACGAGTCTACAAGCGTTGAATAAAGCGAAAGATTTAACGGTGAAGTTAGTTCCTTATGTGGGTAGCATTCAATTTATCGAGGTGCCGTTTACAGAAATTCAAGAAGAAATCAAAAAGCATGTTGATGAAGGTTACTTAATGACGATTACTCGTCGTTTTATGATGCGGATTACTGATCAGATTCGTGAAAAGCGTAAAGGACTAGCCATCATCAATGGAGAATCCCTAGGTCAAGTGGCGTCGCAAACGCTACACAGTATGATTGCTATCAACGAAGTGACTGCTACTCCAATTATTCGTCCAGTAGTGGCAATGGATAAAAGTGAAATCATTGAGATTGCTGAAAAAATTGATACCTTTGATTTAGCGATTCAACCATTTGAAGATTGTTGTACTATTTTTGCCCCACCTAAACCTAAGACTAAACCACGTTTAGATCGTGCTCTTGATTTTGAGGGAAAACTAGATGTGGAAGGGCTAATTGAACGTGCTGTAGCAGGTATTAAAATCAGTGAAATACAATTAGGTCAACAGTATTTAGCCGGTGATGCAGAAGAATTTGATGATTTATTATGATAAAAGTACAAGAGCAGCTTAGGCTAGTTGTTCTTGTACTTTTTTGCTATTCTGTAAAATTAACTCTTTTTTTCACAAAGTTATTGTAATGCGCAGCGGTCAATGGTACACTTGGAGTGTGAATGTTTTAACAAGAGGTGAGAAAAAATGAAAAAAGAAGACGAATGTAAGATACCAAATGCTACAGCTAAGCGGATTCCATTGTACTATCGCTACTTAAAAATTTTAGAAGAATCCAATGTTGAACGGATTAAATCAAAAGAATTTAGTCAATTAATTCAAGTGCCATCGGCGACGATTCGGCGTGATTTTTCCCATTTTGGTGAACTAGGTAGAAGTGGTTATGGCTACGACGTTAGTTATTTAATTCAAGTGTTCAGTCATATACTAAACACTCAAGTTGAAAAGCGAATTGCTTTAATCGGTGTCGGTAATTTAGGAAGAGCCTTAATAAAAAATAACTTCCGCAGAAATGAATATTTGAACATTGTTAGCGCCTTTGACAGTGATCCAAGTTTGGTGGGAACAAAAATTAATAACATCACAATCCGCCACATGGATGATTTGGCAGATGTCGTGAAAAAAGAAGGGGTTATGACGGCTATTTCAACCGTTCCAAGCAAACATTCTCAAGGAGCAGTTGATTCCATCGTGACATCGGGCATTACGGCGATTTTAAACTTCGCGCCAGGTCGGGTAAAAGTACCTGACAATGTAAAGATTCAGTATATTGATTTGACAACGGAATTACAAACGCTGATTTATTTTGATGAAAACTTTACATCAAATCATCAGTTTAATTTTGCCAATCAATAAGCATGACTTTTGTTTTTACAAGAAATATCTCGTATACTGAAGGTATCAAAAATATGAGAGGGGTTATCAGCATCATGAAAGTAACATTGAAGGGCAAACCAGTAGAATTGGAAGGTGACCAACCTAAAGTAGGGAAAAAGGCGCCTGATTTTTCATTAGTCAATTTAAACAAGCAAATCATTCAATTGTCAGACCTTTCAGATAAACCCGTTATTATCAGTGTCGTACCGAATATCAATACGAGTGTCTGCCAGTTACAAACAAAGCGCTTTAATCAGGAAGCTGCTAAAGTTGATGGGGTTCATTTCTTAACAATTTCAAACAACACAAAAGAAGAGCAAGAATCATGGTGTGCTGCTGAAGATGTGGACATGGAAATGCTTCACGATACAGAATTAAAATTCGGTAAACTTTACGGACTGTTTATGCCGGAAGTTGAATTATTAGCACGAGCTATTTTTGTTATCGATAAAGAGATGACTGTTGTTTACGAAGAAATTGTACCGGAGATAGCAACGGAACCAGATTATGAGCAAGCATTAGCTACTGCTAAAGGGTTGATCTAAAAACAGGAATCTTCTACTCAGTTGAAAGACGAGTAGAAGATTTTTTTAGGTGATTTTTAGTGAGGTGTAGTTTGCACGTCTAAAATCATAAAAAGGTGTTATTTGGAGCAAGTGAGAAGATATGGAATAATTTAATTAGAGATATCGGTTAAAATCATGGTCTTTTTAGGAAGAAAGTTTGACCTTCGGCAGGTTTACATGTAAAATATGGTCAGGACGTAGAACAAGAGAAGTAACTTTTGAAATAGTGTCAGAAAGAGAACCCTTAGGCTGGAAGGTTTTTACTAGGCAGAAAGTGAAGGTAGCTTGTGAGTTGATTAGCTGAACTAACAGTAAGTTAATCCGAGTCGTGACCGTTAGCTCACGCTAGAGATGTAGCTGTTTGGCTATAAATTAGGTGGTACCGCGTAAATGACGCCCTAAGAACACATGTGTGTTTTTAGGGTTTTTTGATTGTCCTGAAGACCGCTAGGAAAATCCGATGGACGCGAATCTGGCTGAGTTTGGGAGCCGATGAGAACAGGAAATAACCTATTGATCTCTGGTGTGAAGCCGGGATGATTACTACATGATACATTATGAAAGAGGGATGAGTATGTCAGAAAAGAATTTAGCACCAAAGTATGCCCCCCAAGAAGTTGAGGAAGGCCGTTACGCCAAGTGGGTTGCAGACAAGCGTTTCGTTCCAAGTGAGGATCCGTCGGCAGAGCCATATTCGATCGTGATTCCACCACCAAATGTTACTGGAAAACTACATTTAGGCCATGCTTGGGATACGACGTTACAAGATATTATTATCCGTCATAAGCGAATGCAAGGTTTTGATACCTTGTGGTTACCAGGAATGGACCATGCGGGAATCGCCACTCAAACGAAAGTGGAAGAAAAATTAGCTGAAGATGGCCTAACACGTTATGATTTAGGGCGTGAGAAATTTGTTGAAAAAACCTGGGAATGGAAAGAAGAGTATGCCGGTCATATTCGTGATCAATGGGCGAAAATCGGTATTTCAGTGGATTATTCTCGTGAACGTTTTACATTGGATGAAGGGCTATCTGAAGCCGTGCGCAAGGTTTTTGTGACTCTGTATGAAAAAGGGTTAATCTACCGCGGTGAATACATTATTAACTGGGATCCCAAAGCGAAAACAGCTCTATCTGACATCGAAGTGATTCATAAAGATGTGGAAGGTGCCTTTTACCATATGAGTTATTTGTTAGCTGATGGCAGTGGTGAAACAGTTGAAATTGCGACGACTCGTCCAGAAACAATGTTAGGCGATACTGCTGTTGCCGTTCACCCGGAAGATGAGCGCTACAAAGACTTGATTGGTAAGTATGTTATTTTGCCACTGATGAATAAAGAAATCCCAATCATCGCAGATGATTATGTTGATCCGGAATTTGGGACTGGCGTTGTGAAGATCACACCTGCCCATGATCCTAATGACTTTGAGGTTGGTAATCGTCATCATTTGCCACGAGTAAACGTGATGCATGAAGATGGGTCGATCAACAGTTTAGGTGGTAAATACGAAGGCATGGATCGTTTTGCAGCACGAAAAGCCGTGATCAAGGATCTAGAAGCTGAAGGGCGTCTAGTTAAGATTGACAAAATGGTGCATAGTGTGGGACATTCTGAGCGTAGTGGTGTCGTTGTAGAGCCGCGTTTGTCGACTCAATGGTTTGTTAAAATGGCGCCATTAGCTAAGGAAGCTTTAGCTAATCAGGAAACAGATGATCGTGTTGACTTTTATCCACCACGTTTTAACCAAACGTTCTCAACATGGATGGAAAATGTTCATGATTGGGTTATCTCTCGCCAATTATGGTGGGGACATCAAATTCCAGCTTGGTATCACAAAGAAACAGGTGAATTGTATGTTGGTGAAGTTGCGCCGGCTGATAGTGAGAACTGGGTTCAAGATGAAGACGTCTTAGACACATGGTTTAGTTCAGCTTTATGGCCATTTTCAACCATGGGCTGGCCTGATGAAGAGGCACCTGATTATCAACGTTACTTCCCTAATTCAACCTTAGTGACCGGGTATGATATTATATTCTTCTGGGTTAGTCGGATGATGTTCCAAAGTTTAGAGTTTACTGGTAAAGCGCCATTTAAAAATGTTTTGATGCATGGATTAATAAGAGCGGAAGATGGTCGCAAGATGAGTAAATCTTTAGATAATGGAATCGACCCAATGGAAGTCATTGATAAGTATGGTGCAGATGCCCTGCGCTGGTTTATGTCGAATGGCTCAACCCCGGGACAAGATATGCGTTTTAGTTATGATAAGATGGATGCTTCTTGGAACTTTATTAATAAAATTTGGAACGCCAGTCGCTTCGTTTTAATGAACACAGAAGACCTTACTTTTGCGGACATCAAATTGGAGGGCCGTAAAACGGTGGCTGACCGTTGGATTTTAACTCGTCTTAATGAAACCATTGAGCGCGTGAATACCCTTTTTGAAAAATTCGAATTTGGTGAAGCTGGTCGTCACTTGTATAACTTTATCTGGGATGATTTCTGTGATTGGTACATTGAGATGAGTAAAGAGGTCTTGTATGGCGAAGATGAAAGTCAAAAACAAATGACTCGTAGTATCTTAGTTTATACCTTGGACAATATTTTACGCCTGATTCATCCGATAATGCCTTTTGTGACAGAAGCTATCTGGGAAAAAATTCCTCATCGAGGCGACTCAATTGTGGTGGCAAGTTATCCAGTGGTTGTCCCTGAGCTATCTGATGAAAAAGCGGCAGATGGAATGGAAGTTCTAAAAGAAGTGATTCGTTCGGTTCGTAATATTCGGGCAGAAGTCAATACGCCTCTTTCTAAAGCTATTACGTTGCTGATTAAAACAAGCGACTCAGGTGTCAAAGAATTCTTGGAAGCTAATCAGAATTACATTCAACGTTTCTGTAATCCAGAAGAATTAGTGATTTCACCAGATATCGATGCACCAGAGCTTGCGATGAGTGCGGTTATTACAGGAGCAGAAATTTACTTACCCTTAGCGGATTTGATCAATATCGAAGAAGAAATTGCTCGCTTGGAAAAAGAATTGGCAAAATGGACAAAAGAAGTGAAGATGGTTCAAGGCAAGTTGTCAAATGAGCGTTTTGTTTCAAATGCACCTGAGGAAGTCGTAGCAGGTGAACGTGAAAAAGAAAAAGGTTACTTGGAAAAACAAGCAGCTGTTAAGGAACGGATTGCCACATTACGCAAATAAGTGACTGGGGGAAAGTTCAATGACTTATATGGAGGCTCTTGAGTGGATTCACAGTCGCTTGCCATTCGGCTCGCGACCGGGTTTGGAGCGAATTAATGCTCTTCTTGATAAACTAGATAATCCTCAACACAAAATAAAAACTGTTCATGTTGGTGGGACAAATGGTAAGGGATCGACTGTCACATTTTTAAGATGTTTGTTAGAGGAGGCAGGTCTTAAAGTAGGGACCTTTACGTCTCCTTATATAACGGCGTTTAATGAGCGGATTGCAATTAATAATCAGCCAATACCTGATAAACAACTAGTGGCTTTGGTTGAAAAGTTTCAACCTTTAGTGGCAGAACTGGATAAAAGTACTGATCTAGGTGGTGCAACGGAATTCGAAATTATTACGGCCATGATGTTTGATTATTTTTATGAAGAGGCAGTGGACGTGGCCATAGTTGAAGTTGGCTTAGGGGGGACGTTGGATTGTACAAATGTGATTACGCCTTTGATTAGTGGCATTACAACAATCGGTTTGGACCATATGGATATTCTAGGTGACACGTTACCGGAGATTGCGCATCAAAAAGCTGGAATTATCAAAGCTGGTCGTCCGATTGTGACAGGGAACATTCCGTTAGAGGCGCTAAACGTACTGATAGCATCTGCTAAGGAGAAAGGTAGTCCTTTAGCTCAATATCAAAGTGATTACCGCTTAAATAATCCCTTTTCTTTGGGAATTAAAGGAGAGTCTTTTGATTTTGTGAGTCATAATCTGGCTGCTGAAGGGGTTAACATCCCTCTTATTGGCCAACATCAGCGAGATAATGCCGGCTTGGCTCTTGAGATGTTTCGTCAATTAGGTCCTGACTTAGGCTATGATCCGACTCTCATTGACTTTCGCCGGGCCCTTTTAAAAGCTGAATGGGCTGGGAGAATGGAGACGATTAGCGAGTCACCCTTGGTCTTAATCGATGGTGCTCATAATGAACCGGCTGTCCAAGTATTAGTGGATAATCTACTATTGGAGTTTCCCAATCGTAAAATTTATACGATTTTTGCGGCAATTAAGCCAAAAGCAGTGGAAAAGATGTTACAATTACTATTAACAGTTCCTGAGATGCATCTGTATTTAACGACCTTTGATTATCCGAAGGCCTATAACTTAACTGATTACCCGATAGCTGGGCTAGAGGCGACTGAGTTGATTCCAGATTGGAAAAAGGCTTTAGTTGAACTCAAAGGACAGTTAACAGGCGACGATGTGTTATTAGTCACGGGGTCGTTGTATTTTATTTCTCAAGTAAGGTCATTTTTACTTGAATAATGGTTATTTCTTAATAGTGTTAAGTGAGAAGTGGGTTAAATAAGGGGTTAATAAAGTCTGACTAGACGCAACTCCATGGGAGCTCAGACCAGTCAGCAAAAAGCGTTTCAAACAGGAGGTTCCAATGAAGAAAGAGTATAAAGGCATCATTTTTGATATGGATGGGCTACTTTTTGACACTGAAACAATTTATTGTGAGGCGAGCATGAAATTAGCGCCAAAATATGGACTTACAGGCTACGACGAAGAGTTGTACATGCGCTATGTGGGGATTTCCGATGAAGAATTACAACAAGCGTATTATCAGGACTTTGCAGAAGTGCCTAATGAGGCGATTGATGCGTTTATGGAAGAAGGTCACCAAGAGGTTAAGAAAATGTTCTTGGCTGGCCAAGCGGCATTAAAACCAGGCGTTGTAGAACTTTTGCGCCACTTTAAGCAAGAGGCTGTCCCTTGTGTGGTAGCAAGTAGTAACATGCGAATTTTTATTGACATTTTATTGGATAAGGCTAAGATTCGTGATTTCTTTATTGATATTGTGTCTGTTGAAGATGTTAAGCGAGCTAAGCCTGATCCGGAAATCGTTGAAAAAGCCGTAGGTAAATTAGGGATTCATGCCTCTGACTGTTTGATGTTAGAAGATTCTTTTAATGGTGTACTGGCTTCTCATGGTGCTGGTGTGGATGTTATTATGGTGCCAGATTTATTGCAACCAACTGTTGAGATTCGAGAAAAAACCTTAAAAGTTCTCCCAGATTTAAAAGAAGTCAAAGAAATGTTAAAAAAATAAATGAAATCACCTCTTTTTTGCTTACTTTATTAGTAGGGAGCAAAAAGGAGGGTTTTTTTGAGTCAAGAAATGAGCAGTAAAAATTTGATTTCTGAGATGCCAGTCGCCAATCGTCCTCGAGAACGGTTGATTCATTATGGGGAAGGCGCACTCTCGGACCAAGAGTTATTAGCAATTATCTTACGAACTGGTTTTAAAGAGAAAAATGTCATGCATTTGTCTTTACAATTTTTAAATCATTTTGGAAGTCTGTATGAGTTAAAGGTGGCATCTCTTGAAGAGCTTCAAGAGATCAAGGGAGTTGGGTTAGTTAAAGCAGTTGAAATTAAGGCGGTGATTGAATTAGGAATGCGGTTGGCTAAAGCAAATCAGGTCAAATTAGGTAGGGTCACGTCAAGTATGGAAATCGGGCAGATGATGATTGAAGAGCTTAAAGATTTGAGACAAGAACATTTAATGGCACTGTATTTGAATACGAAAAATGAAATGATTAAGAAGGAAACGTTATTCATTGGCAGTTTAAACCAAAGCATTGCCCATCCGCGGGAAATTTTTCGTTCGGCAGTTAAATACTCAGCTGCAAGAATAATTTTAGTTCATAATCATCCATCAGGAGATACTTATCCATCTAAAAATGATATTGAATTCACTAAAAGGGTTGTGGAGTGCGGGGAATTAATGGGGATTGAATTGTTGGATCACTTGATAATCGGCCATCAAAGTTACTGTAGTTTAAAAGAACTTCATGTTATTTAATGAGGGTTAAATAAGGTGACAGGCTGAAAAGGTTGTACTTGCAATTGTTTTATTAATGCGTTATCATAATAGGTGTAATTCTAGAATGGTCAGTATGTAGAGGTTGTTTAACGAGAAAAGTTGCAGACACCTTTAACGTACCGCAAAAGTATTACAATATTATGTGCAAGACAAGGCACGAGGAGGAAACACAACATGGAACAAGGTACAGTAAAATGGTTTAACGCAGAAAAAGGCTTTGGATTTATCCAACGCGAAAATGATGGTGGAGACGTATTTGTACATTTTTCAGCGATCCAAGGAGAAGGTTTCAAATCATTAGAAGAAGGTCAATCAGTTACTTTTGAAATTGAAGACACCGACCGTGGCCCGCAAGCAGCTAACGTAACTAAAAACTAATTTAAACTTTAATCAAAAACACTCAGCTTTTCGAAGCTGAGTGTTTTTTTCACGTACTAAATCATAGACAATAGGAAAACCACCAGGCAAACTGTCTGGTGGTTGCTGTGTTATCGAGCTGCATGTGTGACTAGCGAGCGCGACTTTTACGCATTGCTTTGCGGCGGTTATCGTCGATCATGTTTTCTTTTTCTTCAATTGGTTCGATGACAGTTTTTTTCACGCCATATACGATACCTGCTAGAGTCGCTACTGCTACTGTTGTTCCTGCCAGGAAACCAGATACAAATTTTTTCATCATTAATCACCTTTTCATCTATTAGATAGGTTCTATTATCCAACAAATTGTAAAAAAAAGCCAGTGATATACTATATTTATTGCATTTAGTTGTGTTTGAGCCGCTTCTACGCTAATAGCATTTCTTTCTCCTACTACTTTTACTTGTAAAGTGATAGAATTAGAGTTGAATTGGAGGTTGATGGAAATGACAAAAGTAATTGCTCATCGAGGAAGTAAAGGAACGCACCCTGAAAATACCTTTGCTGCATTTCAGGAGGCCGTTGATTGTCAGAGTGATGGCATTGAATTAGACGTCCAGTATACAAAAGACAAGGCCTTAGTTGTCATTCATGACAATACGGTTGACCGTACGACGAACGGCCAAGGCGAAATCGATCAGTTGACACTTCAAGAAATTCAACAACTGGATGCAGGAAGTTGGTTTGATCCCATATACAGTGACCAGCGGATTCCGCTTTTCACAGAAGTCTTGGTCTTCTTAGAGCAACAGGGATTTAAAGGATTACTTAATATTGAAATAAAGACAGATGAAAAAGCTTATTTGGGAATTGAAGGGGATATTGTCAAGGTGATGCAAAGCGAATCTTGGGGATTCGATTATGTCTATTCAAGTTTTAATTTAACGTCACTTGAAATCGTTCACCAACTGGATCCACTGGCTGAAAAAGCCTATATTATGGCCACATCAGTTAAAAAGATAAAAAAGGCACAAACGATGGCTTTTATCAGTGGGATTCATCCGAAAATTGATTGGGTTAAAAGTCAAGGCGATAAGATAAGTGCTTATCCGAAAGCTGTTCGACCTTGGACGGTTAATGATGAGCTGGATATGCGTTATTGCTTTAGACATAATATTACTGGGATTCATACGGACTATCCGCGGGAGGCTATCCGCTACCGTAATTTGATGTATCCTAACTTATGATAGGGAGAGGTTAAGAATAATTGGTAAAAGAAAAAGTATTAGTAATTGTCGGTCCGACTGCAGTTGGGAAAACCGCGTTAAGTGTTGAGCTGGCAAAAGCCCTTAATGGTGAAATTATCAGTGGTGATTCTTTGCAAGTTTATCGAGGGCTGGATGTAGGCACAGCCAAGGCGACTGTTGAAGAGCGTCAAGGGATTCCTCATTATTTATTAGATGTACGGGATCAACAGGAGAGTTTTTCGGTGGCGGATTTTCAAGTATTAGGTCGTCAATATCTGGCGGACTGCCATCGTCGGGGAAAATTACCCATTGTTGTAGGTGGGACAGGACTTTATATTCAATCCTTATTATTTGACTTTGAGTTAGGTGGCCAAAGTGAGGCGCTGGATACCTCGGAGCTTCGCCAAGAGTTAACGGTTTATTGGGAACGGTGTGGGACTCAGAAATTGTGGGAACGACTTCGCGACCAAGATCAAGGGGCAGCCGAAGTAATTCATCCGAATAATGTTAAGCGAGTTATTCGGGCTATTGAAGTCATTGAGTTAACTGGGAAGAGTTTGACTGAACAGGTTCAAGTGGATTATCATGATTTAGAGAATGCGTTGTATGATGTTAAGTTGATTGGTTTAACGACTGAGCGTGAGAACTTGTACCAACGGATAAATCAACGAGTTGAATTGATGATGGAGGCGGGAGTTTTAGAAGAAGCCCGTGGAGTCTACGGACAAGAAGGTATTCAGGGAGCCCAAGGGATTGGGTATAAAGAATTTTTCCCTTATTTTCAAGGTGAATCGAACCTCGAGACAGCCGTCACTCTAGTGAAACAGAATTCCCGTCGTTATGCGAAGCGACAATTAACATGGTTTCGCAATCGGATGTCGGTTGAGTGGTGGGACTTGGTGGCGCATCCTGAATCCTTAAGTGAGCTTCAGATGGATGTTGCCAATTGGTTGGAAAAATAAGTCAGTTTTTTATTAGAAAGGGGCATGAATGCTTTTTGTTAGAACGTGAGAAAGTGATTTTAGTCGGCGTGGAAACGCAAAGTAATCAACAGTATTTTACTGAATCGATGAATGAATTAAAAAATTTAACAGAGACTGCTCAAGGGGAAGTTGTCTATCAATTGGTTCAAAAGAGGCAGATGGTGAGTCGTCAAACAATTATTGGTAAAGGGAAATTGGCTGAATTAGTCCAATTGGTAGATGCTCATGAGGCAGATTTAGTAGTGTTTAACCAGCCATTGACACCTCGTCAAAGTCAGTTGATTAACGACGCAGTCAATGTACGCGTGCTGGACCGGGTCCAATTAATTCTTGATATTTTCGCCATGAGAGCCCAGTCAAAAGCTGGAAAGCTGCAAGTTGAGCTAGCTCAGTTGAATTATCTTTTGCCTCGCTTAGTCGGGCAAGGAACCAGTTTATCTCGTTTAGGTGGAGGAATTGGCACCCGTGGCCCGGGAGAAACAAAATTGGAAACGGATCGTCGTCATATTCGAAACAAGTTAACGGCCATACGGCGGGAATTGAAAGAAGTAGGGGCTAGTCGCGAACGAAATCGTCAAAAGCGCCAAGATGCCAATGTTTTTCAGATTGGTTTAATTGGCTATACTAACGCTGGGAAATCAACTCTTTTAAATATGTTGACGGATGCAGAGACGTACTCTGAAGATCAGTTATTTGCGACTCTAGATCCTTTGACTAAACAATGGCAGATGGCTGAAGGTTTCCAAGTGACCTTGACTGATACGGTTGGATTTATTCAGGACTTGCCAACACAATTGATTGAGGCTTTTCAATCCACACTGGAAGAGAGTCGCAGTATGGATCTATTGCTTCACGTTGTGGATGCTAGCTCTGAAGATCGTCATCTTCAAGAAAAGACGGTTTTAGGTCTGTTAGACGAGTTGGAGATGAATGAGATTCCCTTGATGACTGTTTACAATAAAATTGATCAGGTGGATGACCATACCTTTGTGCCTACCCTTTTCCCAAATATTCAAATTTCTGCCAAGAATCCAGCTGATCGAGTGGTGGTAGAAGCTGGTATTAGACGGAAAATCATGGAGATGTTCGAACCTTATGAAAAACATTTGCGAGCGGAAGAGGGGCATTTATTAAATCGATTGGCGACCCATACATTACTGGTCAGCCAGGAATTTGATGAAGAGGCTGAAGAATATGTCGCCAAGGGATTTGCATCTAAAAATTCTCGGTGGCTAGAGGAGGAGTGATGATCTGGTCCGCTCAACTAGCGCCTGAATTGATTGAAACAATTAAAGAGCTAGATATCAAAATCACACCTATGCGCCGGCAAATGGAAGAAGTGGCGTTAGTTAATCAAAGTAAAGTACTGACAGCCTTTCGTCGCAATCAATTATCGGAAAGTCACTTTGCCATGTCCACTGGGTACGGCTATGATGATCTGGGGCGTGACACTCTTGAGTCGATTTATCCAGAGGTTTTTAATACAGAAGATGCCATTATTCGTCCATAGTTGATCTCCGGTACCCATCTCATTGCAACTGTTTTATTCGGAGTGTTGCGGCCTGATGATGATTTGTTGTACATTACAGGGACGCTTTACGATACCTTGCTTGAGGTGATCGGTCTTGCAGGTGACGGAATTGGCTCGTTTAAAGAATCCAATATCGGTTATGACCAGGTGAGGTTAATTGATGGCCATGTTGATTCTAGTGGTATCGAGGGAAAAGTCACTGCAAAAACAAATTCGTTGCTATCCAGCGTTTCCGTGGTTATGATCAGCGACCCTCCTTTACTGTGGAGAAAATCGGTCAGATGGTTACTCTTATTCGCGATTGCTATCCAGGAATGGTTTTTTTTGTCGATAATTGTTATGGGGAGTTTGCGGAGATAATTGAGCCGATATCATGGCGGGTTCCTTAATAAAAAATCCCGGTGGTGGGATTTGTAAGACTGGTAGTTATATTGTAGGGCGTGAAGAGTTGATTAAGTGTTGTGGGTATCGCATGACAATTCCTGGTGTAGGTTAGGAAACTAGGGCTATGATCGGCATTATTCACGAAATGCTTCAAGGTTTCTTTTTAGCTCCTCACGTTGTTAGCCAAGCGTTTCAGGGAGCAATTTATACAGCGGCATTGCTGGCTGAATTTGATATTGAGTCAACACCTAAATGGGATGAACCGCGGACTTACTTAATTCAGATGGTAGTTTTAAAAGAGCGAGAGGTGATGGTGGCATTTTGTCAGGCAATCCAGACCTATTCCTACCTATATGCCAAGTTATGAAGACGATGTTATAATGGCGGCTGGTACCTTTATTCAAGGTGCCAGTCTCGAGTTGACTGCCGATGGGCCTTTGCGCCCGCCTTGCATTTTATATGTTCAAGGTGGTTTAACGTATGAACATGCTAAACTAGCAGTTAGTCATGCTGTTAACGATGTTTTTTCAAAAGGTATAAAGAAGTAGCCCCTCTGTCCAGAAATAGGACGGAAGGGCTTATTTTCTAGTGACGAGTTATTTCTTTTGATTTATTCATAGGATAGAGACGTCTAAGCGACAGATTGCTTAAGAAACTTGTTTTAAAGGGTATTTGATTTAATCCTAACCCGTTGTATTGAGGCGTGTCATCTATTCAGTTGAATTGGTCTAGTTTTATTTGCAGTGGCTAAACAGGTAGAGAATGATAAATAAATATATTTTTTGAACTTTATCATTATTTATTCTTTTTATTATAACTGTTGAAAACTTGATAAATCAATCTTTATATACAGTGTTGAAAAAAAGTATAAAAAAATAACGCATCCATGTAAGGAAAGCTAACATGGAATGTTGACAGTTTTTTTATCAACTGGTATGATTCTATTATCAATTAAGAGGAGGGCTGCTATGAGTGAAAAAGAATTGCGGAAGTCGATGTCTGTTTTTCCCATTGGAACAGTTATAAAATTAACTGATTTAAGTGCTAGGCAAATTCGTTATTACGAAGAACAGGAGCTAGTATTTCCAGAGCGAACAAGTAGTAATCAACGGATGTATTCTTTGAATGATGTGGATCGTTTACTTGAAATTAAAGACTGGCTCAGTGCAGGCTATAATATGGCAGGCATTCACAAACTGTATGATCGAGAAAAGGAAAAGCAACAATCACAAAAAGCAGCTTACCACTTAACGGACAATGAGGTGCGGAGGATTTTTTATGATGAACTGCTAGCAGAAAGTGGTTTGAATCGTCATCCTTTCCAATCTGAAGGCCCAAGGTTTTAAAATCTAATGACAAATGGGGACGACAACTGTGGAAAAAAATGCCAAACGAATTGCCGAGATTAAAAAGATTGCCAAGGAAGAAAACGTGCGCTTCTTACGTTTAATGTTTACCGATGTAATGGGAACAATCAAAAATGTGGAAGTGCCGATCAGTCAATTAGACAAAGTTTTGGATAACAAAATGATGTTTGATGGTTCTTCTATTGAAGGCTTTGTTAGAATTGAAGAGAGCGACATGTTCTTATTTCCAGACCTTAAGACCTGGTTAATCTTCCCTTGGGAAAATGGCGATGGAAAAGTGGCTCGTTTAATTTGTGACATTTACATGCCAGAAGGCACACCTTTCTTGGGCGATCCTCGTGGAAACTTGAAGCGTGTGGTAAAAGAGATGAGCGATCTTGGGTTTAAGTCATTTAATTTAGGTCCAGAACCAGAATTTTTCCTTTTCAAACTGGATGAGAAAGGGAAACCGACGACTGAACTTAATGATAGCGGCGGTTACTTTGATTTTTCTCCGCAAGACTTAGGTGAAGATTGTCGCCGAGATATTGTGTTAGAACTTGAGAACCTTGGTTTTGAAGTTGAGGCTTCCCACCATGAATGTGGGCCTGGTCAACATGAAATTGACTTTAAGTACGCAGATGTGTTGGAAGCATGTGACAATATTCAAACCTTTAAATTAGTGGTAAAAACCATTGCCCGTCGTCATGGCTTGCATGCGACTTTTATGCCTAAACCTTTACACGGCATTGCTGGTTCAGGCATGCACTGTAATATGTCCCTTTTCACTGATGAAGGAAATGCTTTCTTCGATGAAAATGGCGAACGTCAATTGAGTCAAACTGCTTATTATTTCTTAGGAGGTTTACTGGAACATGCTCGCGCGTATACGGCAGTATGTAATCCGACAGTCAATTCCTACAAACGGTTGGTGCCAGGTTTTGAAGCACCGGTTTATGTAGCTTGGAGTGGTCGCAATCGTTCGCCATTAGTTCGAGTGCCAGAATCTCGTGGTTTGTCTACTCGTTTAGAGTTGCGTTCTGTTGATCCTTCGGCTAATCCTTACTTAGCAATGGCGGTCCTACTTGAGGCAGGCCTTGATGGCATTCGCAACAAGATTGTGCCACCGGCAGAAGTCAACCGCAATATTTATGTGATGAACGAAGAGGAACGTGAGGCAGCTCAAATCACGGATTTACCTTCAACATTACATAATGCAATCAAAGCCTTGCGCAAAGACGAGGTGATAAAAAATGCTCTGGGCGAGCATATTTATGCTAATTTTGTTGAAGCCAAGCGCCTTGAATGGAGTGCTTTCCGCCAACAAGTCTCTGAGTGGGAAAGAGAACAATATTTAGAGTTGTATTAAAGAAGGGAATGAACAAGCGGCATTGAGTTGGGGGACTCATTTCTGCTTGTTTTTTTGACGCCAATTTTCAACTGAAAAAGTAAGGGGGTCTAGCTTTTTTTATTTTTTCTTTAAGGAAAAATTATCAGCAGACTAAAGTGTTTAATGGTATACTATGTCTTGTATAATTTATTGAAAGAGGTGGCTTGGATGACTTGGCAACAAGTATATAAAGAATGGCAAGAACAGCCAGATTTACCAGGGGCTTTAAAATCAAATTTAGCCGAATTAGCAACTGATCCTGAACAATTAGAAGATGCGTTTTACGCACCTTTAGAATTTGGTACAGCAGGAATGCGAGGTATTTTAGGTGCTGGGATTAATCGCATGAATGTTTACACGGTAAGACAAGCAACAGAAGGATTAGCTCGATTTATTGAAACACTGGATGAGAGTGCAAAAAGCAGAGGTGTTGTGATTGCCTATGATTCTCGTCATCAATCACCTGAATTTGGTCTGGAAGCAGCTAGAGTACTGGCATCTCATCAGATTAAAGCCTATGTTTTTGAAAGTTTAAGACCGACACCGGAACTATCTTTTGCCGTACGGGAGTTAAATTGTATCGCTGGCATTATGATTACTGCCAGTCACAATCCTGCTGCGTATAACGGCTATAAAGTTTATGGAGCCGATGGTGGGCAGATGCCGCCACAAGATGCTGATGCTTTGACGGCGTTTGTTCGTCAAATTGAAAATCCTTTGGCGATTAACATTGCGGCTCACAGTGACGAATCCCCTTCTGAGTACATCGAAATAGTGGGTGATAAACTTGATACTGTTTATTTGGAAAATATTAAGTCTGTCTCGATTGATTTGGACTTAATCAAGGAGTATGGCAAAGAATTAAAATTAGTTTTTACCCCTCTTCATGGTACAGGTAAGATGCTAGGAGAACGAGCTCTTCAACGAGCTGGTTTTGAGCAATTTATTTTAGAGCCAGAGCAATCGATTGCTGATCCTGATTTTACTACGGTAAAATCACCAAATCCAGAAGAGTTGTCGGCATTTGAATATGCTATCCGTTTAGGGCAAAAAGAAGGCGCAGACCTGTTGGTCGCAACTGACCCAGATGCCGATCGTTTAGGAGCGGCTGTTCGTTTGCCGGATGGTTCATATCAGGTGTTAACTGGTAATCAAATTGGCGCATTGCTAATTCAGTATATTTTAACAGCTAAACAGGATGCTGGGATTTTACCAGCCAACGCGGCAGTTTTAAAATCAATTGTTTCAAGTGAGATGGCCACGGCGATTTGCCAGAAATTTGACGTTGAAATGATGAATGTTTTGACAGGGTTTAAATTTATTGCAGAAAAAATCGAAGAATTTGAGCAAACAGGTTCTCATTCGTTTATGTTTGGTTTTGAAGAAAGCTATGGTTACTTGGTCAAGTCCTTCGTGCGAGATAAGGACGCGATCCAAACCTTGCTGTTATTAGCTGAAGTGGCTGCATTCTACAAGAAAAAAGGACAAACACTTTATGATGGCTTACAAGCTATTTTTGCTGAATATGGTTATTTTGAAGAAAAAACCATTTCTGTGACTATGGCAGGCATTGAAGGAGCAGGGAAAATCAAGGCCCTAATGACTAAAGCCCGGACTGAACAAGCTACCGATTTTGGGGGTATTCCGGTTCTTGGGACTGAAGACTTTGATGCACAAGAGACAACCTTTGCTGATGGTACTAAAAAGCCTATTGAATTACCAAGAGCCAATGTCTTGAAATATCTATTGGAAGATGGCAGCTGGGTAGCAATTCGACCTTCAGGAACAGAGCCCAAAATTAAGTTTTATATTGCCGCCAAAGCTGAAACTCAAGAAGCAGTGTCTGAAAAAGTGGCAGCAATAAAAAAAACCATTGAGTTATTAATTCAATAAGTAAGTCGAAAGAAGGCAGATAGGTTGCCTTCTTTTTTGTAAATAAGAATAATTTCGTTTTAGGAGCTGAAAGACTAGACATTTAGCAGAAAACGTATTAGCATAGTAAAGTAGAATCAACATGCAAGATGGTTTTCCAAAGAAGGACGCTATTAGAAAAAGGAGAGCCTTAACTCTCTACGATGACCCTCATCTCTAAGCCAATAAATTGGCAAGAATGACGGCTCTACGATGACCCTCATCTCTAAGGTCTGAAGACCTAAGAATGACGGCTAGCATTTTTAATGCGTAGAAGTTTAGGACTCTACACTAGCGCTTCGATCGCAACAATCTCTAAATGCTTAAGCATTTAGAATTGAAGGACGGACCTATTAGAAAAAGGAGTGGCATAATGGCTGAACTGACAGCAACACCGGAAATGATTGAAAAAGTGAGTCAATTGTATAAAGCACTAAGCGATCCGACTAGGATTAAGATTTTAACTTTGTTAAGTCACTCGGAGCAAAATGTGAGTGCTATAGTAGAAAAAATTGGTTTGGAGCAATCGGCAGTTTCCCATCAACTTAAATTATTACGATTGAATCATTTAGTGAAATCCCGTAAAGAGGGAAAATCAGTTTATTATTCATTGGATGATCAGCATGTAGTGGATATTTTAGGTCAAAGTTTTAAACACATTACTCATTCTCAACACCGTGAATGAGTCGAGCCGGTGGCTTTGTGGCGTATGGCAGAATCAGACAATCATTTTGGGTTGTCTGATTCTTTTTGACTTCGGCTAAGTAGTTCAGTGACTTAGTAGGTGTCTGATATCTCTAATGAATCGGACGACGGTATTTGTTAGTCAGGTGTTCTTTAATTTTTCTTCATTAGGGCTAGCAAAAGAGGTTGAATTTCGGTATACTGAGAGATATTATCTTGATTAAAAATTGATGATAAGTTTTTAATCAAAGCTTAAGTAAGGAGTTTAGTCATGGAAAAATTAAAAGTAGCGGTTTTAGGATTAGGAACAGTGGGATCAGGGGTGCCGCTAATTCTAAAAGAACATCAAGAAAAAATATCGTCAGTTACTGGAGTTGAAATTGTTGTTGAGCAAGCCCTAGTGAGAGATGAAGTGGAAAAAGCGGATTTAGCGAAACACTATGATATTCAATTAACGACAGATTATCAAGAGATTTTAACTAACCCAGAGATTCAAGTAGTGGTGGAACTAATCGGTCAAATTGAGCCGGCCAAGACCTACATTATGGAAGCTTTAGAGCATGGAAAACATGTGGTAACAGCGAATAAAGATCTTTTAGCTCTTCATGGTAAAGAGCTAGTTGAGGCAGCTAATAAACACCAACGTGATTTGTATTACGAAGCAGCGGTAGCTGGTGGAATTCCAATTCTAAGAACAATTGCTAACAGTTTAGCAGCAGATAATATTACCTGTGTAAGAGGTATCTTAAACGGAACCACCAATTACATGTTAACAAAGATGGCTAATGAGGGTTGGTCATATGAACAAGCCTTAGATGAAGCTCAGGCGTTGGGATTTGCTGAGTCAGATCCTACCAATGATGTTGATGGAATTGATGCGGCTTATAAAGTGGCCATTCTAACTCAGTTTGCCTTCGGAATGAGCATTGATTTGGATGATATCGACAAAAAAGGGATTCGCGGTATGTCCTCTGATGATATTCAAATGGCTCAGCAATTGGGGTATATCGTGAAACTATTAGGTTCGTCCAAAAAAACTAACGGAAGTGTGGCGGCGGAAGTGGGACCTGTCCTAGTACCCGCTAATCATCCTTTAGCCTCAGTTCAAAATGAAATGAATGCTGTTTATGTGCAAAGTTCAGGTGTCCGTGAGTCGATGTATTATGGACCAGGGGCAGGTGCTAAGCCAACTGCCACAAGTGTGGTCAGTGATATCATTACAGTGGCGAAAAACATCCGTTTGGGAATTAGTGGTCACATGTTTAATTCTTATGCCAGTGAAACCTTGCTGACAAAAGATGAAGACATTGAATCTAAATACTATTTCTCTGTGAATGTTGAAGATAAAGTCGGTCAATTTTTGAAATTAACGCAAATTATCACCGAAGCAGGTGCTAGTATTGATCAGTTGATTCAACAAAAGTCCGATGGCAAGCAAGCGCGGATTGTGGCGATTACTCATTTAATGACGAAGGCACAAATGGCGGAAGTAGCAAAACAGATAAACGAAGTATCGGAATTTGAATTAATTGCCTCGTACCAAGTCTGGACAGATTAAAAAAAGAAAAAGAGAGTTATAGATTCTTGATCATGATGAGGAATTTATAGAGTTTGGAGTAATTTTATGAAAATTAGAGTACCAGCAACAAGTGCCAATTTAGGTTGTGGGTTTGATTCATGTGGCATCGCCTTGTCATTGTATTTACATTTAGATACCGGTGTTGAAGCGGATGTGTGGCAGATTGAACATAGTTTAGCAGGGGTTTCTCATGATGAGAGCAATTTAATCATTAGTACGGCTTTAAAGTTGAAGCCAGATCTTCAGCCTCGTAAGATGACGATGCAGACGGATATTCCACCCGCTCGTGGTCTGGGGAGTAGTTCTACTGCAATAGTGGCGGGGATCGAGTTGGCTAATCGTGAAGGTCAACTTGGCCTTACCCGTAAAGAAAAATTGGCTATTGCGACAGAAATAGAAGGGCATCCTGATAACGTGGGACCCGCTATTTACGGTGATTTTGTCGTCGCGTGTTACGATCAGTCAGAAGTCAATAGTGTTAAGCACCATTTTCCGGATTGTGACGTCGTGGTTTTTATTCCTAATCAGGAATTATTGACTAGTGAGAGTCGTGATATTTTACCGAAAACATTACCATATAAAGAGGCTGTAACGGCCAGTGGCATTAGCAATGTCATGATTGGGGCTGTGTTAAATGGTAATTTACCACTAGCTGGCAAGATGATGGAACAGGATTTATGGCATGAAAAATATCGGGGAGAGTTAATCCCACATTTGAAACCTCTTCGTGATGTCGGTCATGATTTAGGGGTGTATGGAACTGTCTTAAGTGGTGCTGGACCAACTATTCTGACCTTATGTCCGTATGAATTGACTGATAAATTTGTAAATGAAGTCAAAGCTTTAGGTTTGGATGGTAAAGTAGAAATTTTAGCAGTGGATAAAGAAGGCACGCAAGTCTATTAAAAAGAAGTTGGTGGACGGTGTCCAACCAACTTCTTCGTGTTTATCCGTAATAGCTGTGTTCTTGTAGGTGCAAGCCGTCTAAGATGATTGAAGCTGTTTCTTCAATAGATAGATCGGCAACGTTGATGACTAAGCAATCCAATTTGTTATACAGATCTTTAGCGAAGGTTAACTCTTCTTTAATTTTCTCAATATTGGAATAAGCCGTTTCAGGGTTTAACCCATATGCCTTCATCCGTTCCTGACGAATTTTATTAAGAATATTGGGGTCGTTAGTTAGGCCGACGATTTTTTTAGGGTCAACCTCCCACAATTGTTTAGGAATATGAGCTTGTGGAATTAGGGGGAGATTAGCAACCTTGAGATTTTTATTTGCCAGAAATAAGCTAAGAGGTGTTTTAGACGTTCGTGAGACACCAAGTAAGACGATATCGGCTTCTAAAAAACCTTTTGGGTCTTTGCCATCATCGTATTTAACGGCAAATTCCATAGCGTTAATGCGGCTAAAATAATTTTGATCCAGTGAATGAACGGCGCCAGCGACACGATTTGGTTTAATATCTGTTCGCTTCGCTATTTCATTGACTAGAGGTGAGAGTAAATCCATGCAAAACAAGCCGCATTCGGCGCAAAAATCATTGGCGAGTTTAACAAATTCTTCTGAAATCATGGTATGAACCACAATAGCATCAATTTTTTTTGCTTCTTCAAGAGAGGCAATTAAATCTGCTTCTTCACAGACAAAGGTTTTTCTGACTAACGGAATGTCGGCACCTTCGTACTGTGCAACGGAGGCCTGAGCTAATCGAGCAGCTGTTTCTCCGGCTGAATCGGAAATGATGTAAATACTGGGGATTTTTTGGGTCATATGTAATTCCCTTTCTTGATTTTATTTCATAATTATTATAGCATATATCAAAGAGAGAGAAGGGCTGAATAATGACAGAGACAAAACGAATTGATTTAGCACTAGAAAAGATGAAGGAACACGGGTTCAAATACACGAAACGCCGGGAAATGTTACTGACCTTTTTAGCTGAAGCTGATAAATATACCAGTGCGAAGGAAGTTTATGAGTATATGAGTCAACAGTTTTCAGGTATTAGCTACGATACGATTTATCGTAATTTAAAGGATTTTTCGGATATGCATCTATTGGAAGAGACCGAGTGGGATGGGGAAAAGAAGTTCCGTTTTCATTGTGATCATCATGAAATGGGACATCATCATCACTTTATTTGTACCAACTGTGGTGCAACTCGAGAAATTCACATGTGTCCTATGGATTATTTTAAAGAACAGCTGGCGGGGTGTAAAATCGAAGGTCATCGCTTTGAAATATTTGGAAAATGTGAAAATTGTATTCAAGCCTAGTCAGGGATAGACGGCTTATTGTAATAAAAAAGAGAAAAGATTGTCGAATTAAGTTGACGTTAAAAAGGACTTTCGCTATAATGTTATAAGGACAGTTTTTTGTTATGAGATAGTTACTATCAAACTATGAAAAACGGTTACTTTTTAAGCACGGGGGGAGGGAATTTATATGTCAAAAACAGTTGTTAAGAAAAATGAATCTCTTGATGATGCTCTTCGTCGCTTCAAACGTTCCGTTTCAAAAACTGGTACTTTGCAAGAATACCGCAAACGTGAGTATTACGAAAAACCAAGTGTGAAGCGTAAGAAAAAATCTGAAGCAGCGAGAAAACGTAAGAAATTCTAGTTTTCAATGATTGGAGCTGATCCTAATGTCGCTTCTTACCCAATTGAACGAGGACATTAAAACAGCGATGAAAGCCAAAGACAAAGCGTCTTTAGATGTTCTAAGGCTGTTGAAAGCTTCTGTTCAAAACGAGCAAATCGCAAAAGGTGGAGACTTAACTTCTGATGAAGAGGTAACGGTTTTAGCCCGGGAAATGAAACAGCGTCGTGATTCACTTGTTGAATTCGAAAATGCTGGTCGTGATGATTTGGTTGAAACAGTAAAAGCGGGAATTGTTATTGTCGAAAAATATTTGCCGAAACAATTAGATGAAACGGAAGTTCGTCAAATTGTTGCTGATGCAATTGATGCCACTGGTGCCAGCTCTGCTAAAGAATTTGGTAAGGTGATGGGGGCAGTAATGCCTAAAGTCAAAGGTAAAGCAGACGGAAATATGGTCAATGCAGTTGTCAAAGAATTATTACAAGAGAAATAACTAAGAAACCAGGAGAGGAAACTTTCTTGGTTTTTTTGCGCGTGGGGAGCTGAATCAAACCGTCATATTATCAATAAATCGGGGACAGTGGTATAATTCAGTGACTCGGTTTTGTTGAGTTCTTTAATCAGTCCGATGGGAGCAGTCGGAGCAACTATTTAATCATAACCTTTAAGTTCCAACAAGCGAAACCAGTGAAAGGTTCCTTACAAGTTGTAAAGAATCTTTTTTCAATTGACAAAGTATGGTATTATTTGAGTTAGTAGAGTGAGATAAAATAGAGAAGGAGATGTTCTTTTTTTGTTAGAACAAAATCAAGCGTCTTTAGAGATCCGCGTAAAAAATCAATCAGAGGCAACTGAATTATTAGGAACTCACGATAAACATTTAAAATTGATTGAAGAAAATCAGCATGTGACTATTTTAAGTCGGGGTGAGATGATTCAAATTACCGGTTTGGAAGAGAATGTCCAAAGGGTCTATGAAGTCTTAAGAAAACTGCAAGTCTTAATTTTAAGAGGCATCCCCATTGGGACTCCAGATGTTGTGACCGCTCTAAAAATGGCCCAAAAAGGCACGTTGGAATACTTTACTGATATCTATGAAGAAGAAATTCTAAAAGATAAAAATGGTAAAGCAATCCGCGTGAAAAATTATGGTCAAAAAGAGTATATTGAAACAATTAAGAAGAAGGATGTCACCTTTGGTATTGGGCCAGCTGGAACAGGGAAAACATTTCTCGCCGTGGTAATGGCGATTTCAGCTTTAAAACGAGGAGAAGTTCAAAAAATAGTCTTAACCCGACCAGCTGTTGAAGCTGGGGAAAACTTAGGCTTTTTACCTGGTGACTTGAAAGAAAAAGTTGATCCTTATTTACGCCCAGTCTATGATGCGTTGTACGCCGTTTTTGGCATCGACCATACCAATCGTTTAATGGAGCGTGGTGTAATCGAGATTGCGCCTCTGGCATACATGCGTGGGCGTACTTTGGAAGATTCCTTCGTTATTTTGGATGAGGCTCAAAATACGACGATCGCGCAAATGAAAATGTTCCTAACCCGTTTAGGATTTAATTCTAAAATGATCGTTAACGGGGATGTCTCTCAAATTGATTTACCTCGTGGGGTGATGAGTGGCTTGATTCACGCTGAAAAAACATTAAAGTCGATTAAAAAAATTGGGTTTGTGACCTTTACGTCCAGTGACGTGGTTCGTCACCCAGTTGTTGCAGAAATCATTAATGCCTACGATGAAGAAAATAAGTAGGTGTGTACCATAGTCTTGTCGTGACTGTCAGCAAGGCTAAACAAGGACTGTGAGCAGGATGCTGGAAAGAGCTTTGTTTATTTCAGCAACTGTTTGTCTGTCTAGTAGTAAGGAGTAGTAGCCATGAAATTAGATTTTGGATTGTTGCAAAAAAAATTAGGCAAGAAGTACATGGTGGGCTTGGTCATTGTTTTCGGTCTCTTGTGTTTTGTGTTGCTCTATAATAATGTACGCCAAAAGGCCGTATCGATCAAAGAAGGTAATCTTGCATCGGAGACGATTCGTGCCAACAAGACAATTGAAAATAAATACGAAACAGAAGAGAAGCGGCGATTAGCCGCCGAAACGGTTAATCCGGAATATACCTATGACAAAGAGATTGCCACTAAGCAAGTTGAGCTAGTCAATCAGCTATTTACCCTTGTGACTGAAGTTAAAACGGATGCTGATAAGGACTATGAAACGCGTCGAAATGCAGCTAAAGATAAAGCAACCGTCACCCCAGCTACCACGGAAGAGCTAGTAGCCTCATTGAAGAAAAAGTTTGAGTCGATCAACCAGGACGATATTTCCTTCTATCAGGGCTTTCCTAATGCTTTTTATGAAGGTATCTTTAAATTAAGTGAAGGTGATTTGAAAACCGTTCGAGATCAAAGTGTGTCTCTAGTTCAAACCAAAATGGCCGAACCAATTCGCAGCAGTAATTTGGCGGCGGTTCGTCAAAAAGTGAACGATGAGATTCAGTATTTGAATTTGGGAAATGACCTTCAACAGTTAATTAAGTATGTGACGGACAAAGGGATCGTTGTCAACGAAGCCGCAAATGATAAACGGACGGAAGAATTAAAAGAACAGGCCATGGCGAAGGTCAATCCTGTGATGATTTATTCCGGAGAAGTAATCGTTAGGGAAGGGGTCCAAATAGATTCCCGAGCGATTCAAAAGCTTGAATTATTAGGGCTAACTAATCGTGAACCTTCCATATTTCCATTAGTAGCATTGATTGTTTTGATTATTTTGCAAATTGCGGTACTTGGTTACTTGGTTTTCCATACTAGTGAGTTGGAAAGGCAAGTACGCTTTACAACGTTTTATGTATTGATGGTCTTAATTGGCTTGATTGTCATGAAGGGGTTGCAGTTATTTCAAAATGAAGCCTTGGCTTATGTACCACTGATTTTTCCTGCGGCATTTACGCCCCTTGTACTAAATCTGTTTATCAGTCGACGAGCCAGTATTATGGGTGCCTTGTTTCAAACGGCTTTTTCAATATTTGTTTTTTACGATTTAATCGGAACGAGCACCTTGCTTTTAATTGTATTAACCTATATGTTTACTGGGTTAATGGCTACCTTAATTAAGCGGGAACGGATTGGTCGTCAGTTAGGAGCAGCTGCCCTTTGGATTATCGTCTTCCCAATGGTTTTTGTTTTTATGGTGACCATTTATCAAGGCATGGACTTTAAGGATTCCAAGACGATCGCGACTCTCTTGTGTGCGTTTGCTGGAAGTCTCTTTACCTATCTAATGTCTGTTGGGTTGCACCCATACATTGAACTGATGCTAAATGATGACAGTGTCTTAGTCTTAAATGAGTTAAGCAACCCTAATCATCCTTTATTGAAGCAGTTACTGGTCGAAGCGCCGGGGACTTATCACCACAGCATGATGGTAGCTAGCCTTAGTGCCAATGCTGTAGCCGACATCGGTGGACGGTCACTCCTAACACGTGTGGCTTGTTACTATCACGATATTGGCAAGATTAAACATGCCAATTTTTTTGTGGAAAACTTGCCAGATGGTGCAGAAAATCCCCATAATTTTTTATTGCCAGAAGACAGTAAGGAAATTATTTTTAGTCATGTTTCCGAAGGGGTGAAAATTCTTGAAAAAGAAAACATGCCTCAGTTGGTGATTGACATTTGCCAGCAACATCATGGAACAACCTTAATGGGTTTTTTCTACGCTAAGGCCAAAGAGCGAGATTCGGAAACCAAAGAATCCCAATTTCGTTATGTGGGACCTCGACCGCAGACAAAAGAAGCAGGTGTGGTTAGTTTGGCGGATACCTGTGAAGCGGCGGTTCGAGCAATGGATCACCCAACAAACGAAAAAATTGCTAAATTTGTTAAGAATTTAATTGAATCACGGATTTTAGATGGTCAGCTTGATGATACGGGGTTAACGATGAAAGAAATTCGAATTATCGAACAATCTCTTATTAATGGCTTGTGCAGCACGTTCCACTCACGCATTAAATATCCGAAGATGAAATCAGAAGCCGAAGAAATGAAGAAAGAACAGGAAGAGAGAGCATAATTATGGATATTACGTTAATGGATGAAACGGAAAGTGTGACATCGGAGCAGTTGGTTGAAATTGAAAAGTTGCTGAACTTTGCGGCGAACCAGTTGGAAATTGCCGATAGTACAGAAATGTCGGTGACCTTTATGGATAATGATGGTATTCAAGCGATTAATCGTGATTACCGCCAAAAAGACAGTCCGACAGATGTGATTAGCTTTGCTTTGGAAGAACTTGGGGAAGGTGAAATGCCGGTGATTTTTGAGGGAGCGGACGCACTTCCTCGAAATCTTGGGGATATTATGATTTCGATTGAAAAAGCGATGGAGCAAGCTGTGGAATACGACCATGCTTATGACCGAGAATTAGGCTTTTTGGCGGTTCATGGCTTCTTACATCTCAATGGTTATGATCACATGACCGAAGAAGATGAAAAAGAGATGTTCGATTTACAAAGAAAGATTCTCGATGCCTATGGACTTACACGATAAAAAGAGTGATGAACAAACCTATAAAAATAAAAGTTTTATTGCGTCTTTAGAATTTGCGCTTCAAGGATTCCGTACAGCTTTTAAAGAAGAGCGGAATTTGAAAGCCCATGTCTGCTTGGCGATTGTGGCGATCATTGCTGGTTTTATTTTCAGACTGGCTCTGAACGAATGGCTGTGGCTGCTGCTGGTGATCTTTCTTGTAATCGTGATGGAGATCATCAACACAACGGCGGAAAATATTGTTGACATGGTCACAAATTATCATTTTAATTCAATTGGAAAAAAAGTAAAAGACATGGCAGCGGCGGCCGTTTTATTGACGGCTTGCTTTGCCATGGTAGTCGGTGCGTTAATCTTTGTCCCAAAAGTTTGGGCGATGTTAAGTAATTTTTTATAAGAAAGAGGAAATCAAATGAGTTCAGTCCACAAATCAGGGTTTGTAGCCATTATTGGTCGCCCGAATGTAGGGAAATCAACCTTGTTAAATCGTATCGTTCGTCAAAAAATAGCGATTATGAGTGACAAAGCACAAACTACACGAAATAAAATTCAAGGTGTCTATACAACACCAGATGCTCAAATTGTTTTTATTGATACACCTGGTATTCATAAACCAAAACATCGCTTAGGTGATTTTATGGTGGAAACGGCTTATAGTGCCTTACGGGAAGTGGATGCGGTCCTCTTCATGGTGAGTGCGGAGCAACCTCGTGGCCGCGGCGATGATTTTATTATCGAGCGGTTAAAAAATAGCCAAGCGCCAGTTTATTTGATTATTAACAAAATTGACACGATTCATCCGGATAAACTATTTGCGATTATTGAAGACTATCGCCAGCAAATGGACTTTAAAGAAGTGGTGCCGATTTCGGCAACAGAAGGCAATAATGTAGAAAAATTATTAGAGGTAATCGAAGCAGAGATGCCAGAAGGCCCTCAGTACTATCCTGAAGACCAGGTAACGGATCATCCGGAGTATTTCATCGTCTCTGAACTAATCCGCGAGAAGGTCCTCTTATTGACCAGAGAAGAGGTGCCTCACTCAGTAGCGGTTGTAGTGGAGGACATGAAACGTGATGAGTACGATAAGGTCCATATTCAAGCAACCATTATTGTGGAACGTTCTAGCCAAAAAGGCATTTTAATTGGTAAAGGCGGCTTAATGATGAAAGACATTGGCATTAAAGCTCGTAAAGATATTGAAAATTTATTGGGCAATAAAGTTTATTTGGAATTGTGGGTTAAAGTTCAAAAAAATTGGCGTGATAAACAAAAATATCTCCAAGATTACGGCTATCGTGACATGGACTATTAAGACTAAAGGCATTGACGTACAATCGTCGATGCCTTTTCCTTATGAGTCAGAAGTTATCTCAGTTTGGATGGGTTGGAAAATCAGCCAAATTAGAGTATGATAACAAGAGAACTCAGGGAAAAAAGGGAGGCGTTGGCAAATGAAAAGTAGCAGCAGTGAATCAAAAGGAATCATCCTGTTTGCCCGCAACCACCGTGAAAAAGATAAGTTGGTCAAAATATTTACTGAAAAACATGGAAAGATGATGTTTTTTGTCAAGAATGCTAATCGACCAAACAACAGCATTACAACAGCTATTTTACCATTTACAGAAGCGGTCTTTGTGGGAGAGTTTCGGGAAGAGGGTCTGTCTTTCCTAAACGATTCGAAAGAGGTTAATGGCTTTCAGCGAATCCAGCAGGACATTTTTATTAGTGCCTATGCTACCTATATATTAAATTTGGTTGATGTGGCCATTGAAGATCTGGTGTATGATCCGGCTCTTTATGGATTTACCCGCCAGGCGTTAACCTATTTAAACCAGGGATTAGATGCTGAAATTATCACGAATATATTTGAATTGCAACTACTGGCCCGTTTTGGTTTTGCGTTTCAGTGGAAACAATGTGCAGTTTGTGGGGAGACTCAAGGTAAATTTGATTTTTCATCCCAGTATTCTGGTGTGTTATGCGAACGGCACTGGCACTTGGATGACCGTCGTTACCATGCTAAACCACGGGCTATTCATTTTATGCGTTTGTTCTCCAGTATCAGCTTAGATCAAATTAAAAGCATTGAGCTAAAAGATGAAACAAAAGAAGACATTCGCAAGACCATCGATTTACTTTACGATGAATTTGTAGGCATTCATTTGAAGAGCAAAAAATTTATTGATGAGATGAAAAATTGGGAGACAACCATGAGAATTCCTAAGCGGGAGCCCAAGGTGGAAACAGCCACTGAATTTGAAGGTGAAGAAGATAAGTGATGGCGTTGGCTAAAGATGGGCGAATTTTTTAAGCGGTTAATGGCATCTTGGAAAACAAGCGGGAACCATAATGGGGCTTCTCGATTAAAATAATGGTGATTCTAGTTGACAGCTTATTAACTAAAGGCTATTATTAGTGTAATAAAAAAAGTTACAGTGATGGAGAATAGTAGATAGTTTTCTAAACAAAGCGAGATTGGGATAGTGGAAGCCAATTTGCGGAAAAAGATTGAATGGCGCTCTTGAGTAACCTTAACGAAGCTGCTGATGGAAATCAGAAGTAGGGTGGAACCGCGATTAACTCGTCCCTATGTTTAACATACTCATGTTAAGCATAGGGACGAGTTTTATTTATGTCAGTCTTACATTACTATTAAGAAGTGTGTCGCAAATAAGCGAGCACAATGGAGGAGAGATCAAATGAAAAAGAAGTTAACAGTACAAGAAATGATTTTAACATTACAAAAATTTTGGTCAGATCAAGGCTGTATGCTAATGCAGGCCTATGATACTGAAAAAGGCGCCGGGACTATGAGTCCGTATACTTTCTTGCGGGCAATTGGACCTGAACCTTGGAATGCGGCTTATGTAGAACCGTCACGTCGTCCAGATGACGGACGTTACGGTGAAAACCCTAATCGTTTGTTCCAACATCATCAATTTCAAGTGGTCATGAAACCTTCTCCCGATAATATTCAAGAGCTGTATTTACAGAGTTTGGAATTAGTTGGAATTAATCCTTTGGAACATGATATTCGTTTCGTTGAAGATAATTGGGAAAATCCGTCAATGGGTTGTGCTGGTCTGGGCTGGGAAGTTTGGCTTGACGGCATGGAGATAACACAATTTACCTATTTCCAACAAGTGGGCGGATTAGAGTGTAAGCCTGTGACGAGTGAAATTACATTTGGGATTGAACGTCTGGCTTCTTATATTCAGGAAGTGGAAAGTGTCTATGATTTAGAGTGGACAGATGGCGTGAAATATGGCGAGATTTTTATTCAACCAGAGTACGAGCATTCGAAATATGCCTTTGAAGAAAGCAATCAAGAGATGCTCTTTATGCTATTTGAAATGTACCAAAAAGAAGCACAAAAATGTATCGAAGCTGGGCTGGTCCATCCTGGTTACGACTATGTGTTAAAATGTAGCCACGCCTTTAACTTGCTGGACGCTAGAGGGGCAGTGTCGGTCACAGAGCGAGCTGGTTTCTTAGCTCGAATTCGTAAAATGGCCCGTGAGCTTGCAAAAACCTTTGTGGCTGAACGTGAAAAATTAGGATTCCCATTATTGAACAAGGAGGCTAACTAAGATGACGTATCAATTTTTATTGGAAATCGGTTTGGAAGAGATGCCAGCACGGGTAGTGACCCCTAGCATCAAACAGTTAAAAGAAAAAACAGAGAAATTCTTAAAGGATAATCGTTTAAGTTTTGAGTCTATCGACCCATTTTCGACGCCTCGTCGTTTAGCGGTTCGGATCAATGGTTTGGCCGAGAAACAGACAGATATTGAAGAAGAAGCTAAAGGACCCGCTAAGAAAATCGCCCAAGATTCAGAGGGCAATTGGTCGAAAGCGGCTCAAGGGTTTGCCAGAGGTCAAGGCATGACCACTGATGATATATTTTTTAAAGAAATTAAGGGCATTGAGTACGTTCATATTAATAAATTTGTGGCTGGGCAAACCGCTCAAGCTGTTATGCCTAAAATAGTTGATGTTATCAAAAGTCTGAGCTTCCCTGTCAGCATGCATTGGGGAACTCATGACTTTAAATATATTCGTCCGATTCACTGGTTGATTGGGTTATTGGATGATGAGGTGATTCCTTTTGACCTGGTTGATATCCATTCGGGCCGCGTTTCTCGTGGACATCGTTTCCTAGGCCAGGAGACGGAAATCGATCATGCGGCGAATTATGAGACTAAATTAGCTGAACAATCGGTTTATGTTAAAGGGGAAGAACGCCAGGCTTTAATTGAAAGACAAATTGGCGCCATTGCTCAAGAACAAGAGTGGCATGTCGAATTAGATGAGGATTTATTGGATGAAGTCACTAATCTAGTGGAATATCCCACAGCGTTCGCGGGAAGTTTCGAAGAGAAATACTTGGCTATTCCAGATGAAGTGTTAGTGACATCGATGAAAGAACACCAACGTTATTTCGATGTTCGTGATGGCTCAGGTCAATTGTTACCATTTTTCATCTCAGTTCGTAACGGCAATGGAGAACATTTGGACAATGTAGTAAAAGGAAATGAAAAAGTTCTAAGAGCTCGTTTGGAAGATGCTGAATTTTTCTATAAGGACGATCAGGCCTTAACCATTGAAGCTTGTGTGGCTAAGCTTCGTCACGTGACGTTCCATGAGAAAATCGGCTCTATCTACGAGAAAATGCAACGTGTTGGCGCGATTGCTCATCTCGTTGGGCAAGAAGTTGGTTTAACCGAGACTGAATTAATTCACCTAGACCGTGCAGCCGAGATTTACAAATTTGATTTAGTGACTAATATGGTTGGTGAATTCCCAGAGTTGCAAGGAATTATGGGGGAAAAATATGCCCTGATGCAAGGGGAAGATCCAGCGGTTGCTCAAGCGATTCGCGAACATTACTTGCCGATTTCAAGTGAAGGTGACTTGCCCGAATCTAAGATTGGCGCCGTGTTAGCGGTAGCGGATAAGACAGACTCTGTTCTGAGTTTCTTTAATGTAGGCATGATACCAAGTGGTTCTAATGATCCTTACGCTTTGCGTCGACAGACATATGGCATTATCCGTATTGTGACTCAAATGGGGTGGAATTTCCCATTGATTCGTCTTCAAAGTCAAATTGCTGAGATAATTAATGCAGATAGTGAACGGTTTGGTATTGAATTGGCTCAGACTCAAGAAGGCGTGACGGACTTTATTAAAGGTCGGATGAAGCAATTCTTAAGCACTCGAGGCATTCGTCATGATATCATCGAAGCTGTGACAAATGCTCAGCAAAGTGATTTAGCGACAATGGTCGAAGTGGCGACGATTCTTAAGGAACGTCATGAAGATAGCGACTTTAAACCATCTGTTGAATCCTTGACACGGGTCATGAACCTTGGTGCAAAAGGCCAAGAACTGTTGCAACAAGGGGTCGAAGAGGCTATCCAGCCAGCTTTATTTGAAAATGAAGCGGAACAAGCCTTATATGAGGCGGTAGAAAAAGTAGAAAAAAATGTAAGTGAACGAACTTTAAGCGAAAATTATGAGGCATTAAAAAACCTTTCGCCTCTGATTGAAGCCTATTTTAATGATACAATGGTAATGGCGGAAGATGAGTCTGTTCGCGAAAATCGACTTCGTCAATTATTTAAAATTGCGCGATTGGTCTTGTCGTTTGCTAGCTTAGATTTATTAATTGTTAAACAATAAAAAATAAAGGAGTAATTTATGAAAAAGATTGAAACAGCAAAAGCACCCTCAGCAATCGGGCCTTATGTCCAAGGGAATATCGTCAATGGTTTGTTATTTTCTTCAGGTCAAATTCCCATTAATCCAGCTACTGGTGATGTGGAAGAAACGACTATTGAAAAACAAACTAAGCAAGTCATGGAAAATATTAAGGCTATTTTAGACACAATCGAAGGTGATTTCGACAGCATTGTGAAAACTACGTGTTTCTTGTCAGACATGGAAAACTTCGGTATTTTTAACGAAGTTTATGGCTCTTATTTTGGTGATGAACTGCCTGCCCGTTCATGTGTGGAAGTGGCTCGTTTACCAAAAGATGTGTTAGTTGAAGTAGAAATAATCGCAGAAGTGCCTAAAAAGTAAAAACATAGAAAGACATTGTTATCTTATTTGATAGCAGTGTCTTTTTTTTTACCAATCTTCCCTATTCAAGGTGACAATATTGGAAGGTTAAACCTCCCAAATTTGATAGTATTTGATTTTTCACTATGGTATAGTCAAAGTAACGAAATAAAAAATGGTGCTTTTTAGCATGTTTAATGGAGGATGAAGAAATGAATTTTTTCAAACGTGCGCTAGCTAGCGTTACACGAAGAAAAGGGAAATCGATAATTTTATTCGCAGTTGTCTTTATTTTAGGAAATGTCATTGCTGGCGCAATTTCCATTCAACAAGCGACTAAAAGTGTTGAGAAGAACATTAAGGGACAATTAGGCGGGACGGCAACGATTGGGTTTGATCAGAAGGAGATGGAGAAGTTTTATAAGGATAATCCTCAATCTGAAAAAGGTCCTGATATGAAGAGCGTTACAAAAAAGGAAATTGAAACCATTGGTAGTTTATCTTATGTGAAATATTATGATTATTCGGTTAATAATTGGGTGCAAACAGCTAAACTTAAAGGGTATGAGCCTAAAAGTATGAAGGATAGTGGGATGTCTTATACAGATCCTTCAAGCAAATTAAAATACCAGTTTGGTGTAAAAGGTGTCAATTATGAGAAAATTCTGGATGTTGAAGAAAAAAAGATTGAAATAGTTAGTGGACGGGTTTTTACTAAGGAAGAGATTAGTCAGGGGAAGGCAGTTGCAGTAATCTCCAAGCAAATGGCGGATGAAAATAGTTTAAAAGTAGGGGATAAACTGGTGATGGATGCAGGCTCTGAGAATTGGGGAGCGATGGATAGTGCTGCAAGTGAGTCTGACAGTGATGCTGAACCGGCACCAAAAGAATATTTCTTCCAAGATCAAGTTTACGAAATAGTTGGGCTATTTTCACCATTAAAAAAGGAAGAAAAAACTGAAAAAAAAGCGGATCCTAATTCCATGGACCCTTTTCTTGAAATGGAACAATATAATAGAGTGTATGCACCAAATGATGTAGTAGTTAAAACGTTAAAAGACTTTCAAAAAGGGATTGAAGAGAAGTTTCCTGAGATGAAAAGTGAAATGACTGAAAAAGAAGCTAATGAGTCATTCGAATCAGTAACCCCGTATTTTGTCTTAAAGTCACCAGAAGATGCGGATGCATTTCGGACAGAAGTAACACCCTTGTTACCTGATAAATACAGTAAGTTAATCATGTCAACCGATCAGTACGATTCAATCGCAGCCCCTGTTAAAAATATGTCGAAAATTGCGACATATGTCATTTTTGTTTCCGTAGGTGCGACATTGTTGATAATCTCATTAGTTGTTTTATTATTCTTGCGCGATCGCAAACATGAACTAGGTATATACTTATCCTTAGGCGAGACTCGTGGAAAAGTAATCGGACAAATCGTCATCGAAGTTGTAGTCATTGCCTTTGTTGCAATTACTTTATCTGTTTTTACTGGTAATATTCTAGCTAAAGGTGTTTCTGGTTCTTTAATTGAAACACAAATGAAGGCTAAAGAAGAAGAAGATATGGGTGGCATGAATTATGATTATGAACTTGAGCAATTAAACGCAGGAAATTCAGTTGACGGTACCGATGTTACTAATTCCTATAAAGTAACACTATCACTAGGCTATATCATCATCTTTTACGTGGTGGGACTTGGCACAGTGTTGTTATCAACGATTGTTCCGCTAATCTATATATTGCGACTAAATCCGAAGAAAATTATGATGTAAGGAGGAACCAAAAATGGCAATACTTGAAACAAAAAAAGTTAATTATTATTATCAAGATGGGGATAAGCGTCGGTTCATCTTGAAAGATACCAGTGTTAAATTTGAAAAAGGCAAGTTCTATACAATTCTTGGACAATCGGGTTCAGGGAAGACTACCTTCTTGTCGTTAATCGCGGCCTTAGATGCGCCGAAAGATGGCGAAGTGTTGTATAAAGGGAAAGACATTAAAAAGATTGGCTATGAAAAATACCGTCGAAATGATATCGGCATTATTTTCCAGAGTTATAACTTGATTCCTTATTTAACAGCGGCTGAGAATGTCTTAGTGCCAATGGCTATCACTGAAAATGACTTACCTGCTGATCAGAAAGAAGTCGCCTATAACTTATTAGACTATATCGGCATTGTAAAAACCAAGGCGGATCGTCCGGTTAATAAATTATCGGGTGGAGAGCAGCAGCGGGTTGCCATTGCCCGTGCTTTGGCGACAAACGTTGATATTATTTTAGCTGATGAGCCGACTGGTAATTTGGATGAAGAGATGGAAGCGGAAATTGTAGAGATCTTTAAGACACTAGCCCATGAACATGATAAATGTGTTATCGTTGTAACCCACTCCAATGAAATCGCCGAACTATCCGACGAAACATTGTACTTAAGAAAAGGAATACTGAATAAATATGAGTGATTTTTTATCTAATTTCGACAAAAAAAACTATGAAAAAACTATTTCAGAAAAAAATGGTAAAAAACTTGCACCTGAATCACATGATCCAATGCCAACTAAGGATGAAGCTGACACTCGTACCGCTCGCAAAAAACGCTCGTCAAGCAAGCCTCGTTCACGTGAAAAGGAAGTCGCTGAACCCGTTATGGAAGAGACGATTAGTGAAGAGAAAGCCGTCGAGGTAGTTGAGCCAGAGCCGGTTAGTTATTCAGATATGTCAGAACCGGTTGAAGGGGAATTCGAAGACATTGAAGACAGTAGTGAAGAAGATGATTACTATCCGGAGGATCAACCTAATACCTCGGCTGTTGTCGAGAGGCCAACTGCGGAAGTAGCGACTGACGACGAGGAGACAACGAGTCGTTTCAGTGAAGAAGAGACGGAAATCGATCCCACTTATAAAAAGCGGAAACGGTTGAAGATTATCATCTTTACGGTCATTGGGGTTATTGTTGCTATAGCATTGTACTGGATGTATTATTCTTACACGCATGTCGCGATGCCCAAATTCACAGGTAAAAATATTTCTGAAGCTCGTGCCTGGGCATCTGAGAATGATGTGAAGTTAGATGTGGAACAAAAGTATGATTTTGATAAAGAAGTTAATTCAGTGGTCAAACAGGATGTTAAGTCTGGTAAAAAGATCAAGAAGAAGTCAACTGTTAAGTTGGTTTCAAGCTTAGGTCCTGACCCAGAAGAACAAATTCCACTACCAGATTTTTCTAAAATGAACAAAAGTGCGGCAGATGAGTGGGTCGTTGAGCACAAAGCAGAGAATTTATCGATTCTTGAGGAATATAGTGACACTGTCGAAAAAGGGAAATTTATCCGTCAGGAAATTAATGACAAAGAGATCAAACCTGAAAGCTACAAGCGAGAGGATCAAGCCGTTGCTTATTTCTCTAAAGGCAAAGAAACCTTTGAAAAAGATGTACCAGTTCCTGACTTTAAAGGCAAACCGAAATCCGAAGTAGAGACTTGGGTTAAGACCAATGAAATTAAGATGGAATACAAAGAAGTGGATTCCGATACAGTAGCTGAGGGAATGGTTGTGTCTCAAAGCATTGAGAAAGCTCAAAAAGTAGCGAAACGAGATGCAATGAGTGTTGAAGTTTCGACAGGAAAAGCCTTCACTGTGCCTAATTTTTGGGACTATACACCAGAGACAGCTGCGACTGCGGCGGAAGGATTATCCGTTAATGTTAAAACCACTTTTTCAGGTGATGTTCCTTACGGTCAATTGATTTCACAATCGGTTGAAGCAGGGACAAAAATGAAGATGAAAGATCTAAAACCTGTTACGGTGACTTATTCAGCAGGGCGACCTTATCTGCGATCATATTTTGGATCGTTGGAAGGTGACTTAGAGAAATTATTCTTTGAAGAGTATCGCTCCAAAGGTGCTAATATTACGTATACCACTTACTACGTCGACTCAAGTGAAGAACGTGGTAAAGTCGTAGACATGAGTGCATATAACCAATACGTGGCAATGGATTATGTAGTTAATATTGCCATTAGTAATGGTAGTAAAGCATCCAAACCAAGTGAGACACCCGCAACACCAGAACAAAAGACACCAAGTGATAATACGGAGTCGTAATGTCAATAAAATGGCTACCTATCGGAAACGATGGGTAGTTTTTTTTGAGTGGTGATTGACTGACCAAGGAGGAATAGTTTTAGCGGATTTTCTGAAACATAATGATTGAAAAATCAACCGATTGTGCTATAATGGAATATGTATCTTTGTGTACGTTTATCTTTGGTCGCGCTAAATGGTTTTTCTGTTTAGTGCGACCTTTATATACTAACGCATCACATTAAGTAGAATGTGGGGTGAACAACATGTCACAACGTATCCCTCAAGAGGTTATTGAGGAAATCAGGCGACAATCGAATATTGTCGATGTTGTTGGTCAGTATGTCCAATTAAAAAAATCAGGAAAAAATTATTTTGGCCTGTGTCCCTTCCACGAAGAACGTTCACCGTCATTTTCTGTGGCGGAAGATAAGCAGATGTATCATTGTTTTGGCTGTGGCAAGGGAGGTAATGTTTTTAAGTTTCTTCAAGAAGTTGATGGTCTTTCTTTTCCAGAATCCGTTAGAAAAGTAGCGGATATGGGCAATGTCCAGTTGGAATATGAGTTTACTGACGCCAGTCAAGCTGAACCGAATGAACATCAACGTCAACAAAATGAATTAATCAAACTTCACGAAAAAGCCGCAGATATCTTTCATCATGTGCTATTGAATACCCAAGCAGGTGAACAAGCCCTGAATTACTTAAAAGGCCGCGGGTTGACCGAAGACATTATCACTGAGTTCCAAATCGGATTTGCACCAAGAGAACGTATTTTGTTGAAGAAAATTTTTGAAAATGAAGCGGTCAGTGATGAATTGCTGGATGCATCAGGTTTAATGACTCAGCGGGATAACGGTGAATGGCTTGATCGCTTTTATCAGCGAATCATGTTTCCAATTCGTAATGCTCAGGGAAAAATCATTGCCTTTTCTGGCAGAATTCTTCAAGTGGAAAATTTTGACAATGATAAAATGCCAAAGTATTTAAATAGTCCGGAAACCTTAATATTTAATAAAAGGCAGACTCTTTTCAATTACGATCAGGCTAAAAATGAAGCAAGAAAAGAGCAGGAGTTAACGCTTTTTGAAGGTTTTATGGATGTTATTGCAGCTTGGAATGCAGGGGTTAAAAATGGCGTTGCCTCCATGGGAACCAGTTTAACCAATGAGCAAATCAAAATGATTCAGCGTACGTCTAATAAGTTGTTACTGTGTTACGATGGGGATTCTGCTGGGATTGAGGCGACCAAAAGAGCATTGGACTTATTGTCCAGTGAAACGACCTTGGAACTGAGCATTGCCAGATTGCCAGATGGCTTAGATCCAGACGATTATATCGGCAAGTATGGGCCCGAGGAATTTGTTCGTTTGACTAAAAATGGGCGAGAGACGGAATTCACCTTTAAAATGAGTTACTTTAAACGAGGTAAAAATCTTAAAAACGAACAAGAACGATTTGGTTATTTGCAAGAAATAGTCAAAGAATTGGTGAAAGTTCCTTCTGTGATTGAGAGAGAGGTTTATATCAATCAAATAGCTGAAGAATTTGAAATTTCAGTTGAGGCCATTACAGAGGAAATTCGTGGCGCCCAAAAGGACGGTCATCGAGAGTCTCGTGAAAATAGGCAGAAACGGCAAGCGCCGGAGTTTAACCACTACGAGCCGCCAATGGATTATCAGGAACCACACTATGATGAACCGATGCCAGCACCTGAAAGTCGTTCGCCAAAAGAATATCAAGTGAAGCCAATGACTTATGGTGAGAAAGCTGAGCAAATGCTACTATTCCGTATTATGCATGAGCGAGCAGTTCGTGCTAAAATCAACCAAGTCAGCGAGTTTGCGTTTATTCATGATGAATACCAGGAGTTATATAGTCATTTTAATGACTATATGTTGACTCAAGGAACATTTGTTGAGGCTGACTTTCTCAGCTATCTTCAAGAAGATTATTTAAAAGAAAAGTTTGTCACTGTCTCGTACATCGAGATGTCTGAGGAAAGTTCTGTTAAAGAAATTGATGATTATTTATTGGCCCTAAAGCGATATCGACTAGAGTCTGTAAAACAACAAAAAATCATCGCCCAAAAAGAAGCGAGCCGAACAGGGAATAAGCAGTTAGAACAAGAATTAACTGTTGAAATAATAAATATTCAACGCGAATTAAAAAGTGTATGATAATAATAAAGGGGGCTTTCTTCCGTGTCAAAAGAAGTCGAAGCAAATAAAACAACATATAGTAAAGCAGTATCTGCGTTTATCAAAGAGTACAAGCCAAAAGGCGAAGTTCTTTATGATGAGCTAACAAATAAGTTAGCGACGCCTTACGAATTGGATTCTGAGGGAATGGACAGCCTTATTCAAAAAGTAGAAGACCAAGGAATTAGTGTTGTGGATGAATCTGGCGAACCAGCTGCCCGAAGCTTGCAAAAAGAAGAAAAAGTCAGTAAAAAGGAAGTCAATGAAGATTTATCAGCACCTGCGGGTGTTAAAATTAATGATCCAGTGCGGATGTACTTGAAAGAAATCGGTCGTGTGTCATTATTAACAGCAGAAGAAGAAGTTGAATTAGCTTTACGTATCGAAGATGGGGATCAAGAAGCTAAACAAAAACTAGCAGAAGCTAACTTGCGTTTAGTTGTGAGTATTGCGAAACGTTACGTTGGACGTGGCATGCAGTTTCTTGATTTGATTCAAGAAGGTAATATGGGGTTGATGAAAGCTGTTGAAAAGTTTGATCACACTAAAGGATTTAAATTCTCAACATATGCCACTTGGTGGATTCGTCAGGCGATTACTCGTGCGATTGCTGACCAAGCAAGAACGATTCGGATTCCTGTTCATATGGTTGAGACCATCAATAAATTAATTCGAATTCAACGTCAATTATTACAAGACCTAGGTCGGGAACCAACACCAGAAGAAATCGGAGCTGAAATGGATTTACCAACTGAAAAAGTTCGGGAAATTTTAAAAATCGCCCAAGAGCCTGTTTCGTTGGAAACGCCAATTGGTGAAGAAGACGATTCCCACCTTGGTGACTTCATTGAAGATCAGGATGCGACGAGCCCAGCAGAACATGCGGCTTACGAGCTTCTGAAAGAACAATTGGAAAGTGTTTTGGATACCTTAACTGACCGTGAGGAGAACGTCTTACGCTTACGTTTTGGCTTAGATGACGGTCGTACTCGCACGTTGGAAGAAGTGGGCAAAGTCTTTGGGGTAACCCGTGAACGGATTCGTCAAATTGAAGCGAAAGCTTTAAGAAAATTGCGTCATCCGTCTCGTTCAAAACAACTTAAAGATTTCTTGGAATAAAATAATAGAAGCCGCTAATTTAAGGAACCCTTAGATTAGCGGCTTTTTTGGTTGTTTTTACATAGAACTGAGACGTGGCTTAAGCGGCATTTAGTTTGGATTTTCTTTAATTTTGTTAAAGGTCTGGTTTAATTTTTATTCAGAAGGACATATAGTTGTCTAAAGTATAAAAGCTATAGTAAAATTGGGAGGAAGCGTTGGGCTTTTGGCGCTAATAATGAAGAGGAGTGTGTGTGATGAAAAGAAAAGTCTGGTTAATCAGCGCATTAGCATTAGCAGTGATTTCGTTGGCTGCTTGTGGTACGAAAGATAAGGAAACCGTTAATTCAAGTGAGGCGAGTAGTGTGAAAGAATCGAGTGTGGCTTCGTCGGAGTCAAGTGAAGCGATGAAGCAGTCTGTGATTAAAGGTGTATTAAAGGAAGATGTAACAGTTGACGGCGACAAAGTCAGTTTCTTTATGACAGAGGTTGAAGGTGTCAGTGACCTGAATGAGATTGCCAAAGGCATCGGTGAAGAGGGGGTTATTTTAAATGCGGAATCCAAGGAAGTGGATGGCGAATTTAAGGCAGATGACTTTAAAGCTGGTCAAGCCATTGAAGTAACCTTGGATGCTAATCCGATAATGACCCGATCATTGCCGCCACAAATTCCAGGAGCATCCATTATTTCGATTAAAAAGCTGTAAGATAGCTGACCTGGTGAATGGATAAGTGTTATAATGGGCATAAAGAAATTAAAGGTGTGGAACGATAATTATGAACGAACAAAAGCTTTCAAAAAGACTTGCTAGTGTTGCCCATTATGTTAGAAAAAACGATCGAGTTGCCGATATAGGCTCCGACCATGCTTATTTACCAGCCTGGCTTGTACTCAATCAACAGATTGAGTACGCTGTGGCAGGTGAGGTGGTTGAGGGGCCTTATCAGGCTGCCCTTAAATTAGTGAAACAACGGAAGTTAGATCAATACATCACCGTTCGTTTGGGCGATGGCCTCGATGCGATTGTGACAGATGATGACATTAGTGCGATTACAATTGCTGGAATGGGAGGCTCTCTAATAAGTGATATCTTGGAGCGAGGGCATCAAAGTGGTCGCTTAAATGGTAAAGAGCGCTTAATTTTACAGCCAAATGTTGGTGAAAAAACATTGCGTACCTGGTTGATGAATCATTCCTATGAGATAATAGCTGAAACACTTGTCATGGAAGACGGCCGTTTTTATGAGATTATCGTGGCTGAAAAAGTGGCTAAGACAGTTAAATATAGTTTAGCGGATTTAACATTTGGCGTCTTTCTTCGGACTGGCTACCCTGATTTATTTAAAGAAAAATGGCAGGCTGATTTATTAAATAGAAAACGAGTGCTTAAGCAACTGGAGCAAGCCAGACAACCACAGCTAGAAAAAATTGCGGAAATGACTCACATGATCAAGTTGATTGAGGCATTATAAGGAAACAAAATCCATGGGCTCCCTAAGTAAAAGGAGAACCCATAAGTAAGAGGGGGAGAGTCAGAAATGAGTATGTTAGGAACTGAGTTTATTCAGCGGTTGGATCAGTATTTCCCGCCTGCTTTAGCAGAGTCAGATGATCCGGTTGGGTTACATATAGGAACGTTGAACAAACAGATTTCGAAAGTGATGATGACCCTAGACGTCAGACCAGAAGTGGTAGCTGAAGCGGTTCGCGAAGAGGTGGATTTAATTGTGGCGAAACATCCTCCCATATTCCGGCCAATTAAACGGCTGACGGTCGATGATCCGCAAAATAAGATGTACAGTGAGCTCATTAAACATGATATCGCTGTTTATGCGATCCACACCAATATGGATATAGTTGAAGATGGCTTAAATGATTGGTTTTGCGAGCTGTTAAAGATAGGTGAAACTGACTTTCTAAAGGTCACTCATGAAGTGCCTTATCTTAAGTTGTCTGTGACTGTGCCGACTGACCATGCTGAATCTGTTAGAGGAGCCTTAGAGAAGGCGGGTGCAGGGCAACAAGGTGATTATGGTGGTTGCAGTTTTTCGATGGCTGGAGAAGGTCGCTTTACACCAGTTGGGAATGCCGAACCTTATCTGGGCAGCTTGAATCAAGGGGAAGTCGTGGCTGAAACAAAGATTGAGGTTATGTTATTGGAGACCCAGCGTCATCAAATTGTGAAAGCCATGTTGGCGGCCCATCCTTATGAAGAACCTGCTTATGATTTGATTTATTTGGCTAATCCCCCTAAACAATTTGGCATAGGTAGAGTAGGCGATTTGGAAGAGGCCTTAACCTTAGTTGAGTTTGTTCAACAAGTTAAAGAGGTTTTCCAATTAGAGGGTCTGCGCTTAATTTCGGACAATCCCGATAAACTGGTTAAACGAGTGGCGATTTGTGGTGGCAGTGGTGAAAAGTTTTTCCGTGATGCCGTTAAAGCCAATGCCGATGTTTATATAACCGGTGATGTTTATTATCATACAGCTCATGATATGATAGCGGAAGGGATATCGGTTATTGATCCTGGTCATCATATTGAAGTCCTGTGTCAAGAACGTTGTCTGACCTTATTTGAGCAGTGGAAACAAGAAAATAATTGGAACATTACCTTTATTGAATCGAAAGAAGACACCAATCCGTTTCGTTATTATTAAATGTGGTAAAGTGGGGCAGCCCCTAAAATATAGAAATGGTTACCTTAGTTATTTGAGGTTACTTTTTCAAAAAAAGGAGATCATCACATGTATAAAAATTTAGTACCTCGTTTTATTCGTTATGTTGAAACAGAAACACGCTCTGATGGAACGAGCACGACAGTTCCATCAACTCAAACGCAAGTTGATTTTGCCCAAACCTTAGTGGCGGAATTAAAAGAAATTGGTCTGTCAGATGTGAATTATAATGAAAAAAATGGCTTTGTAACAGCTGAATTGCCAAGTAATACAGATAAATCAGAAGTTAGAAGTATTGGATTTATTGCCCATATGGACACGGCTGATTTTAATGCAGTAGGCGTGTCGCCTCAGTTTGTAGAAAATTATGATGGCCAATCAGATATTGCTCTAGATAAAGAGGGCAAATTTAAATTGACCCTTAAAGATTTCCCTAACTTAAGTAACTACAAAGGGCAAACGCTGATTACAACCGATGGTTCGACTCTTTTAGGTGCAGATGACAAATCGGGAATTGCTGAAATTATGACCGCTATGGAAATCTTGATTCAAGACCCGTCAATTAAACATGGTAAAATTAAAGTGGCCTTTGGCCCAGATGAAGAAATCGGGACAGGAGCTAATAATTTTGATGCTGAGGGCTTTGATGTTGATTTTGCTTATACGATGGACGGAGGACCAGTGGGAGAGTTACAGTTTGAAACCTTTAGTGCCGCTCAAGCGGACATTACCATTCAAGGAAAAAACGTTCACCCGGGAACTGCCAAAGATACGATGATCAGTGCCTTAGCTTTGGCAATCGAGTTTAACGAAGGGTTACCATCGGATGAAGTCCCTGAAAAAACCAGTGGTTATGAAGGCTTTTTCCATTTGATGGCCATGACTGGTAACGTGGAAGAAGCGACTATGAGTTATATTATTCGCGATCATAATCGTGAAAAATTTGAAGGTCGTAAAGGATTGATTACGGAAATTCAGGAAAAGATTAACAGCCGTTTTGACGAAGAACGGATTAAGATTCATTTATATGATCAATACTACAATATGCGTGATATTATTGAAAAAGATATGAGCATCATCGAATTGGCGAAAGCGGCCATGGTTAAATTAGGGATTGAACCTAACACTGAACCTGTTCGTGGTGGAACTGATGGTTCGAAGATTTCTTATATGGGGATTCCAACACCTAATATTTTTGCTGGTGGCGAAAACATGCACGGTCGTTTTGAGTTTGTAGCAGTTGAAAGCATGGAAAAAGCGACTGATGTTATTGTGGAAATCGCTCGTCTGAATGAGGAGCAAGCATAGTGTTTAGTAGTTCGCCAATTCCTTTTTATTTGGTGTTGGTTAATGGTTATTTATTTTTATTAATGTACATCGGTCGTGGCCAAGATCAAAAAAGTGGTTGGCTAGTTCCAGACTGGCAATACTTACTTTTAGGAATTGTTGGTGGGGGTTTAGGCGGCTTACTTGGTCAATATATGTTTAATCAAAAAAAAGACAAGTTAAGATATAAAATTAGCTTTATTCTCGGTACGATTTTAAGTGTGTTATTATTATTATCGACCTTTGATAGGTAACTATTTAGCTAGTTGTAGAAAGAGTGTGGGCCTGATGACTCACACTCTTTGTATTTGTCTAGGTAGTTTGATGAAAATCTGGTAAAATAGGCTTAATGAATGGTTTAGTAACATGAAGGGGTTTAGTAATGAAGAAACATCCAAAGGGGAAATTATTCTTAAATTTCTTATTGATCAGTGTTATTATCGTAGTCATTTTATTTATTATGAAAAATTCCTTAGGGGACATATTCCATCAAATTGGACGAACAAAGCCTAGTGTGCTAACGGGCGTTACCTTGTTAGGTTTGTTGTTTTTGTGTTTAGAAGGCTATAATTACAGACGGATTGTGGCACCATTTAATTTAAAGCTGACATTTTCGAAAGGTTTTTTTGCTTTTTGCTACCCAGCCTTTTATCGAGTAATTACCTTTGGGGCAGGTACCTTAGTAGCTGAAGTTATGTACTTTCGGCAAAGAGGCTTGACCACATCTCAGAGCATGGGTGTCACGTCAATTCACATGATGTTATATAAACTTGGGGTGATTAGCATGAGTTTAACTGGGTTACTGCTATCATTTCCAATCTTGTTGGCTAAGATGTCGTACATGATTCCAGCTGTTATTATCGGTTTAGCCGTCACTAGTTTAGTTGTGTTTGTGCTTTTTTTAGCCTCGGCCAATCAACGTTTTCATCAGTGGTTAATGACCTTAGCCAATCGCTTTTTTAAGACTGAGAAAGCTCAAAAGCGAATCGCCTCATTTAACGAGCAGATTGAAACTTTGAGAGAAACGGTTCGAGAAATTATGACGGATCGAACGAATGTCATTAAATTAGTCGGAATTAATGTTCTTAAGCTCGTTCCATGGTATGTTATGCCGTACATGATTTTTCAAGATGAACATCAGCTATCACTAGTTTTGACGATGTCCCTTGTAGCCATGGCGTCCGTAGTAGGAGGAATTATTCCAAGTCCTGCGGGAATAGGTTCATTTGATTTTATTTTTGTGTTGTTATTTAGTCCCTTAGTTGGCAGAGTTGACGCGGCTTCAGGGTTATTGTTGTATCGTTTTGGGACCTATGTGTTACCTGTACTGCTTGGTATGCTTTACGTTGCCCGAAACAAAGAACAAGAATTGAAAGAAGAGATTCTTGAATTAAAAGAAACAAAGACATAGAAATATCAGGTATTAGGCAGGATGAGTTTGGCTGAGTGAACGTAGGTCAGGTCATCATATTTTAAGGAGGAATAACTGTGTTATCATTTGAAGAAAAAAAAGCAATATTTGAAAGTTTCCCTGAATTAAGTGCTCAAGCTGTTTCCATGAATCGCTTGAATTACCATTTTGAAGAAAGTGCCGTACCAAAAACAACGGTTGTAAAATACTTACATCCGAAAAGCGGTAATGCCTTTGTTTTTGCTGGCTATTTGCCAAAAGAAGAAACTAAGGATGGTTATGTTTCCGTAATGGAAGGGTCAAAAGAAGAGATCACTAAGTTAGTAGAAGAGGCAATTGCCTATCTGCGCCTAACTGAAGATGGGTACGAAAATGGTTATGAGGAAATTTGGAGTGACAGCAACGGGGATAAATTAACCTTGCAGTATGGTGACTATATGTGGACAGTACTAATGTCCAGCGGTGCGGTTGAAGCTGTCTTTAAGACCAAAGAACAAGCCGAAGGATACTTAATGGATGAAGGTTTTGATTAAGAAAAGGTAGCTTTAGAGGGAGCGTGATGCTGCCTCTTTTTTTGATGACAAGTCTAACTGTTAACTATATATGTATTATTAATTTATTGATTGTAATTGTAATGTGTGACAAGTTGTGAAAAAGGTAATAAAAATAGATCTGATTTTTCGAAAGGATGAGTGATGGGTATACTCACTCTGAATTTAGTTATTTTAAGAGGTTTAAGGTGTATCTACATAAGTTGTTTGAGTTGGTTTTTAGTGTTATAAAATGAGCGGTAGCGTCACTCATTTGTTGAGGGGGTGATTTTTTAGGAGAGCACTTACGTGAGTTAAGAAGTCGATAAAAGGAGTAGGTCTCTCACGAAGAGGTGCAAAAATAATTCTGCTAAAAGAATTTTGGATGATAATGTTTTTAATGGTTTGAGTTTAGGAATGCAGCACTCGATTACGTGTTAAAATAGTATAACGGAAAGCTAGAGGGAATCTCTCTAGTTTTTTTAATAAAAAATAGTCAAATGTTGATGGTTATTCTTTGACCATTACTGACCAATTTGATATAATATGAGTTGTGATGAAGTTAAAGTATTATTACTATTAGAATAATAGGGCTTTGTCAGCACAAGCTTTCAAAATTAACTATGTATTAGTGTTAGTTTTGATAGTCGATTATTATCGTACTATACTAAGCTTTTAAACAGGAGGTCAGAACTATGAATATGGAAAAAATGACAACAACTTTACAAGAGGCGATTGCGGCTGCCCAACAAGTAGCAGTGACACGCCGACATCAAGAAATAGACATTGCTCACTTGTGGAAAATTTTTCTACAACCAGATCATTTTGCGTATCAGTTTTATCAGGAGGCAGGTATTCCGATGGATGCTTTTGTCAGAGAGGTAGATGAAGCGCTGGACAAGTTACCTGTCGTAGAAGGAAATGTTCAATATGGTCAGGGATTGAGTCAAAATCTATTTAACTTATTACAAGAAGCAGATAAATTGCGTGAAGGATTTGGTGACGAGTATTTAGCTACTGAAATCGTCTTATTAGCCTTGATGAAATTAAAAAATTATGTCTTGACTAAATTTTTAACCTCTCAAGGGCTAAAAGAAAAAACGTTGCGTCAAGCTATTGAAGAGTTAAGAGGAGGGGATCGTGTGACGTCCCAAAATCAAGAAGAACAATATAAAGCTCTAGAGAAATACGGCATCGATTTAAATAAAGCTGTTAAGAGTGGCAAACAGGATCCAATTATTGGGCGTGACGAAGAAATCCGTGATGTCGTTCGGATTTTATCTCGTAAAACAAAAAACAATCCCGTTTTAATTGGTGAACCTGGGGTTGGTAAAACAGCGATCATTGAAGGGTTAGCTCAACGGATTGTTAGAAAAGATGTGCCTGAAAATCTTAAAGATAAAACGATTTTTTCTTTGGATATGGGCGCCCTAATAGCCGGGGCTAAATTCCGTGGTGAATTTGAAGAGCGATTAAAAGCGGTCTTAAAAGAAGTTAAGAAGAGTGATGGTCGAATTATTCTCTTCATCGATGAGATTCATAACATTGTCGGCGCAGGGAAAACTGAAGGCAGCATGGATGCCGGGAATTTATTGAAACCGATGTTGGCTCGTGGTGAGTTGCATTGTATTGGTGCTACTACATTAGATGAATATCAACAGTATATGGAAAAAGATAAAGCATTGGAACGTCGTTTCCAACGGGTATTGGTCAAAGAACCGACAGTTGAAGACACGATTTCCATCTTACGTGGCTTAAAAGAACGGTTTGAAATTCACCATGGCGTGAACATTCATGATAATGCTTTAGTGGCGGCGGCTACCTTGTCTAACCGCTACATTACTGATCGTTATTTGCCAGATAAGGCCATCGATTTGGTGGATGAAGCCTGCGCAACCATTCGGGTGGAAATGAACTCCATGCCAACAGAATTGGATCAAGTGACACGCCGGTTGATGCAGTTGGAAATTGAAGAAGCTGCTCTGAAGAAAGAACATGATGATGCCAGCAAAAAACGTCTGGAAGTTCTTCAAGAAGAATTAGCTGAACTTAGAGAAGAAACCAATGCCATGAAGATGCGTTGGGAAACTGAAAAAGAAGAAGTCAATAAAGTCAGCATGAAACGTGAAGAGTTAGATAATGCTCGACATGCGTTGGAAGAGGCTGAAAATAATTACGATTTAGAACAAGCGGCTGTCTTGCGTCATGGCACTATCCCTAAATTAGAAATTGAATTAAAAGAATTGGAAGCCAAAAATGAAGCCTCAGAAAACCGTCTTGTACAAGAAGCGGTCACAGATAATGAGATTTCATTAGTTGTGGGGCGGATGACGGGGATACCAGTTACCCGTTTAGTTGAAGGAGAACGTGATAAAATTTTACGTTTGAATGAGACCTTACACCAACGGGTTATTGGTCAGGAAGAAGCTGTCGATGCTGTATCAGATGCGGTCATTCGCTCTCGGGCTGGCTTACAAGATCCAAATCGTCCTTTAGGGTCCTTCCTGTTCTTGGGACCAACGGGTGTTGGTAAAACAGAATTAGCCAAAGCTTTGGCAGAAAACTTATTTGATTCTGAAGAACATATGGTGAGGATTGACATGAGTGAGTACATGGAAAAACACAGTGTTTCTCGTTTAGTTGGAGCTCCTCCAGGTTATATTGGCTATGAAGAAGGCGGTCAATTGACGGAAGCTGTTCGTCGCAGTCCCTACACGATTGTCTTGTTGGATGAAATTGAAAAAGCTCATCCCGACGTCTTTAATATTTTGTTACAAGTTTTGGACGATGGTCGTTTAACCGATTCTAAAGGGCGGATTGTGGACTTTAAGAATACTGTTTTAATTATGACCAGTAATATTGGGTCACAGCTATTGCTTGAAGGGGTGTCTGAAGATGGACATATTCCAGAAGAAACAAATGAGCAAGTGATGCGGATGTTGCAAGCTCATTTTAAACCAGAATTTTTAAATAGGATAGATGATACGATTCTCTTTACACCATTGAGTTTAGCTGATGTAAAGAATATCATTGTGAAGATGACTCGCGACTTGTCTACTCGTCTAGCTGATCAGGACATTGAATTGAGCATTTCTGAATCTGCAAAAGCGTGGATTGCGGAAAATGCCTATGATCCGATTTACGGGGCTCGTCCAATCAAACGGTTCATCACCCGTGAAGTGGAGACACCATTAGCAAAAGAAATTGTTTCTGGTCGTGTCGGACCGAAGAGTCAAGTGACGGTTACCGTCGTTGATGAACAGCTAGTCTTTGAAACTAAAGCAATGGAAGAGTAAAAAAAAGCGATCTTAGGATCGCTTTTTTTTGCTTGATTAATTAAGATTTTTTTCATAGACTTTAAAGAATGGGTAATACACAGCAGCATTAATCGCGATTAATCCACACCAGAAAACCACATTACGCCAATCCATTGTGGCTAAATAAGCCTGAGCGAAAAAGGGGGTAAAAGAAGGGTCCACAAGGTATCCCATAGAAATAAGGCCTGTCAGTTGAGCGTAATAGGTTAATATCAGATTAATGATCGGATTAAGTAAAAAGGGGATTGCCAAAATCGGATTGAAAACAATAGGCATGCCAAAAATTATCGGTTCGTTGATACCACAAATACCAGGGACTAGAGAAAGTCGCCCGAGAGTTTTAATCTGAGCCTTTTTACTCCATAACATCCAAACTAGCAGTCCCAGTGTGGCTCCAGCTCCGCCGAAAATTGAAATGCGAAACATCTGTAAATTCATGGCGATAGTGGGATCTTTTCCTAATGAGACCAAATCACCATTTAATCCGGTATTGGCAATGCCGATCGAAAATAAAATTGGAAAAACAATGGATGAACCATTGACTCCGAAAAGCCAAAGAAGATTGCCAAATGTCACAATGGCGATAAAGCCCCACAAGTTACCAGCAATATCTAATGCTGGTGTCAGAACACTCATGATAAATTCCGGTAGAATTTTGCCGGTCAGAGCGATAATGATTAAATTTAATCCATGAAAAATCACAATATTGATTAGCAGTGGCAATAAAGAATTAATAAAGGTTGTGACAGCCGGTGGAACTGAATCAGGCATCGATATTTTCCAGTTGAATCGTTCGATTAAGCGGGCCACTTCTACCACTAATAGAGAAATAATGATGGCGATGAAAAGGCCGTTAGAGCCAAGGTATTCCATGGGGATTTGTCCATCTTGACTATTGGCAGCTACTAAAATAAAGACAGACATGGAGATGATACCATTCATGGCTGGATTAAGTTTGTATTCTTGAGCCAGTGAGTAAGCAATCCCGAATGCGCAGATGATGCCAAAAATACCCATGGTCATATTGTAAGGAGCTGTGATTTGGTCGTAATTTTCTATGGCAAACTCTTTCCAAGTAGCTAAAAATCGAAGGATAAAACCAGCCGTATTAGGGTTGTACAAGTCCATATTAATTGGTGGGTTGGCGATGATTAAAAAAAGGGACCCAACGACGATAAAAGGTAAACCAAACATCATACCGCTGGAAATCGACTTCAAGTGAACTTGATTTCCTAGCTTAGTACCAATAGGTGATAGAACATGATCGAGCTTTTCCAACAAAGTTTTTTTTTGAGTCATTTGTCTCTTCTCCTTACCTAAATTTGCCATGAATTAAAGTTAAAGGCACTTTCAACGACCTTCTTGGGATCGTAGGTTTCCAAGATTTTAGCATAGGCTTCTTTGTAGCCATTATCGACTGGCATTTCTGGAATGACTTTACTGGCCTCATTAAGAAAGTGAAAAGAATCTCGACCCATGGCTTGACCGCGAACAGTGTGTTTATCTAAGGCGAAATCTGGTATTTCTGGAACGTATCCCATGGCGAAGCTTTTGATCACGATGTTTTTCAACAAGTCGGTGGAGCGATCTTTTTCAGATTCTGCTAGCAGACGGATGGCATGGAAAATATACATGGCTCGATCCGATTCGTTATAGGCGAATTCTTTGCGCATTTGATTGAGACTATTGATAATCGGTGCAGCTTGGATATTTCCCATGCCAATATCTTCCACAGAAATAGCTAAAAGACGACGCCATAATTTTTCTTCAAACTGGGGTGAGGTGATATACATTTCATAAGCGAACTCGCAAGCTTCTTTTGTTAAGCCACGGCGAATGGATTTTTGTAAGCCGGAAACGACTTCATCCCCTTGTAAGCCGTTTCGAGTGATGACTCGGGCCCATGGATCTTCAATATAATCGTGTGTGTTAGTCATTATTTTTCCTCATTTCTAAAAATGTGATATGATATTCCAGAGGTGAAAAGCATGAATATTAGTACATTAATCAATAAATATCGCTTAAACAAAACGGAACAAACTATTTTATTGTTTCTGCAGGAAAATTTGTCAGAAACAAAAGACCTGGGGATACGTGGGGTTGCCAAACAGTGTTTCACTTCCCCTGCCACCATTGTTAATTTAGCGAAAAAGATGAACTACTCTGGCTATACAGAGCTGGTCTTTAAAATTAAGGAGGGAATGGGGCAGAATGATTCACCTGAAAATTCTCAAGTTAGTGTTACTGACTATCCCGCTTATCAAGAAAGATTTAGTGTGTTGTTAAGTCGTTACCGCCAAGCCAACATCATGATACTGGCATCAGGGTTTTCTCAAATCATTTCCAATTATGTCAATGAAAGTTTGATCATCCATGGCTTTCGCAGTATCAGTAATTCTCATTTAGAATTACTGGAACCAGATTTTTTGAAGGAAACATTAGTCCTGACCATTTCGGAATCGGGAGAGACGACGTCTTTAAAAGAAATTATTTTACGGGCTCAAGGGAATGGAATCGATGTCATTAGTTTTACCGGTAATCCTCAATCGACGATTGCTAAAGCCTCTTCTTTAGCGATTCAGATTAAAACTGCTAATCAATTTTCTAGTGAACAGCACGCTCCTCATTTGTTTTATGGCAATACTTTAAATATGTTTGAACTGTTGTTAAGCGCCTATCTGAGAACAATGCCTTGATAATTGCTGATGACCGATTAAGTTGCTCATGGGTTTCTGGAATCCATATGGCACATAATAGCAGTTTTTTTCGTGAGTGTGTTGATTTTCACTGCAAATTGAACAGGTTCACGAATGAAAAAACATGTTCAAGGTTAATTGTTTGTTTTTTGCGGATGGTAACGGTTATTTTTTTTTATAAACAAATAAACTCTTTTAGAGGCGAATGATGAACCGTCGTCTCTAAAAGAGTAAGTTGTTTTAGAAATAATCGCTGAAGTAAGCAGTTTCGTTTGGAATGATTCGTTCCAATGAACGAATGGTTTCTTTGTCAGCATCAATTCGGTCGATATTGTGAAGGTAAGTTGGTCGTTTATAGCTCATAAACATGGTGGAGAGAGTTTGAATATCCAAGTTGACTGGTTTGCCAATTGGCTCATTTGTTATGGTCACTTGATCATCTTCATCCCAGATTAGGCCGAAGACGCCGTTATTCCATGTGGCTACTGGGTCTTTTACAACAAAGTGGAAAGGTTTGACAGTGCTGTCAAACGGATACCGTTGCAGAAATTCTTTAACATCAACGATTCTGGCCATGAAGAAGGGGGAAATCGTTTCTTTCATTTCGCTGTCTTCAAAGAGAAAGGCGATGGGTTCATTTCGATAAACTTCTCCCTCCACATAATTAATCATGGAAAAATGAGCAGAGATAAAATTCCACAACCCAATCCGCGCTTCTTGATTAAGGTAGATCATTTCTTTGATATGGAAGACCTCTTCGGCAATCCAGTATAGGCAGTACCCTGTTGGCTGATTTTCAGCATTGTAGTAAACGGCAGCAATCCGTTCCTCTTCATTTTCCCAACGCCAGTATTCGTCCCAGTTTAGCGCGGTACGAATCATGGCGCCATGGTTTTTACGGGCAAATTGATCGTAGACGGCCATGACATCAGGATGATTGTTTTCCAGTCGTTCTACGGATCCTGAGACCGGTACTTGTTTGGGGAGTTGGGAATCTTTGACTCTAAAGGTCATCATGTCCGACATGATTTCCCAACCTTTGCGGCGGTAATAAGGAATGCTATATGGATATAAATAAGAAATCCACTGACCTTTTGCTCGCATTTTTTCAAGTGCCAGTTCGATTAAATCTTGCATTAAGCCTAGACTAGCATATTCCGGATAGGTGCCCACACCCGTAATCCCGCCCATGGCATAAATTTCACCATGAATGTTGACTTCACAAGGATAGATGGCTAATTGGGAAACTAAGGTATCATTATCATCGAACCAACCGATGACATCGGCTGATTTTAAAACTGGGCGTTTGGCTTTGGCAACTTCACTGCCATCTTCATAGCCACTTTCTTCAATATCTGAATCTGTTACTTGGAAGACATATCGTAGTAATTCATTAAATTGTGTTAAATGTTTGACTTCGACTGGTTTGATTGTCAGTCGATCACGTATTCGCTCTCGATTCATGTTATTCCCTCACTTATAGTTAATACGATGGAAAAGCTTTATAGAATAATCCATTAAGCATTCAGTATACTTTCTCATTATACCAAATTATCTGCTAATAGTGGAAAAATATGATGGTGAGGATCGGAGTCTGGTCTCTTGAGTTGAAAAGACTTTTCAAGTGGCCTAAAGATTGCTATAATCAAGAGTGCTGATTGAATAGAAAGTAGGAATATATAATGAATTTAGAAGAAATGAAGAAAAGACAGGAAAAAATTCGCAATTTCTCGATAATTGCGCATATTGACCATGGTAAGTCCACCTTGGCCGATCGGATTTTGCAAAAAACCGAAACGGTTTCTGACCGAGAAATGCAAGATCAACTGCTTGACTCCATGGATTTGGAAAGAGAACGTGGTATTACGATTAAATTAAATGCAGTTGAGTTAACATATACTGCCAGAGATGGCGAAGAGTATATCTTCCATTTGATCGATACGCCTGGTCATGTGGATTTCACTTATGAAGTGTCTCGCAGTTTGGCAGCCTGTGAAGGAGCAATTCTAGTGGTGGACGCAGCTCAAGGGATTGAAGCTCAAACGTTGGCCAACGTTTATTTAGCAATTGACAATGAATTGGAAATTATTCCAGTGATTAATAAAATTGACTTGCCGGCAGCTGATCCGGAAAAAGTTCGTAAAGAAATTGAAGATGTAGTGGGGATTGATGCTAGTGATGCGGTTCTTGCTAGTGCTAAAGCGGGGATTGGAATCGAGGACATTCTGGAACAAATCGTTGAATTAGTTCCGGCGCCAATGGGTGATATTGAGGCACCTCTTAAAGCTTTGATATTTGATTCTATTTACGATACGTATCGTGGGGTAATCTTAAACGTTAGAATCATGGATGGGATGGTTAAACCTGGCGATGAGATCATGATGATGCAAAGCGGTAAAAAGTTTGAAGTTATCGATGTAGGTGTTTTTTCACCGAAAGGTATTTCTCGTGACCGTTTAATGGTTGGCGATGTTGGTTATATCACGGCAGGAATCAAGACAGTTAAAGATACCCAAGTGGGAGACACGATTACCCTTGCCAACAATCCGGCTGATGAAGCATTGTTTGGATACCGTCGCATGAATCCCATGGTATTCTGTGGCTTGTACCCAATTGACACTTCAAAGTATAATGAATTGCGCGAGGCTTTGGAAAAGTTGCAATTGAATGATTCAGCCTTGGACTTTGAACCGGAAACCTCTCAAGCCTTAGGTTTTGGTTTCCGTTGTGGATTCTTGGGGTTATTGCATATGGACGTCGTTCAAGAGCGTTTAGAGCGCGAATTCAATTTGGAATTGATCACAACAGCACCCTCAGTTATCTATCATGTTAATAAGACAGACGGGACGCAAGTTGTGGTTGATAATCCAGCGGAATTCCCGGAACCAGGTGTGATTGATTCCGTAGAAGAGCCTTACGTAAAAGCCTCTATTATGGTGCCAAATGATTATGTTGGAGCTGTGATGGAATTGTCCCAGCGTAAACGTGGTGATTTTGTGACAATGGATTACTTAGATGATTACCGTGTCAATGTGGTCTATGAGTTGCCTTTGTCAGAAATTGTGTTTGATTTCTTTGATCGTCTAAAGTCTAGTACCAAAGGATACGCTTCATTGGATTATGAAATTACCGGTTACAAATCAAGTCGCCTATCGAAGATGGATATTTTATTGAATGGCGAAACAGTGGATGCCTTGAGCTTTATTGTCCATAAAGATTTTGCTTTTGAGCGTGGCAAAGCGATTGTTGAGAAATTAAAAAAATTAATTCCTCGACAACAATTTGAAGTGCCGGTTCAAGCGGCTATTGGTCAAAAAATTGTGGCTCGTTCCGATATTAAAGCATTGCGTAAAAATGTCTTGGCGAAATGTTATGGTGGGGATATTTCTCGTAAACGCAAGTTACTTGAGAAACAAAAAGATGGTAAGAAACGTATGAAACAAATTGGTTCTGTAGAAGTTCCTCAAGAAGCCTTCATGGCTGTTTTGAAAATGGACGAGGACGATAACAAGAAGTAGCAAGGGTTTTGATTTATTGGAAAAAAATAATGAGATTCTTAAATTTCCCTCGGCTGTCAGCTGCTGGGAAATTTTTTTTATTTAATTCTTTTTTTTTGATCGTAAGTTTCACTTATGAGAAGCTAATTCATTGTTAAAAGTCGATTATTATGACCTCAGAAAAAGTATGGTATTGTTATTTTATATGGATTGCTGAATTTGAGAAGAGGAGAGGGAGCTGGATCATGAAGTAAAAAGTAATAGTGATTATGGTGGTTGTAGTGATTTTTTAGGGGTCCTGTCATGTGAAAGAAGAGACAACGGCATTCATCTCGGAAAACCTTTGGTATTGAGATGAAATTTGTCTACACTCATAAAGGGGATAGACTGTTATCCCAAATGCGAAAAGGATCATCCTTTATGAGTCTATTGGGGTAAGGACAGAAGATGGTGTAAGAACTCACCTGCATCAAGTCTCTGAACAGGATCAAGGGATTAAAGAAAAGTAGAGGAGTGGGGGGGACATCCTAAGCATGCAGTTAGGGACGAATTTTTAGATAGATAAATACCATCAAATCACGTAAGTGAATTCCTTGTTTTGGTGGTATTTCTATGATTTTTTTTTTTAAAAGAGCGTGATTTGGCATTGATGTTTCGGGTTATTCACCATGATAAACAGCTTCAATATGATAGCCATCTGGATCATAAACAAATGGTCCATGATAATTTGGATGATACTGAGAGCGTAAGCCGGGTGCTGCGTTATGAGTTCCGCCAGCGACACCAGAATCATGCTGTAATTCACAATCGAGAGTGACTGAAACGGTTTGATAAAAAGCTTTACTTTTTTCAAAACTGCTGACATTGATACCAAAGTGATCAATCATTGTTGTGCCAATCCGTCTCTCTATTTTAATATAAGAATGTTCGTTCGTGTGGTCGAGACGGATGGCTAACAAAAAGAGCCTCGAAGGTTATACCTAGGGGCTCTTTGTCACTTAATAGGAAAATATCTAACTTTCTCTATATCATAGTTTGGATCTAGCTTCATGAGACATCACTACGCTTCAATCGCAACAAATTTTAAGTGGTGCCGTTGTTCTAGCATTTTAATGCGTAGAAACAACGGACAACGTAATAAAGCAATAAGAGCAACAGCAACGCCTCGTGCAGCTTATCTTATTATTTAAGTCGTTTCCAAATGACGGGGTTGCTTGGTTGTGTGTCATTGGTGGCATTTAAATTAGGAATTGACAGAGTGTCAGAGTCAATTAGTTCTAATTCCATGTTCGGTTTTTGGCCCAAATTATACAAAATAAAGATAGATTTATCGATTTTGACATGTTTGGCAGGATAAACTAGGTTATCCTCATCTGTTTGAATGATGGCGATATCTTCCTTGGTTGTTTTAAAGGTCAAGGGGAATTTATTTGCGGTGTCACTCTGCTGAACCCAGGTACCATCTAATTGTGTCACGAATGTCTCCTGATCTTTTGTAAAGTACTGATCTTTTTCCGGTATGGCGTCAATAATTTTATTACCGACAGACCCTCCCACGGCCATTAGAACAATATTTCCTAAATAACCGACTAATACTAGGCCAATGATTACGCCGATTCCAATAAGTGCTTTTTTCATGAATACTTTCTCCTTTTTCCTGTGGGCTTGATTTTCTTATGAGTCACAAGACTTGTTGCGAAAAGCTACCTAATTGAGTATAACAAAAAAAGAAAGTCTTTGATAATTTAGTGCCCTGAAGGATAGTGGTGCAGTCGTGTAATTATTTGGTAAAGTTGACAGAAATCAAACAAAGATAGTGACAAAACTTTACATTAAAGCTCTGTCATAAGCAAGTGAGCCTTGTTATACTAGAGTAAAAGAGAGGATGAGGGCGTGTTGAGAAAAGGCAATTGGGAAGAGTCAATCTATCGTAAATTATGTAAATTAATTGATCAGCAGCAAAATCAACAGCAGTATGTCGTTTTTGATTGGGACAATACATGCATTATCAATGATATCGGTGAAGCGGTTTTTAATTATCAGTTAAAGGAGTTAAGCTTTGAGTTGAATCCCGAGGAATTAGCCGAGGTTTTAGTTAAGGGAATTCCCAGTGACTCGTTTAAGACCTGGAATAACCTAGAGGGAAAGGCTTTAAATGTGGAGCTTTTGGCCGCAGATATAGTCGCAAGTTACAGGCTGTTATATCAGGCTAGTCGTAGGGAGGGAGAACGCTCAGTTGATGTAACAGGGACTGCGGCTTATCAGGAGTTTATCACGAAAATGCGATTTTTATACGATGCCATTGGTGACTCTTTTTCAGCGGACGTTAGTTATCCGTGGGTGACTTACTTCTTAGCTGGTAAAACAGCCAAGGAGATTCATGATTTGGTGGAAGCAACCCTAGCAGAGGAGCTGACAAGGTCCTTATCCTATGAGACATGGGAGAGCCCTGAGGCATACGGTAGTCAAAGTGGTCAAGTTAGCATTCGATTTAAAAGAGGGATTCGATTGATTCCAGAAATGCAAGAACTGATGGCAGAATTGACTGAGAAAGGTATCAGAGTTTACATTGTCTCTGCTTCTAATCGAGAAGTTATTTTACCTTTTGCAACGAGTCGAAAATTTGGCTATGGTTTAGCTACTGAAGATGTTTATGGAATGCGTCTAAAGCAACAAGGTGGGCGAATGCTACCAGAGTTGGATGACGAATTTGCTCAAACACAGGGGGTGGGAAAAACCCTGACCATTAAGGAACTGATTGCAAGCCGCCATCAAAATAGTGGCCCGATTATGGTAGCAGGGGACAGTGATGGTGATGTCTCCATGTTGTCTGATTTTCCTGACACTGAATTAGCCATAATCATTGACCGTCATAAAAAGGGGAAGATTGGCGAACTTGTGGAAATCGGCCGTTCAGAAGATTCAGAACAGCGCTATTTTGTTCAGGGGCGCGATGAAGTAACGGGTGCGTATCTAAATAAGCAAGTATCCCGAGTGCTAAAATTCTAAAAAAGGTGCCTGACTAAGTCAGGCACCAGAAATGGTTAGTTGCGACGTTTGTAAACGATAATTCCAATGGCCAGAAGAATAATTGCCCCCCCAACTAAACCATACTTGGCAATAGCTTCACCGGTTTGTGGGAGTTTATCGCGATCGTTTTTTACTTTTTCGGCTTTATCTTGTAAACTTGTTATTTTTTCAGGCTCGGTTTCGTTTTTGGAGACGTCATTTGCCACGACATCAAAATCGATGATGTCACTATAATTACCTTTTAAATCAAGGACAATGATTTGTATTCGATTGGGCGTCGTTTTGTATTGACGAGCCACGATGCCGTCTTCGTGAGTGTAGATTTCAGCAGTTCCTTTATCGGTATCTGCTGTAACATATGCCACACAACTTGGGTCAGTTTTAAATGAGAGTAGATTCTTTTCGGAATCAAATTTAATATCAGTGACTTTAATAGTCGCTTCATTGTTTTTAGTCAGGAAGGTATAAGTGTATTTAATTGTTTCATCCTGATCGGTGACGATTAACAAATTAACCTTGGTTAATCCAGCTTTATCCATAGCTGGCGGAGTATCAATGAAGGAAATGTTTTTTATTTTGAATGATTCAATTCCTTCGATAATCGGTCTGAAGTCTTCCGCTGTTACGGGCGTCCCTTTTGTGAATTTGCCATAACTGGAATCGTCCTGACCATCCAACGAACGAATTTCAGGTAGATTAGTGGCAGTTGATTCAGCAGTGGATGCCGTTGTATCGCTGGTTGTCGACTCGGTTGTCGTGTCGCTCGTTGTGTGACTTGTATTGGATGTTGACTCAGCAGTTGATTGTGTAGTTCTTGTTTCTTCTGTAGGAATCACTTGGCTTGAACTGCTAGTGTCATCAGCAAAAGATTGCCTTGGCAAAGTTAGGCATAGTGTTGCGACGAGACAGGCTGTTATGATCAGCTTTCTATTCACGGGAGTCACTCCCCTTTCTTCCGAGGTATTAATGTTGCAGTAACCTTGTTGTAACAATTGTAACATGTCTTTCTGGAATTACAACTAAAATTATTCGAAGAAATAACAACTTAAGTTTTATATAATCTTTTATTGATATAAATCCCAATAATCAGAGGTTTTTAGTGGTAATCTTCCTTATTTTAGGTTAGTATGTCTAATAACAGCGATTTGCTAGATCAGGTAAGGAGATGGATGACATGGGAATTAATCGTTTATCAGCCATTTTTCCTCGTTCGATTGTCGGATGTTAATGCTTAGTTGGGCGTTCTAACGAGTAATGGATTAACTATCAGATATGGAGGAAACTAAAAATGACTAAAATTGTAAACTCAGTAGTAGACTTAATCGGCAATACCCCTATCGTGAAATTGAATCATATCGTGCCAACTGGCAGTGCAGATGTTTATGTGAAGCTAGAGTTTTTTAATCCAGGCGGTAGTGTGAAAGACCGGATTGCTTTAGCGATGATTGAAGTGGCGGAAAAAGATGGGCGATTAAAGCCTGGCTTTACGATTGTGGAACCAACAAGTGGTAATACTGGTGTTGGGTTAGCGATGGTTGCCTCTGCTAAAGGTTACAGAACAGTGATTGTGATGCCTGATACTATGAGTGTGGAACGTCAAAAAATCATGAAAGCATATGGTGCTGAATTAATTTTGACTCCAGGAGCACAAGGGATGAAAGGGGCTATCGCGAAAGCTACCGAGTTAGCGGAACAGGATGACTTCTTTATGCCTTTGCAATTTGATAATCCAGCAAATGCCCAAATCCATGAGGAAACGACGGGTCAGGAAATTTTAGCAGCTTTTGCTGATACACCGTTAGATGCTTTTGTTGCTGGTGTCGGTACAGGTGGAACAGTAACTGGGGTAAGTCATGTGCTAAAAGTGGCTCATCCAGAAACGAAGATTTATGCAGTTGAACCTGAAGAGTCTCAAGTACTTCAAGGTAAAGAACACCATCCTCATAAAATTCAAGGAATTGGCGCCGGTTTTGTGCCAAATGTTTTAGATACGAATGCTTATGACCAAGTAATTTCGGTTTCCAGCGAAGAGGCTATTTTAACAGGTCGTAAAGTTGCAGAAAACGAAGGCTTACTTGTTGGTATTTCTTCTGGAGCTGCCATTAAAGTCGCTTTGGATATTGCGAAAGAATTAGGGGCAGGTAAAAAAGTACTAGCCATCGTTCCGGATAATGGCGAACGCTATTTATCAACTGCTTTATACGAAAAATAAGCCACTTCTAACTAGTTATGTGCTAAACTAAAAGAGCAGTGCCTAATAGCCTGTTCTTTTTTAGCCGTTGTCTTAAATAATGGGTGATTTGAAAGTGGGAGGGGACAGGATGATTGAATTACGACCGATTACTAAATCGGAATTAAGAGATTTGTGGAAGATTAGCTACCGAGGGGAACATCCTGTCTGGGTTAATTATGACGCACCATTTTTACATGACTATCACCCCTTATCTTTTGAGCGATTTGAATTGACAGAAAGTGACTTCTTTCTTTCTCCACAAGTAAATGGCCTATATATAGAAGGAAAAATCTCTGGCGCAGTTAATTACTACTGGGTGGATGAAGAAACTCGCTGGTTAGAAGTGGGGATCGCCATCTTTGAAGAGACCAATTGGGGGAAGGGGTACGCCACTGCAGCTTTAAGGTTATGGGTGGATCGCCTATTTTACCAAGAACCTCTAATTCAGAGGATAGGTTTGACTACTTGGTCTGGGAATCCTGGTATGGCCAAAGTAGCAAATAAGCTTAATTTTCAATTAGAGGGACGACTCCGAGGCGTCCGTTATTATCAAGGCACGTACTACGATGCCTTACATTTTGGCTGCCTTCGATCAGAATGGTCTTCTTAAGTAGTTGAGAATCATTGTTAGTTAGGAATAGTTCCTTGAAATAAGGCCAATTAAATAGTATGATAGTAGTAATAACAGGAAATGGAGGGAACGCTATGGCTCATTCAAAAGTAGAAGAGGCGATTAATCGCTTGAAGGCATCTGATATTCGGATTACACCTCAGCGTTATGCCATCTTAGAGTATTTAATTGAAAGTCACACCCATCCAACTGCCGATGAAATATACAAATCACTAGTTGTACGTTTTCCGAGTATGAGTGTGGCAACCGTTTATAACAACTTGCGTCTATTTACAAAAATAGGTTTTGTGCAAGAGATGGCTTATGGCGATGCTTCAAGTCGTTTTGATTTCAGCTCGCAACGACATTATCATGCGATTTGCGAAAGCTGTGGCAAAATAGTTGATACGTATTATCCAGGTCTTGAAGATGTGGAGGCTGCTACGGAGCAATTGACAGGGTTTAAAATCAATGAACACCGTATGGAGCTTTATGGTGTTTGTCCAGACTGTCAAAACAAACAATAATGCTTATGACAATAAAAGTTAGACTGTTCTTTTGTTAAAAGAGAATGGTCTTTTTTCGACTAATTTTAGAGTTAAGGTGATTGGTTAGTTACAAAATGGCGTGCAGCTCATACGTACGAACTATTTTAGAAGAGGGATAAGGAATTTATCTTAAAATAATTGAACAGTATCAGTAAAAAGTTAAGACGAACAACTAGTTAAAGTAAACAAAAAGAGTTTGTTATTTTAATTTGTCATTAGAACCCATTTATCTCTTAAAGGTCAGAGCCAAATAATCATCGGCGTAAAGGGAGTTAAATTGCAAGGATTACGAAGGAAAAAGTCGATTTCAAATTCATTATTCGCATTTGCATTTTTTTGTCAAAAAACTGATAATAATAGTTGCAATTTCCTCTGAGACTTGGTATATTATTACATGTCGCTGAGATGTGACCAACAAGAAAAACAAAATAAAACTTCTTGAAAAAAGTTGTTGACAACGTCAACTATGTTATGTTATTCTTATGAAGTTGTCGCATGGAGAAGTAAATTACTTCCACTGAGAAAAAACTTTTGAAAAATAATAAAAAAGTTGTTGACAAAGACAACTAAACATGTT